>NZ_JBFAHX010000002.1:0-357293 GCF_040654435.1 Streptomyces sp. NPDC050703
AAACGCCCGGTTACATTCCGAACCCGGAAGCTAAGCCTCATAGCGCCGATGGTACTGCAGGGGGGACCCTGTGGGAGAGTAGGACGCCGCCGAACTCCTTTTGATGAAGAGCTGGTCCCTGAACTTCGGTTCAGGGACCAGCTCTTTTTTGTTTTGCGTCACTTGCCGTTCACGTTGCGCAGCCAACATTCGGAGGCATGAGGACTGTGGGGATGTTGCGCGCCGCCGGCATCGGTGCCGGTGACGAGGTGGTCGTGTCCGCGTACGGCGACGCCGAGACCGCCGAAGACGTGGTCCTCGCGGGAGCGGTGCCGGTCTTCGCCGACATAGATCCGGCGTCATACTGCATCGCTCCGGGCGCCGTTGCCGAGGCCGTCGGCCCGCGTACGGCCGCCGTCATCGTCGAGCACCGCTTCGGGAACCAGGCCGACGTACGACGACTGCGTGACGTAGGAGAACGGCACGGGCTGCTGGTGCTGGAGCGGAACGAGTCGGAGGCCGCGAACGACGGGCTCGCCCGGCGGCGCGCGCATGCCGCGTACCTCAGCGGACGGCTCAGCGGGGTCATGACGCCCGAGGGCGGCGCGGACCACACCTATCAGCAGTACGTCGTGCGGGTGCCGGGGAACGGACGGCCCGACCGTGACGCCTTCGCGCGTGCCGTGCGTGCCCGCGGCGTCAACTGCTGGGTGCCGGTGAAGACTCCGGTGCACCGGCTGCCGCGGTTCCGGCGGGACGTGCGCCTGCCGCAGACCGAGCGGGCCGCGGACGAGACACTGGCACTGCCGGTCGACGCCTCGATGTCGCGCAGGGACCTGCAGCGTGTCGTCTCCGCGTGCAACGCCCTCGGCGGCCTCCTGCAGCCCGCCTTCTGAGACGCCCGGACCCGCACCCCTATGACGATGGGTCAAGGGTGTGCTTCTCGAAGAACCGCCACATCATGTCAGTGGCGTTGATGCCGGCCTCCGGGTCGGACATGCTGCCGCCCGCCCCGTCCGGCCACGAGTGGCCCATCCTCGGCAGCCGGTGGACGACCACTTCAGAGCCGTCCCGGCATGTGGCCGCAGTCCTCTTGATGCCGTTCTTGAGCTGCCGCCGGTCGTCCGGCTCGCAGGACAGGCGCCTCTGCCAGGTGTTGATGCCCGCGTCCATTGCGGCGTAGTGCTCGTCCAGGCCGCCGATGAAGGTCATCACCGATACCGGTGTCCTCGGCACGTAGGTCTTCTTCTCCGCGTCCGTGCCCAGATAGCCGCCGCTCACCGGGGCGATGGCCGCGAAGGTGCCGGGGAGTTCCACCGCCAGCCTGTACGCCATGTCGCCGCCGTTGGAGATGCCCGTGGCGTAGACGCGCTCGGGGTCGGCCTTCCAGCTACGGGTCAGCGTCTTGGTGATCGTACGGATGAAGCCGACGTCGTCCTCGGTGCCGCAGCAGATCAAGGCGTTGAAGCCGCCGTTGAGGCCGTCGGGGTAGGCGACGAGGAAGTTCTCCTCGTCGGCCTTGGCGTTCAGGCCGCTGATCTCCGCCATGGCTTCGCCGTCGGCGGGATAGGGATGCAGGGCGATCACGAGGGGGAGTTCGCCGGCGCGGGTGTAGCCGGGCGGGGTGTGGACCCGGTAGACGCGTTTCTCGCCTTTCCAGAGGAGCGTGACCTTCTGGTCGCCGGGGCGGGGTGTGACGGTGGCCGTCGGTTTCTTCGTGGGCCTCGGTCCGTTGTCCGTGGTCTCCTTCGACGAGCCGCAGGCCGCCAGGGGCAGAAGCAGGACCGCTGCCGTGGCGAGAAGGGGCGCGCGGCGCGTGTGGCGTAGGGACGGCATGGGCGCAGGGTGGCAGCGAAGCAGGGGGCGGTCCAGAGGAATGGGCGGTTCGAACGGGCGTGGAATTCAGGTATGATCTATTCCGTTGCCGCGGGGAAAACCCCCGGAGCGCAGCAGGCCCCTATAGCTCAGTCGGTAGAGCGTCTCCATGGTAAGGAGAAGGTCAGCGGTTCGATTCCGCTTGGGGGCTCATCTGGTGAAGGCCCCCGTCCTGTCGGACGGGGGCCTTCAGTGCGTTCAGGGGTGGCGCGGCCGGGGCCGGGGCACCCGGCGGTGCCCCGGTGCGGCGGTCAGTCCTTCTGGAGGCCGGGGACGCGCATCGCGAGGATCGCCATGTCGTCGGACGGGGCGTCGGAGGCGAAGCGCTCCACCGCGCGCATGATGCGGGCCGCCACCGCGCCGGCCGTGAGGCCCGTGCAGGTCGTGAGGACGTCCGCGAGGCCGTCGTCGCCGAGCATGCGGGTGCCCTCGCGGCGCTCGGTGACACCGTCGGTGACGCAGAGCAGGACGTCGCCGGGGTCGAGCGTCATCGTCTGCTCGTACAGTTCGAGGTCCTCCATGACGCCGAGCAGCGGCTGCGGTTCCGCGTACGGCTCGACCGTGCCGTCCTGGCGCAGGCGGAGCGGGAGCGGGTGGCCCGCGCAGACGATCTTCAGGACCGCGGAGCCGTCCTCCTGCGGCCACAACTCGCCGTACAGGAGGGTCAGGAAGCGGCTGCGGGCGCCCTCGTCCAGGATCGCCGCGTTCAGGCGTTCGAGGACGGCGGGGCCGCCGAAGCCCTCGCGGGCGAGCAGGCGCAGCGCGTGCCGGGCCAGGCCCGTGACGGCGGCGGCCTCCGGGCCCGTGCCGCAGACGTCGCCGATCGCGAAGCCGTAGGCCCCGTCGCGGATGGGGAAGAGGTCGTAGAAGTCGCCGCCGACTTCGTTGCCCTCGCCGGCCGCGCGGTAGATGACGTCGACCTCGACGCCGGGCACCTGCGGGAGTCCCGGCGGCAGCAGGCTGCGCTGGAGGGACTGGCTGATGGCGGTGCGCTCGGAGTACAGCCGGGCGTTGTCGAGGGCGAGGGCGGCCCGGCGGGAGAGATCTTCGGCCAATTCCAGGATCTCCTGGCGGAAGTGCTCGTCCGAGGGCTTACCGAGCGTGAGCATGCCGATGACGCGGTTGCGGGCCACCAGCGGCAGGACGACCGTCTCGCCGCCCACCGCGGACGCCGTGGAGAGGGTGGTGCCGATGCCCGAGCCCACGCTCATGGGTTCGCCGAGGCCCAGGCTGCGCATGGAGGTGCGGAGCGCCGCCTGGTGCGCGGCCTCGGAGGGGGCCGCCCAGACGCGGGCGCCGGGCGTGGGGACCGGGTCGGGCGGGGCGATCTTGGACAGGAGGGCCTTGAGGCCGTCGATGCGCTCCTCGTCCTCGTGCAGGACGTACGACAGGTAGGGCTCGGCCGACTGGTCGGCGATGGTGTAGACGGCGCACCAGGTGGCGAGCGTCGGGACCGTCATCTGGGCCATGAGGGCCAGGGTCTGGTCGCGGTCCAGGGTGCCCGCGAGGAGGTCGGACGCCTCGACGAGGAAGGAGAGCGAGCCGCGGCGGAGCCGCTCCAGTTCACCGAGGCGCGCGGACTCCACGGCCAGGGCGATGCGGTCGGCGGCGAACTGGAGGCGCAGCGCCTCCTCGTTCGAGTACCGGTCGGGGGACTCGGCGGCGACGCCGAGGGAGCCGGTGAGGCGGCCCTCGACCTTGAGGGGGACGGTGACGACGGAGCGCATGCCCGTGCCGCTGAGGAGCGGGACGGCTCCGGGGACGACGGTGAGGTCCTCGTGGACGGCCGGCATGCGGGCCGAGCCGTACCGTCCCGGGCCCGCTTCGACGGGGACGCGGGCGAAGCGCTGCGTCGCGGACGGCAGGCCCGTGGAGGCACGGACCTCCAGCTCCGTCTCGTCGTCGGTGGCGAGGAGGAGGAAGGCGGCGTCGCCGTCGAGCATGTCGCGGGCTCGCTCGACGGTGCGCTGGAGCAGGCCGTCGAGGTCGTCGGGGGCGGGTGAGCCGATGAAGACCTCGAAGGGGTCCGTGGCGTTCGGCTCGTTGAGGGTGGCCTGTTCGGGGGCCGCGCCGCGCAGCGGCGTCTGCAGTACGGCGCGCTCGTCGTCCCTGACGAGGAGGCAGACCGTGGACGGTTCGCCGTCGGTGTCGCGGACCCGCAGGTGGGAGGCGTAGACGGGGATCACGCGGCCGTGGGAGCCGCGGATGCCGTAGCTGCCTTCCCAGCGTGAGAGCTGGAGGGCCTCGGCGATGCCGGTGCTGGTGCCGGGGGTGTGGGGCCAGGCCGCGAGGTCGTTCAGGGGTTTGCCGAGGATCTTGGCGGCGGCGTATCCGAAGAGCTCCTCGGCGTCCTCGTTCCAGGCGGAGACCGCGCCGGCGCTGTCGATCTGGATGACGGCGACGCGGACCCTGCCGTCGGCGACGGGGAGGAGGTCGGCGGGGAGGGCGGGGCCCGCGGTGCGGGTGCCCACGCGGCGGTGGGGGAGGTCGAGTTGGAACCAGACCTGCTTGTGCGTGGGGGTGTACTCGACGCCCCAGCGGGTGGCGAGCGCGGCGCAGAGCTGGAGGCCGCGGCCGCCCTCGCGGTCGGGGCTGCCCATGCTCAGCGAGGACTGCTGGAGCGGGATCTCGCGCTCCGGGTAGCGGTCGGAGACCTCGATGCGCGCGGCGTCCTCGGTGCGCAGGCACAGGACGTCGGCCGCGGTGCCCGCGTGGACGACGGCGTTGGTGACCAGTTCGCTGGTGAGGACGACGGCGTCGTCGACGATGTCGGTGAAGCCCCAGCCTTGCAGGGTGTCGCGGACGAAGGAGCGCGCCGTCGCGACGGAACGCCCGACGGGGTCGAAAGTCGCAGCCGCACGCGCGGTGATCACAGCACTCCTCGTACGAGTATCGACGCCCAGTTCTCCCGAACTCATGGTGCGGCCGCCCCTCCGATGCCCGCTTGTTCGTGTACCACCGCCCAGGCCGGGCAGGACCGGGGTGGTTGGACAGCCGGATGCAAGGTTACTTACCTTCGCCGTCCATGCTGATGCCGGTCGTCAGTGTTTCCGCCCGGAGGGTGTGCGGACGGTGTGCGAAGCTGCCGAACTGTTATGGCCTGGTTCGGCCATGGTGAAACACTGGGCAGGCTTCATGAAGGCAGCCCGAGCAGCTCAAGCAGTAGGTCGACCCTTGCGGGAGGGACACAGTGGAGTCTGGCGCAGCGACGCGGGGCACTGACACGCGCGCGAAAGACGGACAGTCCCTGAACAAACAGCGCAAACCGCGCAAGGGGGCACAGGCTTCCGTGGACGCGGCGGCCCTGAACAGGCTGCTCGCGGCTCTGGTGGCGATGCGGGACGGCAACTTCCGCAAGCGGCTCACGGTCTCGGGCGACGACGTCATGTCGGAGATCGCCGCGGTCTTCAACGAGGTGGCCGACCGGAATCTGCACCTGACGGGGGAGATCTCGCGGGTGCGGCGCATGGTCGGGCGTGAGGGAAAACTCACGGAACGGCTGGAGAGCGGAGCGAGCGAGGGCTCGTGGGCGACCGCCATCGACGCGTCGAACGCCCTGGTCGACGATCTCGTACGCCCTGTCTCCGAGGTCGGCCGCGTCCTGTCCGCGGTGGCGGACGGCGACCTGGAGCAGCGCATGGAGCTGCGGGCGCAGGGCAACGACGGGAACGGGCATCCGCTGCGGGGTGAGTTCCTGAAGGTCGGGCGTACGGTGAACAACCTCGTCGACCAGCTCTCCACCTTCACCGACGAGGTCACGCGCGTGGCCAGTGAGGTCGGTACGGAGGGCAAGCTCGGCGGGCAGGCCAGGGTGCGTGGCATGTCCGGTTCGTGGAAGGACCTCACGGACTCCGTCAACACGATGGCGTACCGCCTCACCGCACAGGTGCGCGACATCGCGCTCGTGACGACGGCCGTGGCGAAGGGCGACCTGTCGCGGAAGGTCACGGTCCACGTCGCGGGCGAGATGCTCGAACTGAAGAACACCGTCAACACGATGGTGGACCAGCTCTCCTCCTTCTCGTCCGAGGTGACGCGCGTGGCCCGCGAGGTGGGCACGGAGGGCGAGCTCGGCGGCCAGGCGCAGGTGCCGGGTGTGGCGGGCGTGTGGAAGGACCTCACCGATTCGGTGAACCTCATGGCCGGCAATCTCACCGCCCAGGTGCGCGGTATCGCGCAGGTCACGACGGCGGTCGCGAACGGCGACCTGTCGCAGAAGGTGACGGTCTCCGCGCGTGGAGAGGTCGCCCAGCTCGCCGAGACGATCAATCAGATGACCGAGACGCTGCGGACCTTCGCGGACGAGGTCACGCGCGTGGCCAACGAGGTCGGCGCGGAGGGGCAGCTCGGCGGCCAGGCGAACGTGCCGGGCGCGGCGGGCACCTGGAAGGACCTCACCGACTCCGTCAACACGGTCTTCCGCAACCTCACCACGCAGGTCCGTGACATCGCGCAGGTGACGACGGCGGTGGCGAACGGCGACCTGTCGCAGAAGGTCACCGTCGACGTCGCTGGCGAGATGCTCGAACTGAAGAACACCGTGAACACGATGGTGGACCAGCTGTCCGCCTTCGGCTCCGAAGTGACGCGCGTCGCGCGGGAGATCGGCGTCGAGGGCGAGCTCGGCGGCCAGGCGCAGGTGCAGGGCGCGGCCGGTACGTGGAAGGACCTCACCGACTCGGTGAACACCGCCTTCCGGAACCTCACGGGCCAGGTCCGCAACATCGCGCAGGTGACGACCGCGGTGGCCAACGGCGACCTGTCGCAGAAGGTCACCGTCGACGTCTCCGGCGAGATGCTCCAGCTGAAGAACACCGTGAACACGATGGTGGACCAGCTCTCGTCCTTCGCCGACCAGGTCACGCGGATGGCGCGGGACGTGGGCACCGAGGGCCGGCTCGGCGGCCAGGCGCGCGTGGACGGCGTCAGCGGCACCTGGAAGGACCTCACCGACTCCGTCAACTTCATGGCGGGGAACCTGACGTCCCAGGTGCGGCAGATCGCCCAGGTGACCACGGCGGTGGCGCGCGGCGACCTGTCCCAGAAGATCGAGGTCGACGCCCGGGGCGAGATCCTGGAGCTGAAGAACACCATCAACACGATGGTCGACCAGCTGTCCGCCTTCGCCGACCAGGTGACGCGGGTGGCCCGCGAGGTGGGCACGGAGGGCCGCCTCGGCGGTCAGGCGCAGGTGCCGGGCGTGGCGGGCGTCTGGCGCGACCTGACGGACTCCGTGAACGGCATGGCGGGCAACCTCACCGCCCAGGTCCGCAACATCGCGCAGGTCGCGACGGCGGTGGCGCGCGGCGACCTGTCCCAGAAGATCGACGTGGACGCCCGCGGCGAGATCCTGGAGCTGAAGAACACCCTGAACACGATGGTGGACCAGCTGTCCGCCTTCGCCGAGCAGGTCACGCGGGTCTCCCGCGAGGTGGGCACGGACGGCATCCTCGGCGGCCAGGCCGAGGTGCAGGGCGTCTCGGGCACCTGGAAGGACCTCACGCAGTCCGTCAACGGCATGGCGAACAACCTCACCCTCCAGGTGCGGAACATCGCCGAGGTCACGACGGCCGTCGCCATGGGCGACCTCTCCAAGAAGATCACGGTCGACGCCAAGGGCGAGATCCTCGAACTCGTGACGACCGTGAACACGATGGTCGACCAGCTCTCGAACTTCGCCGAGCAGGTGAACCGCGTGGCCCGCGAGGTGGGCACCGAAGGCATCCTGGGCGGTCAGGCCAGGGTGCCGGGCGTGACGGGCACCTGGAAGGACCTCAGTGACAACGTCAACCTGATGGCGAACAACCTGACCGGCCAGGTGCGCAACATCTCCCAGGTCTCGGCGGCGGTCGCCAACGGCGACCTCACCAAGAAGGTCACCGTCGAGGCGCGCGGCGAGGTCGCGCAGCTCGCCGACACCGTCAACACCATGGTGACGACCCTGAGCTCGTTCGCGGACGAGGTCACGCGCGTGGCCCGCGAGGTGGGCACGGACGGCATCCTCGGCGGCCAGGCGCGCGTCCCGGGTGTCTCGGGTACGTGGAAGGACCTGACGGAGTCCGTCAACGGCATGGCCTCCAACCTCACCGGACAGGTCCGCAACATCGCGATGGTCACCACCGCGATCGCCAAGGGTGATCTGACCAAGAAGATCGACATCGACGCCCGCGGCGAGATCCTGGAGCTCAAGACCACCATCAACACGATGGTCGACCAGCTCTCGTCCTTCGCCGAGCAGGTCACCAGGGTCGCCCGCGAGGTGGGCACCGAGGGCCAGCTCGGCGGGCAGGCACGCGTGCGTGACGTCGACGGCACATGGCGCGACCTCACCGAGTCGGTGAACGAGATGGCCGGGAACCTCACGCGTCAGGTGCGGGCCATCGCCAAGGTTGCCACCGCGGTGACCCGCGGCGACCTCAACCTGAAGATCGAGGTCGACGCGGCGGGCGAGATCCAGGTCCTCCAGGACAACATCAACACCATGATCGCGAACCTGCGCGACACCACTCTCGCCAACAAGGAGCAGGACTGGCTCAAGGGCAACCTGGCGCGGATCTCCGGTCTGATGCAGGGCCGCCGCGACCTGGAGGACGTCGCCTCGCTGATCATGAGCGAGCTGACGCCCGTGGTCTCCGCGCAGCACGGCGCGTTCTTCCTGGCGATGCCCACGGACGACGCCAAGGACCTCGGGGCCGACCAGGAGGACGCGTACGAGCTGCGCATGCTGGGCAGCTACGGCTACTCCATGGGGTCCATGCCGACGTCGTTCCGGCCCGGCGAGACCCTGATCGGCACGGCCGCGAAGGAACGGCGCACGATCCTCGTGGAGAACGCGCCCTCAGGGTACCTGCGGATCGCCTCCGGCCTCGGCGAGGCGCCGCCCGCCCAGGTCATCGTGTTGCCCGTGCTCTTCGAAGGAACGGTTCTCGGTGTGATCGAGCTGGCCGCGTTCCAGCCCTTCACGCAGATCCAGAAGGACTTCCTCAGCCAGATCGCCGAGATGATCGCGACGAGCGTCAACACCATCAGCGTCAACACCAAGACCGAGGTGCTGCTCAAGCAGTCGCAGGAGCTGACGGAACAACTGCGCGAGAGGTCGGCGGAGTTGGAGAGCCGGCAGAAGGCGCTCCAGGACTCCAACGCGGAACTGGAGGAGAAGGCCGAACTCCTCGCCCGGCAGAACCGCGACATCGAGGTCAAGAACACCGAGATCGAAGAGGCGCGGCAGGTCCTGGAGGAGCGCGCCGAGCAGCTCGCGGTCTCGATGCGCTACAAGTCCGAGTTCCTCGCGAACATGTCGCACGAGCTGCGCACGCCGCTCAACTCCCTGCTGATCCTCGCCAAGTTGCTCGCCGACAACGCGGACTCGAACCTGACCCCCAAGCAGGTGGAGTTCGCCGAGACCATCCATGGGGCGGGTTCGGACCTGCTGCAGCTCATCAACGACATCCTCGACCTGTCGAAGGTCGAGGCGGGCAAGATGGACGTCTCCCCGACGCGCATCGCCCTGGTCCAGCTCGTCGACTACGTAGAGGCCACTTTCCGGCCGCTGACCGCGGAGAAGGGGCTCGACTTCTCCGTACGGGTGTCCCCGGAGCTGTCGGCGACCCTGCACACCGACGAGCAGCGGCTGCTCCAGGTGCTGCGCAACCTCCTGTCCAACGCGGTGAAGTTCACCGACTCCGGAGGCGTCGAACTGGTCATCAGGCACGCCAACCGCGACGTGCCCGACGCGATCAGGGAGCAGCTCCTGGAGGCGGGCTCGCTGCGGGACGCGGGGGCCGACCTGATCGCCTTCTCGGTGACGGACACCGGCATCGGCATCGCGGCCAGCAAGATGCGCGTGATCTTCGAGGCGTTCAAGCAGGCCGACGGCACGACGAGCCGGAAGTACGGCGGCACGGGGCTCGGCCTCTCCATCAGCCGGGAGATCGCGCGGCTGCTCGGCGGTGAGATCTACGCACAGAGCGAACCGGGCCGCGGCTCGACCTTCACGCTGTATTTGCCCCTGCACCCCAGCGAACTGCCTCCGCAGGGCTACGCCCAGCTGGCTCCCGCGCCCACCACGTCGGAGCTCCCCGCCCTGGAGGAGGGCGCCGGGGCCGAGGCGACCGCCCAGGCCGAGGGGGTCGGGCCGCGGCGCGAGGCGCCCGCACCGCCCGCTTCGCTCTTCCGGCGGCGCAGGCGGCCCGCGCCGGCCGTGGAGCAGCAGCCGGCGGTGCCGGGCCGGACCGGGGGCGCCGCGCCGGAGCAGCGGTCGCAGGAGCCGTGGCCCGCGGTGGCCCAGGAGACGGCCGCGGGACGGCCCGGTTTCCACTTCGGCGGCGAGAAGGTGCTGATCGTCGACGACGACATCCGCAACGTCTTCGCGCTCACCAGCGTCCTGGAGCAGCACGGCCTGTCGGTGCTGTACGCGGAGAACGGCCGCGAGGGCATCGAGGTGCTCGAACAGCACGACGACGTCACGGTCGTCCTGATGGACATCATGATGCCGGAGATGGACGGGTACGCGACGACGACGGCGATCCGCAGGATGCCGCAGTTCGCCGGGCTCCCGATCATCGCGCTCACCGCGAAGGCGATGAAGGGCGACCGGGAGAAGGCGATCGACTCCGGCGCGTCCGACTACGTCACGAAGCCGGTCGATCCCGATCACCTGTTGTCGGTGATGGAACAGTGGATGCACGGGCAATGACCGAGAACCGGCTTCGTCACACGGAGTTGCTGACAGAGTGTGGCCGAGGTCGTGTAGAACGGCGGTATTCGGGGAACCTTCTGGTCTCCCACCGCGTTTCTGCTACGTACACAGTGACATCGCGGTGACAGGGTGTGGCGACAGGCGGGGTGCGGCTACGATGACCGGCACAAGGACGGGCGACGCAAGGGAGTCGTCCTCTGGGGCGGCACCCGGTGTTTCGCCGGGGCGAGGAGGGCGGGCCATGGTGCAGAAGGCCAAGATCCTCCTGGTCGATGACCGGCCGGAGAATCTGCTGGCGCTGGAGGCCATCCTCTCTGCGCTCGATCAGACACTGGTGCGGGCATCGTCCGGGGAGGAAGCGCTCAAAGCACTGCTGACGGATGACTTCGCCGTCATCCTGCTGGACGTGCAGATGCCAGGAATGGACGGTTTCGAAACCGCGGCGCACATCAAGCGGCGGGAGCGGACCCGGGACATCCCGATCATCTTCCTCACCGCCATCAACCACGGACCGCACCACACCTTCCGCGGGTACGCGGCGGGTGCGGTGGACTACATCTCCAAGCCGTTCGACCCGTGGGTGCTGCGCGCGAAGGTCTCGGTCTTCGTCGAGCTGTACATGAAGAACTGTCAACTGCGCGAGCAGGCGGCGCTGCTGCGCCTCCAGCTCGAAGGCGGCGGCAAGCCCGCGGGCGACGCGAAGGAGCCGGCCGGGCTGCTCGCCGAGCTGTCGGCGCGGCTCGCGGCCGTCGAGGAGCAGGCCGAGGCGCTCTCCAAGCAGCTCGACGACGATTCGGCCGACGCGGCGGCGGTGGCCACCGCGGCCCATCTCGAACGCAAACTGACCGGCCTGCGCCGCGCCCTCGACGCCCTGGAGCCGGGCACCGGCAGCGGCGCCCCCTCGGTCCCCTCGCAGAACTGAGGCGGCACGTCGCCCCTCGGGCGCGGTGAGCTCCCGTCAGTTCCGCGCCATCGCAGGGCGACACGGACGGGTGAAGCAGTGGGCACACGTGTCCGCAGAGGTCGACAAAGGTAACCTCACCCCCATGGCCTCACGTCAGCCCGCAGCCAAGAAGACGCCCGCGAAGAAGGCGGCCGCGCCGACGAAGGCTTTGGCGAAGAGGCCCGCCGCCAAACCGCCGGCCAAGAAGGCGCCCGCGAAGAAGGCACCGGCGAAGAAAGCCGTCGCGAAGAAGCCCGCGCCCAAGCCGGCGCCCGGCCCCACGAACGGCGTGTACCGCATGGTGCGCGCCATCTGGCTCGGCATCGCGCACGCGGTCGGGGCGATGTTCCGCGGCATAGGGCGCGGCGCGAAGGGGCTCGACCCCGCCCACCGCAAGGACGGCCTCGCGCTGCTGCTGCTCGGCATCGCGCTGATCGTCGCCGCGGGCACCTGGTCGAATCTGCGGGGCCCGGTCGGTGACCTCGTGGAGATCCTGGTGACCGGCGCCTTCGGCCGCCTCGACCTGCTCGTGCCGCTGCTGGTCGGCGCCATCGCCGTACGGCTCATCCGCCACCCGGAGAAGCCCGAGGCCAACGGCCGCATCGTGATCGGCCTCTCCGCCCTGGTCATCGGCGTCCTCGGCCAGGTCCACATCGCGTGCGGCTCGCCGGCCCGCAGCTCCGGCATGCAGGCGATAAGGGACGCGGGCGGCCTCATCGGCTGGGGCTCCGCCACGCCCCTGATCTTCACCATGGGCGAGATCCTCGCGGTGCCGCTCCTGGTGCTCCTGACCGTCTTCGGCCTGCTCGTCGTCACGGCGACCCCGGTCAACGCCATCCCGCAGCGGCTGCGGGCCCTCGGCGTGCGGCTCGGCGTGATCCAGCCGGAGCCCGAGTTCGATGCGTACGGCGACGACGACGAGCGCTACGAGGAGCAGTGGCGCGAGGCGCTCCCCGCGCGCTCCGTACGGCGCCGCGCCCCGGCGCACGACTCGTACGCCCCCGAGCAGGCCGAGGACGAGGCGCTCACCAAGAAGCGCCGCAGGCCGCGCAGGGCCCCCGTACAGCCCGACATGAACCGGCCGATGGACGCCGTGGACGTGGCCGCCGCCGCGGCCGCCTCGCTGGACGGTGCCGTGCTGCACGGGATGCCGCCCTCGCCGCTGGTCGCGGACCTCACGCAGGGCGTCTCCGGGGAGCGCGAGGACCGGGGGGACGAGCACGCGGGGTCCGGCGAACCGGAGCGCACGGCGCCCGTGCCGAGCGCGCGTGCGACGCAGGCCCCGGCGCGCGACGCGGACGCCCCGGTGCCCGGCAAGCTGAAGAAGAAGCCGCAGGACGCGCCGGAGGCGACCGGGGGCGCCGTCCCCGACCTGACCAAGTCCGCGCCGGAGACCCCCCGCGAGCTCCCGCCGCGCGCCGAGCAGCTCCAGCTCGCCGGGGACATCACGTACGCGCTGCCCTCGCTCGACCTGCTGGAGCGCGGCGGTCCCGGCAAGTCCCGCAGCGCCGCCAACGACGCCGTCGTCGCCTCGCTGTCGAACGTCTTCACGGAATTCAAGGTCGACGCGCGCGTCACCGGCTTCACCCGGGGACCGACGGTCACGCGCTACGAGATCGAGCTCGGCCCCGCCGTGAAGGTCGAGAAGATCACGGCGCTCGCCAAGAACATCGCGTACGCCGTCGCCTCCCCCGACGTGCGGATCATCTCGCCCATCCCCGGCAAGTCCGCCGTCGGCATCGAGATCCCGAACTCCGACCGCGAGATGGTCAACGTGGGCGACGTCCTGCGCCTCGCCGACGCGGCCGAGGACGACCACCCCATGCTGGTCGCGCTCGGCAAGGACGTCGAGGGCGGCTTCGTCATGGCGAACATGGCGAAGATGCCGCACATCCTGGTCGCCGGCGCCACCGGCTCCGGCAAGTCCTCGTGCATCAACTGCCTCATCACCTCGATCATGATGCGGGCGACCCCCGAGGACGTACGGATGGTCCTGGTCGACCCCAAGCGCGTCGAGCTCACCGCGTACGAGGGCATCCCGCACCTGATCACGCCCATCATCACCAACCCGAAGAAGGCCGCGGAGGCGCTCCAGTGGGTCGTGCGCGAGATGGACCTGCGCTACGACGACCTCGCGGCCTTCGGCTACCGCCACATCGACGACTTCAACCAGGCGGTGCGCGAGGGCAAGCTCAAGACGCCGGAGGGCAGCGAGCGCGAGCTGCAGGCGTACCCGTATCTGCTGGTGATCGTCGACGAGCTCGCCGACCTCATGATGGTCGCCCCGCGCGACGTCGAGGACTCCATCGTCCGCATCACCCAGCTCGCGCGCGCGGCCGGCATCCACCTGGTGCTCGCCACGCAGCGGCCCTCGGTCGACGTCGTGACCGGTCTGATCAAGGCCAACGTGCCCTCGCGCCTCGCCTTCGCGACCTCCTCGCTCGCCGACAGCCGGGTCATCCTCGACCAGCCGGGCGCGGAGAAGCTGATCGGGAAGGGCGACGGCCTCTTCCTGCCGATGGGGGCGAACAAGCCCACCCGTATGCAGGGCGCCTTCGTCACCGAGGACGAGATCCACGCGGTGGTGCAGCACTGCAAGGACCAGATGGCGCCCGTCTTCCGCGACGACGTCACCGTCGGCACCAAGCAGAAGAAGGAGATCGACGAGGACATCGGCGACGACCTCGACCTGCTCTGCCAGGCCGCCGAGCTGGTGGTCTCCACGCAGTTCGGGTCGACGTCGATGCTCCAGCGCAAGCTGCGCGTCGGATTCGCCAAGGCCGGGCGGCTGATGGACCTCATGGAGTCGCGCAGCATCGTGGGTCCGAGCGAGGGCTCCAAGGCGCGTGACGTCCTCGTGAAACCGGACGAACTGGACGGCGTGCTCGCAGTGATCCGCGGGGAGGCTCACCCGTAAGGGTGTGGCGGGCAACCGTTTCCCTTCGACACACGTCAAGTCGAGGGAGAGAAGAGCAGGATGTCGCACCATCGGTATGTCAGGCCATTCCGATGGCGTACAAAGTCCGTCCGTCCGGTTGCCCCACCCTTTCCCGGCCCCCGTAAACTGAACCTCCGGCAGGTGGCTACACGCTCGAAAGGCGCCCCCGTGTCCATCGGCAACTCCCCTGAAGACGCCCGACCTTCAGACGACGACCGCCTCGACCGCCCCGACCGCCGGGCCGACGAGCCCTCCATCGGCCACGTCCTGCGCCAGGCCCGCGTCAAGGCCGGGCTGACCGTCGACGCGGTCAGCGCGTCCACCCGGGTGCGCGTCCCGATCGTGCAAGCGATCGAACAGGACGACTTCTCCCGATGCGGCGGCGACGTGTACGCCCGCGGCCACATCAAGTCGCTCGCGCGCGCCGTCGGACTCGACCCCGCCCCGCTGATCGCCCGGTACGACGCCGGGCACGGCGGCCACCCGCCCGCGCCCACGCCGGCGGCGCCCCTCTTCGAGGCCGAGCGCATCCGCTCCGAGCCGCGCAGGCCGAACTGGACCGCGGCCATGGTCGCCGCGATCGTCGCGGTGGTCGGCTTCGTCGGCTTCACCGCGTTCAACGGCGGCGACGACGGGGGCGGCGGCACGCGGTCGATGGCCGAGGGCGCCGCGCCCGCCACGAGCAAGGCCGCCGAGAAGCCCAAGCCGAACAAGCCCGCCGACCCCAAGCCCGACCCCTCGGACAGCGCCATCGCCGGCGTCCCCCGCGACAAGGTCACGGTCAAGGCAACCGCCACGGACGGCCGGAGCTGGATCTCCGCCAAGGACCACAACGGCCGCACCCTCTTCGACGGCGTACTGGAACAGGGCCAGGCCAAGACGTTCCAGGACAAGCAGAGGATCGACCTCATCCTGGGCGACGCGGGCGCGATCGAGCTGTACGTGAACGGCAAGAAGGTCGACAACGAATTCGAGCCCGGCCAGGTGGAGCGCCTCACGTACACGAAGGGCGACCCCGAGGTCGGCTGACCGGCCCCTTCGCGGGCGGTGACCTGGGATGTCGTACGGAGCGCGGTGACGGCCCGGTGAAGTGGCGCCGACCGGGGGCCGACCGCCCGGTAACCCTGGGGGCGGGTGCCGAGGCGGGGACGAAGTAGTCTTGAAGGCATGCCCGAACGCCGCACCGTCGCCCTTGTCACTCTTGGCTGCGCCCGTAACGAGGTGGACTCGGAGGAGCTCGCAGGCCGCTTGGAGGCGGACGGCTGGCAGCTCGTCGAGGACGCCGAGGACGCGGATGTCGCCGTCGTCAACACCTGCGGCTTCGTCGAAGCCGCCAAGAAGGACTCCGTAGACGCCCTGCTCGAAGCCAATGACCTCAAGGGGCACGGCAAGACCCAGGCCGTCGTCGCCGTCGGCTGCATGGCCGAGCGGTACGGCAAGGAGCTCGCCGACGCGCTGCCCGAGGCCGACGGCGTGCTCGGCTTCGACGACTACTCCGACATCTCCAACCGCCTCCAGACCATCCTGAGCGGCGGCAGTGTCGAGGCCCACACCCCGCGTGACCGGCGCAAGCTCCTGCCGATCAGCCCTGCCGAGCGCCAGCTCGCCAAGGCCGACGTCGCGCTTCCCGGCCACGCGGACGCCGCGACGCCGGGCGACCTGCCCGAGGGCGTCGCGCCCGCCTCGGGGCCGCGCGCGCCCCTGCGCCGCAGGCTCGGCGGTGCCCAGCCCGTCGCCTCCGTGAAGCTGGCCTCCGGCTGCGACCGGCGCTGCTCCTTCTGCGCCATCCCGTCCTTCCGCGGTTCCTTCATCTCGCGGCGGCCCTCCGACGTCCTCGGCGAGACGCGCTGGCTCGCCGAGCAGGGCGTCAAGGAGGTCATGCTCGTCTCCGAGAACAACACCTCGTACGGCAAGGACCTCGGCGACATCCGGCTCCTGGAGACGCTGCTGCCCGAGCTGGCGGCCGTCGACGGCATCGAGCGGGTCCGCGTCAGCTACCTCCAGCCCGCCGAGATGCGGCCCGGCCTCATCGACGTGCTCACCTCCACGGAGAAGGTCGCGCCCTACTTCGACCTCTCCTTCCAGCACTCCGCGCCCGGCGTGCTGCGCGCCATGCGGCGCTTCGGGGACACCGACCGCTTCCTGGAGCTCCTGGAGACGATCCGCGCCAAGGCGCCGCAGGCCGGCGTCCGGTCCAACTTCATCGTCGGCTTCCCCGGCGAGAGCGAGGGCGACCTCGCCGAGCTGGAGCGTTTCCTCACCGGTGCGCGGCTGGACGCCATCGGCGTCTTCGGGTACTCCGACGAGGAGGGCACCGAAGCGGCCACGTACACCGAGAAGCTGCCCCAGGACGTCGTCGACGAGCGGCTCGCACGCATCGCGCGGCTGGCCGAGGACCTCACCTCGCAGCGCGCGGAGGAGCGCCTCGGGGAGACCGTGGAGGTCCTGGTCGAATCCCTCGACGAGGAGGAGGGGCCGCTCGGCCGCGCCGCGCACCAGGCCCCGGAGACGGACGGCCAGATCCGGCTGACCGGCGCCGCCGCCGACGGCGGGGCGGGCCTGGAGGTCGGCCGTATGGTCGTGGCGAAGGTCGTCGGCACGGAGGGCGTGGATTTGGTGGCCGAGTGTCTCGGGGAGGCCGGCAGATGACCCGAGTCCCGGCATCCGCGTCAGGCGGCTCCGGCGCCCGGGGCGCCGCGGGCGCCACGCCGGTGCGGGGCGGGAAGCTGGGCGCCGCGGCCGTCAACCAGGCCAGCCTCTGGAACGTGGCCAACCTCCTGACCATGGTCAGGCTGCTGCTCGTGCCCGGCTTCGTGATGCTGCTCCTCGGCAACGGCGGGTACGACCCGGCCTGGCGGTCGTTCGCCTGGGCGGCCTTTGCCGTCGCCATGATCACCGATCTCTTCGACGGACATCTGGCACGCACGTACAACCTGGTCACGGACTTCGGGAAGATCGCCGACCCGATCGCCGACAAGGCGATCATGGGCGCCGCGCTGATCTGCCTGTCCTGGCTCGGCGACCTGCCCTGGTGGGTCACCGGGGTGATCCTCGGCCGCGAGCTGGGCATCACACTGCTGCGCTTCTGGGTGATCCGCTACGGAGTGATCCCGGCCAGCCGCGGCGGCAAGATGAAGACGCTGGCGCAGGGCACGGCCGTCGGGATGTACGTCCTGGCGCTGACCGGTCCGCTCGCGAGCCTGCGGTTCTGGGTCATGGGCGTCGCGGTGGCGCTGACCGTCGTGACCGGCCTCGACTACGTGAAGCAGGCGGTCGTGCTGCGCAGGCAGGGCAAGGCCCAGGAGCGCCTTGCGGCGTCGACGGCGGAGCCCGGCCGGGAGGCCGCGAAGTGACGTCGGGCACCCCTCGGGCCACGGGCACCTCTCCGACCACGGGCATCGCGGATGCGGCGGACCTCGCGGGTGAGCTGGTACGGCTCCTCGCCGCGCGCGGCGAGACACTGGCCGTCGCCGAGTCGCTCACCGGGGGACTGGTCGCGGCCGAGCTGACCGGGGTTCCTGGCGCCTCCCGGGTGTTCCGGGGGTCCGTGACGGCGTACGCCACGGAGCTGAAGCGGGACGTCCTCGGTGTCGACGGCACGCTGCTCGACCGGCGCGGAGCCGTCGACCCGGAGGTCGCGCGGCAGATGGCCGAGGGCGTGCGCGGGGTCCTCGGGGCCGACTGGGGCATCGCCACGACCGGCGTCGCGGGCCCCGATCCGCAGGACGGACAGGCCGTCGGGACCGTCTTCGTGGCGGTCGCCGGCCAGGGAGCCGCCGAGGACGGCGGGCAAACGCGACCGGAATCCGCCGCCGCACGGCCGGATCAAGCCGTAGGCGGACCCGGAAACACGGGTGCGCCGGGTTACGCCCTTGGCGGACCGGACGTGAATGTGGTCGCCCTGCGGTTGAACGGTGACCGGGCGGAAATCCGTAGGGAGAGTGTACGGAGCGTGCTCAAGCTGCTTCTCCAGCGGCTCTCGGGCGAACGAGCCGGGAACGGGCGGGCACAGGATACGGAACAGAACGGGGGGAATTGATGTTTGCAGCCCTGAGTGAACACGACATCGCTCCCCGCACGGCCGCCGCGCAAGGCGGTACGGTGGGGCGTGAAGGATGCGGCTACGCGGTCCGAGGAGGGAGCCACCGATGATTCTGCTCCGTCGCCTGCTTGGTGACGTGCTGCGTCGGCAGCGCCAGCGCCAGGGCCGTACTCTGCGCGAAGTCTCCTCGTCCGCCCGAGTCTCGCTCGGCTATCTCTCCGAGGTGGAGCGGGGGCAGAAGGAGGCTTCCTCCGAGCTGCTTTCCGCGATCTGCGACGCGCTTGACGTACGGATGTCCGAGCTCATGCGTGAAGTGAGCGACGAGCTGTCGCTCGCCGAGCTGGCTGAGTCTGCTGCGGCGGAACCGGTGCGCGCGCCGGTTCGCCCGATGCTCAATTCCGTCTCCGTGGCCGGTGTGCCACCGGAACGGGTGACGATCAAAGCGCCCGCCGAGGCGGTGGACGTCGTCGCGGCATGACGCCGAGCGCACGTGCGTGTGCAGGTCCCGACCGGGTACCCGGTCGGGACCTTTTCTTTTCCCTCGGGCGAGATGGCGAAGGCGAGATGGCGAAGGTGAGATGGCGAAGGTCCTGTGTGGATTTCTTCTGAGCGGATAGGAGATACCTCGATCAGCCGAATTGGCGTACTTGTGCCATGGTTGTGACGGTTTCTCTCGATCGTTGACGCTCTCGATCGCTGATGAGTTGGAGGAGACAGATGTACGTCGCCAAGAGCCCGCTGTCCGACGCCGATCAGAAGACGGTCGCGGAGGCCCTGCAGGGCGCGCTGGTGGACCTGGTCGACCTGTCCCTGGTGGCCAAGCAGGTCCACTGGAACGTGGTCGGCCCCCGCTTCCGCTCGGTGCATCTGCAGCTCGACGAGGTCGTGGACACCGCCCGGCAGCACTCCGACACCGTGGCGGAGCGCGCCTCGACCCTCGGCATCTCGCCCGACGGGCGGGCCGCGACGGTCGCGCAGAGCAGCGGTATCGGCAAGGTCCCCGAGGGCTGGGTCAAGGACTCGGACGCCATCGGGGTGCTCGTGGACGCCCTCGGCGCGGTGATCACCCGCTTCCGCGAGCGGGTCGAGACCACGGACAAGCCCGACCCGGTCACGCAGGACATCTTCATCGCCATCACGGCCGACCTGGAGAAGCACCACTGGATGTTCCAGGCCGAGAACAGCTGAGGCCCGTGTGCGGGGGTGCCGCCGCCGGTACGGGGCGGCACCCCCGGGCCTGTGACGCCGGTGGTGCGCCGTCGTGAACACGGACCCGGCGGCGCGCCCTCGCGAGGGGTGTCCCCGGGGGCTAGCGTCGGTTCCGCGCCGAGCGGGAGGTGGCAGCCGTGATATCCGTGAGCGGGACCGTCACGCGGCGGGCGATACGTTGGGTGCCCGCCCTGGGCCTCGGTGCGCTGTGGTGGTGGGGCGTGCTGCGCCTGGCCTTCGCGCCCGACGCGGGCGCCCTTGAGGGAGTGGTCGCCGCAGGGGGATGGGGGTTGAGCATACTGCCGGTCCACTGTGTGCCGGAGGACCGGGCCGTGGGGGCGCGGGCCTGGCGACGGCGTGACCGGGGTACGGACGTGGGCGGGGTACGGACGTGAGCGGGGGCGCGGACGTGAGCGGGAGGCGCGGGGGGCTGGAATCACCACGGCATTGATCACCACGGCATGGCGACGCCGCCGTTGGGGCGGAGGATCTGGCCGGTCGTGAAGGATGAGGCGTCGGACGCCAGGTACAGGACCGCGTGCGCGATGTCCTCGGGTTCCCCCACACGGCCCAGCGGAGCCCTGCGTTTCATGATCTCTTCGGTACTCGCGCTCTTCGCGGCGCCCGGGCTCTTGGCGACGCCCTCGCTGCCGTGGTGGATGGTCATGGGGGTGCGGACCCAGCCCGGAGCCACGGCGTTGACGCGGATGCCGTACGGGCCGACTTCCGTGGCCAGGGTCCGGGTCAGCTGGACCACCGCGGCCTTGGCCGCCCCCTAGCAGAGCAGGCCGGGGGCGCCGGTGTCGACGGCGCCCGAGGCCATGGTGATGATGCTGCGGCCGACGGGGGCGCGGCCCTCGGGGGCGGCGGCTTCGAGCATGGTGCGGGCCGCTGCCTGGCAGGCGTACAGGGCGCCCTTGAAGTTGATGTCGAGCACCCGGTCGAGATCCTCGACGCGGGTCTCCAGGACCGGGCTGCTGTGCATGACGCCGGCGATGGCCGCCATGACGTCGAGCCCGCCGTGGGGTGAGGCCGCCGCGGCGCTTCCGACGGCCCGGTCGACCTGGGCCTTGTCGGAGACGTCGAGCTGGTGGGTGGGGGCGGAGCCGCCCGCGGCCTTGATGAGCGTGGCGGTCTCATGGAGTCCGTGCGGGTCGAGATCGGCGCAGTGCACCGTGGCGCCCGCCTCCGCGAGGAGCAGGGCCGAGGCCCGGCCGATGCCGCTGGCGGCGCCGGTGACGAATGCGGTGCGTCCGGTGAGGTCGTACGCCTTGACGGGCATGACGGGACGGTACGACCGGATCTGACGAGGCGTCAACTGCCGGGGCGGGCGCTCCTCCCCGGAGCCGGTCCCCGCTGGCAGGTGGGGCACCAGTACGTGGGGCGGCTGCGGGAGCCGTCGCCCTGCTCGGCCAGGCGGATGGGGGTCCCGCACCGCAGGCAGGGGCGGCGGGCGCGGCCGTAGACGTAGAGGCGGTGCCCGGGGCGCGCGCGGCCGGTGGTGGTGCGGTTCGGCTGGTTGCGGTTCGCTTCGAGGAGCTTCTTCGACAGGGCCGGGACGTGCCGCGCGGTCTCCTCCGCCAGCTCGCCCACCGTGGTCCACGGGGTGACGCCCAGGAGGAAGCAGAGCTCGCACTTGAACACATTGCCCACGCCCGCGAGGATGCGCTGGTCGAGAACCGCTTCGCCGAGGGCGCGGCCGGGGTCCGCCAGGAGGTTGGCCAGCGCCAGGTCGGGGTCCCAGTCGGGGCCGAGGAGGTCGGGCCCCAGGTGGCCCACGGCCTTCTCCTCGTCGGCGGTGCGGAGCAGTTCGAGTACGGGCAGGCGGTAGCCGACGGCCGTGTGCTCGGCGGTGCCCAGGATGGCCCGGATCTGGTACGCCGGACCCCCGTTCCACCGCTCACCCGCCGCGAAGATCCGCCAGGAGCCGTCCATGCGGAGGTGGGAGTGCAGGGTCAGCCCGCCCTCGATACGGGTCAGCAGGTGCTTGCCGCGCGGCGTCACGTCCAGGACGGCGCGCCCGGTGAGATCGACGGTCGCGAGCTTGGGCACGCGGAGGTCGGACCGCGTGATGACATGCCCGGCGAGGGCGGCGTGCAGCCGCTGGGCCGCCATGTGGACCGTATCTCCTTCGGGCATGGTCCAAGGGTGGCATGACGGGGGATGGAGAGTCTTCGGGGCCGGGCGTCCGGGGGCACCGCCTAGGGTGGCGGGCTTACGGCGCGGTGCCCCCCTTCCCCCGGGCGGGCCCCCTTACGCCCGCAGCCGCAGGCCCCGGGGCGTCGCGTGGAAACCGGCTCCTTCCAGGAGGGAGGCGAAGGGGGACGTCAGGGCGGCCTCGGCGTTGATCCGCTCCACCGTGACCGTGCCGAGGGCGCCCGCTCGGGCCGCCGATGCCAGAGCCTCCGCGGCGGCCCGCAGGCGGGGGTCCTCGGGGACCGGGTCGTCGGGGGCGGCGGGCCAGGCCAGCAGGGTCTTGCCGCCACGCTCCATGTACAGGGTCAGGTCGCCGTCGACCAGGACCACGAGGGACCCCGCCTTGCGGCCGGGCTTGTGGCTCGAACCCGTCGGGGGCTCGGGCCAGGGAAGAGCGGCCCCGTACGCGTTGGCGGGGTCGGCGGCGGCGAGGACCACGGCCGAACGGGCGTCGGAGGGGCGTGTCCCGTCCGCGCTCTCCCGGGAGTTCGCCGTGGCGCGCAGGCGGTCGACCGCGCCGTCCATCGCGAACTGGGCGGCACCGAGTCCCTCCACCACATAGCCCCGCCGGGCCTGCCCGCTGTCCTCGAACGCGGACAGGACGCGGTACGTGGCGGAGAAACCACCCTCGACGCCCTCGGCCGCCACCGCACCCCGGGTGACCACGCCGTGCCGGTCCAGAAGGGTGCGCGCCAGGGCGTGCGCGCGCAGCGTCGGGTCCGGTTCGCGCGGGGGCAGCAGCGACCAGCGGCCCGCCACGGTCGGGGGCCCGGAGCGGGAGACCGCGCGGGTGGCTCCGACGCCCCCGGAGCGGGCCGCGGCGGTGAGGCTGCCGTAGCGCCCGCGGGGGACGCTGCGCTTGGCGCGGTGAGCGGTGGCGCCCGCGGTGCGGCCCGAACCGAGCAGGGAGCGCATCGGCGTGAGCGTGTCGTTCGTGAGCCGCCCCGACCAGGCCAGCTCCCAGATCGCGTCGGCCAGGTGCGGGTCGGATGCCTCCGGATGCGTGGTGGCGCGGACCTGGTCGGCGATCTGGCGGAAGAAGAGGCCGTACCCCCCGGAGAGGGTGTCGAGGACCGACTGGTGCAGGGCGGTGAGCTCCAGCGGGTGCGGCGGCGGCAGGAGCAGCGGCGCCGCGTCGGCGAGGTAGAGCGAGACCCACCCGTCCTTGCCCGGCAGCGACCCCGCGCCGGCCCAGACGACCTCGCCGGCCGTGGTCAGTTCGTCGAGCATGGCCGCGTGGTACCCCGAGACGCGCGACGGCAGCACCAGCTTCTCGAGCGCTGACGCGGGCACGGTCGCGCCCTGCAGCTGCTCGATGGCACGGACCAGACCGTCGATGCCGCGCAGGCCGTGCCCGCCCAGGTGCTGCCACTGGGGCAGGAACTGGGCGAGCGCGGGAGGCGGCACCGGCTCCAGCTCGTGCCGCAGGGCCGCCAGGGAACGGCGGCGCAGCCGGCGCAGGACCGTGGCGTCGCACCACTCCTGGCCGATGCCCGCAGGGTGGAACTCTCCCTGGACGACACGGCCGTTCGCCGCGAGGCGTTGCAGCGCGCCCTCCGTGACCGCGGCCCCGAGGCCGAACCGGGCGGCGGCGGTCGCGGTCGTGAACGGGCCGTGCGTCCGCGCGAAACGGGCGAGCAGGTCCCCGAGCGGGTCCTTGACCGGCTCGGTGAACGCTTCGGGGACGCCCACGGGCAGGGCGGTGCCGAGGGCGTCACGCAGCCGGCCCGCGTCCTCGATCGCCGCCCAGTGGTCGGCCCCGGCGATCCGGACCCGGATGGCCCGGCGGGCGGAGGCCAGCTCCTGCGCCCACTCCGGCTCGGCGCCGCGCTCCGCCAGTTCGGCCGAGGTGAGGGGGCCGAGGAGCCGCAGCAGGTCGGCCACGCCCTCGGAGTCCTTGATCCGGCGGTCCTCCGTGCGCCACTGCAGCTCCTGCTCCAGCTCCGCGAGGACGTCCGCGTCGAGGAGCTCGCGCAGCTCCGCCTGGCCGAGGAGCTCGGCCAGGAGGTGGGAGTCGAGGGAGAGGGCCGCCGCGCGCCGCTCGGCGAGGGGGGAGTCGCCCTCGTACAGGAACTGCGCCACGTACCCGAAGAGGAGCGAGCGGGCGAAGGGGGAGGGCTCTGGCGTGGTGACCTCGACGAGGCGGACACTGCGGGACTCGATGTCGCCCATCAGCTCCGTGAGACCCGGTACGTCGAAGACGTCCTGGAGGCATTCCCTGACCGCTTCGAGGACGATCGGGAAGGACCCGAACTCGCTCGCCACCTCAAGCAACTGCGCGGCACGCTGCCGCTGCTGCCACAGCGGTGTGCGCTTGCCCGGGCTGCGGCGCGGCAGCAGCAGCGCGCGGGCGGCGCACTCACGGAAGCGCGAGGCGAACAGGGCGGAGCCGCCGACCTGGTCGGTGACGATCTGGTTGACCTCGCCCTTGTCGAAGACGACGTCGCCCGCGCCGACCGGTGCCTTCTCCGCGTCGTACTCGACGAGGGGCGCGGAGGGGTCCTGGTCGAGCAGGTCGAGGCTCATCAGGTCGGCGTCGGGCAGCCGCAGCACGATGCCGTCGTCGGCGTGCATGACCTGCGCGTCCATGCCGTACCGCTCGGTGAGGCGGGCGGCCAGGGCGAGGGCCCACGGGGCGTGCACCTGGGCGCCGAACGGGGAGTGCACGACGACCCGCCAGTCGCCCAGCTCGTCCCGGAACCGCTCGACGACGATCGTGCGGTCGTCCGGGACGTGCCCGCAGGCCTCGCGCTGCTCGGCGAGGTAGGTCAACACGTTGTCCGCGGCCCAGTCGTCCAGTCCCGCGGCGAGCAGCCGCACGCGCGCGTCCTCCTTGGAGAGGGCGCCGACCTCCCTGAGGAAGGCACCCAGTGCGCGCCCCAGCTCCAGTGGGCGGCCGAGCTGGTCGCCCTTCCAGAAGGGCAGCCGGCCGGGGACGCCGGGCGCGGGGGAGACCAGGACACGGTCCCGGGTGATGTCCTCGATGCGCCAGGAGCTGGTGCCGAGCGTGAAGACGTCGCCCACCCGGGACTCGTACACCATCTCCTCGTCGAGCTCCCCGACGCGGCCGCCGCCCTTCTTCGGGTCGGTGCCGGCGAGGAAGACGCCGAAGAGGCCGCGGTCGGGGATCGTGCCTCCGGAGGTGACCGCGAGGCGCTGCGCGCCCGGCCGCCCGGTGACGGTGCCCGCGACGCGGTCCCACACCACGCGCGGTCGCAGCTCCGCGAAGGCGTCGGAGGGATAGCGGCCCGCGAGCATGTCCAGGACGGCCGTGAACGCGGACTCCGGCAGCGAGGCGAACGACGCCGACCTGCGCACGACGGCGAGGAGGTCGTCCACCTGCCAGGTGTCCAGCGCCACCATCGCCACCAGCTGCTGCGCGAGGACGTCCAGGGGGTTGGCGGGGACGCGCAGCGACTCGATGGAGCCGGTCCGCATCCGCTCCGTGACGACGGCGGCCTGCACCAGGTCGCCCCGGTACTTCGGGAAGACGACGCCGGTGGAGACCGCGCCCACCTGGTGGCCCGCCCGGCCCACGCGCTGCAGCCCGGAGGCGACGGACGGCGGCGACTCCACCTGGACGACCAGGTCGACGGCGCCCATGTCGATGCCGAGCTCCAGACTGGAGGTGGCGACCACGGCTGGCAGCCTGCCCGCCTTCAGGTCCTCCTCGACCTGCGAGCGCTGCTCCTTGGAGACCGAGCCGTGGTGCGCGCGGGCGAGCACGGGCGGGGCCCCCTTGGCCGCGCCCGCCTCGGCCATCAGCTCCGCGGGGGAGTGGTCCTCGGGGAGGGCCTCGCCGGTCGCCCTCTCGTACGCGATCTCGTTGAGTCGGTTGCACAGGCGCTCGGCCAGTCGGCGGGAGTTGGCGAAGACGATCGTCGAACGGTGTGCCTGGACGAGGTCGGTGATGCGCTCCTCGACGTGCGGCCAGATCGACGGGCGCTCCGCCTGTCCGCTCCCTCCCGTGCCGTCGCCCGCGTCGGCGGCCGGGGAGCCGCCCAACTCGCCCAGGTCCTCGACCGGGACGACCACCGAGAGGTCGAACTCCTTGCCCGACGGCGGCTGGACGATCTCCACCTTGCGCTTGGGGGAGAGATAGCGGGCCACCTCGTCCACCGGCCGCACCGTCGCCGACAGACCGATGCGGCGCGCGGGCTTCGGCAGCAGCTCGTCGAGCCGCTCCAGGGACAGCGCCAGATGGGCGCCGCGCTTGGTGCCCGCCACCGCGTGCACCTCGTCGAGGATGATCGTCTCGATGCCGGTGAGCGCGTCCCGCGTGGCCGACGTGAGCATCAGGAAGAGCGACTCGGGCGTCGTGATCAGGATGTCCGGCGGGCGGGTCGACAGGGCCCGGCGCTCGGCGGGCGGGGTGTCGCCCGACCGGATGCCCACCCGCACCTCGGGCTCGGGCAGGCCGAGGCGCACGGACTCCTGGCGGATACCGGTCAGCGGGCTGCGCAGATTGCGCTCGACGTCGACCGCGAGCGCCTTCAGGGGGGAGACGTACAGGACGCGGCAGCGCTTCTTCGGGTCCGCGGGAGGCGGGACGGAGGCGAGCTGGTCGAGTGCGGCCAGGAACGCGGCCAGGGTCTTGCCGGAGCCCGTGGGCGCGACGACCAGCACGTCGGAGCCCTCGCCGATGGCCTTCCACGCGCCGGCCTGGGCGGAGGTGGGTGCGGAGAAGGCCCCCGTGAACCAACCGCGGGTCGCGGGGGAGAAACCGTCGAGGGCACCGCCGGCGCCGGACGCAGAACTGACCATGCCCCCCATCGTGCACCCCGCCACTGACAACGGCGCTGACCAGCGCGATCGGTGTTCCGCGTCGGTCGCCGATGCGTGGCGGCGCGGCGTGGCGGCGCCCGGCTTGCCCGGGTGGCGCGGCGCATCGGGCCTGCCGCCGCTGCCGGGGCGGGCACGGCGCCCGGCAGCGGTGGCAGCCGCCGACGGGTGGTGCGTCAGCCGCGGGCCCTGCTTCCGCCCCTGCGGGGCCCTGCTTCCGTCACCGCCGCAGGGCTCTGCGTCCACACCGCCGCAGGGCTTCGCGTCCGCGCCGCCGCAGGCGGCGGAAGCGCTCCGTCAGCCGATGTCCCGCCCGTAGGCCCGCAGCGTCAGCAGGGCCTCGATGGTCACGATCGGGCGGGACTCCAGAGCCGGGCCCGGCGCCCACTGGCGCCACCGGACGGGCCAGCCGCCGTCCGCCTGCTGCTCCTGTTCCAGGAAGTCCAGCGAGCGCCGCATCTCGGCGTCCGTGAACCATTCGCGCGCCAGCGATTCGGGTGTCCTCGCGAAGTCGTGCGCGAAGTGGTGCTCGTCCGGCGCGTAGCCCGCGGGCACCGGGTACGCGTCCAGGTCCGACGGGTCGAGCGCCGCCAGCCGCTGCTCCCGTACGAGCCGGCCGAGGCGGTCGGCGGCGGCCCGCGCGCGCGGACGGTCGGGTACGCCGTCCAGGAAGGCCACGGCGGCCTGGACCTCGTAGGGATGGGTCTTCTCCAGCGACTCGACGGCCGCCCAGCAGAAGTCCGTGGCCCTGAAGAGCCAGGCGTGCCACACGTCGTTGCGGTGCAGGAGGCCCACCACGGGCCCGGTGGCGAGCAGCTCGCCTGGCGGGTCGTCGACGACGGGCGCGAACGGCGCCGAGGGATAGCCGCGCTGGCTGGGATGGATCGCCGGGAGCGCGCCTTCGGGCGTCGACACCGAGGTGAGGTAGCGGCACACGCGGTCCGCCCGCTGCCCGCCGCAGCGCCGGATCGAGTCCAGGACACGCAGCGCGTGCCCGGCGTGCAGCGGCTGGCCGACGGGCCCGCGCAGATCGGGTTCGAGCCCGTGGCCGTACCCCCCGTCCGCGGTGCCGTACGCGGTCAGAGCCGCTTCGACGGCGTCCGCGGTCCGCCCGCTGTCGCCGCCGGACACCCCCGCGGAGAAGTGGTGCGCGAACCGCCGCTGCTCCAGGACGCGCGCGGTGAGCCAGACGAAGTGCTCGGCTCGGGCGACCGGCGGGAGCGCCGCGTCGGGGTGTGGCACTGCGTCGGGGGATGCTCCGGTTTCAGCCATGGACCGACCGTAGGGCGGAAAGCGTTCTCGGTGAGCCCCCTGCGCCGGGCTGCACTCCCAGAGCGGGATACTGGAGGCATGCGGTTGACGGTCTTCTGGCAGCGGATGGCGGATCACTTCGGAGCGGGATACGCCGATTCCTTCGCGCGCGACCACGTGATGGCGGAGCTCGGCGGCCGTACGGTCCACGAGGCGCTGGACGCGGGGTGGGACGCGAAGGACGTCTGGCGTGCCGTCTGCACGGCCATGGACGTACCGCCCGACAAGCGGTGATCACGGACAGTTCCAGGCCGTGGAGGGGCGCCACGCGCGCGTGAACCCGCACCGAGACGCGGGGGCGGCGTCGGATCGCCCACGACGTGGGCGAGACTGACCCCGTGGCAGCCACAGACGAGACCCCGCAGGTCACCAAGGACAACGCTTCCCCCGGCACGACGCCGCCCGCACAGCCCCCCGCGGCCGAGGCGGGGCCGGGCGCCCGCATGCCGCGCTGGCTGCCGCGTGCCATGGTGCTCGCCCTCGCCCTCGTCGCCTGCTTCCAGCTGGGCAGCTGGGCGTTCCACCAGCTCACCGGGCTGTTGATCAACGTACTGATCGCGTTCTTCCTGGCGCTCGCGGTCGAACCCGCCGTGAGCTGGATGGCGGCCCGCGGACTGCGCAGGGGGTTCGCGACGTTCCTCGTCTTCCTGGGCGTCGTGATCGCGGGCGCGGGCTTCATCACCTTGATGGGTTCCATGCTCGCCAGCCAGATCGTGGACATGGTGGAGGACTTCCCCGACTACCTCGACAAGGTCATCAGCTGGATCAACCAGACGTTCCACACGGACCTCTCCCGCGTCGAGGTCCAGGACAGCCTGGTCCACTCCGACTGGCTGCGTAAGTACGTCCAGAACAGTGCCAGCGGTGTCCTCGACGTCTCCGCGCAGGTCCTCGGCGGGCTCTTCCAGCTCCTGACGATCCTGCTGTTCTCGTTCTACTTCGCGGCCGACGGGCCGCGGCTGCGGCGCGCCCTGTGCTCGGTACTGCCGCCGGCCAAGCAGGCCGAGGTGCTGCGCGCCTGGGAGATCGCGGTCGACAAGACCGGTGGCTACCTCTACTCCCGTGGTCTGATGGCGCTGATCTCCGGGATCGCGCACTACATCCTGCTCCAGGCGCTGGATGTGCCCTACGCGCCCGTGCTCGCCGTGTGGGTGGGGCTCGTCTCCCAGTTCATCCCCACGATCGGCACGTATCTGGCGGGCGCCCTGCCGATGCTGATCGCCTTCACGGTCAACCCCTGGTACGCGCTCTGGGTGCTGATCTTCGTCGTGGTCTACCAGCAGTTCGAGAACTACCTGCTGCAGCCCAAGCTCACCGCCAAGAGCGTGGACATCCATCCTGCGGTCGCCTTCGGCTCGGTCATCGCGGGGACGGCGCTCCTCGGCGCGGTGGGCGCCCTCGTCGCCATCCCGGCCGTCGCGACCTTGCAGGCCTTCCTCGGGGCGTACGTGAAGAGGTACGACGTCACGGACGACCCCCGGGTGCACGGGCACCGGCGCAGGGGCGGGCCGCCCCTCGTCGAGCGCGCGCGGCGCGCCCTGCGCGGGCCGAACCACCCGGGGGCGGCGGCGGAGGCCGAGACGCGGCCGGGACCGGACGAGCGGCGGTAGGACCCTGTGTGCGGGTGGCCGCCCTTCGCGTGAGGGGCGGCGTGCCACGCTTGACACTAAAATCGAACATCCATTCTTATGGGGTGTCCGACGGCGGTTCTCGGCAGGAGCGCAGGGGGGGACCCCGGCAGGCTCCGGAGGATTTCGGTGAAGGATGGCCTTGAGTTATCCACAGGCTGGACGGGCGTCGGGGCGGATTGTCAGTGGCAGGCGTTAGCGTCTTTGACGTGAAGCGATCGACTCAAGCAAATCGGGTGGAACCCATGGCAGGAACCGACCGCGAGAAGGCGCTGGACGCCGCGCTCGCACAGATTGAACGGCAATTCGGCAAGGGCGCAGTGATGCGCATGGGCGAGCGGCCGAACGAGCCCATCGAGGTCATCCCCACCGGGTCGACCGCGCTCGACGTCGCGCTCGGCGTCGGCGGCATCCCGCGCGGCCGAGTGGTGGAGGTGTACGGCCCGGAGTCCTCCGGCAAGACGACCCTGACGCTGCACGCCGTGGCCAACGCCCAGCGGGCGGGCGGCTCGGTGGCGTTCGTGGACGCGGAGCACGCCCTCGACCCCGAGTACGCGAAGAAGCTCGGCGTCGACATCGACAACCTCATCCTGTCCCAGCCGGACAACGGCGAGCAGGCTCTAGAGATCGTCGACATGCTCGTCCGCTCCGGCGCCCTCGACCTCATCGTCATCGACTCCGTCGCCGCCCTGGTGCCGCGCGCGGAGATCGAGGGCGAGATGGGTGACTCGCACGTGGGTCTCCAGGCCCGCCTGATGAGCCAGGCGCTCCGGAAGATCACCAGCGCGCTCAACCAGTCCAAGACCACCGCGATCTTCATCAACCAGCTCCGCGAGAAGATCGGCGTCATGTTCGGCTCCCCGGAGACGACGACCGGTGGCCGGGCGCTGAAGTTCTACGCCTCGGTGCGCATGGACATCCGCCGCATCGAGACCCTGAAGGACGGCACGGACGCGGTGGGCAACCGCACGCGCGTCAAGGTCGTCAAGAACAAGGTCGCGCCGCCCTTCAAGCAGGCCGAGTTCGACATCCTCTACGGCCAGGGCATCAGCCGTGAGGGCGGCCTCATCGACATGGGCGTCGAGCACGGCTTCGTCCGCAAGGCGGGCGCCTGGTACACGTACGAGGGCGACCAGCTCGGCCAGGGCAAGGAGAACGCCCGCAACTTCCTGAAGGACAACCCCGACCTCGCCAACGAGATCGAGAAGAAGATCAAGGAGAAGCTGGGCGTCGGTGTGAAGCCCGAGGCTCCGGGCGACGAGCCGAGCGCGGACGCGGCGGGCGCGACCCCGGCCGACGACGCCAAGACGGTGCCCGCGCCGGCGGCCAAGGCCACCAAGTCCAAGACCGCGGCGGCCAAGAGCTAGGCCGTGACGCGACGAACCGACTGGGCGGACCACACCGCCCCCGAAAGCCGCCCCGGGGCCCCGGGGCGGGGCCACGGGGACGGTGTGGAGCCGGAGCGCGACGGCCGGGACGGCGACGGGACCGGCACCCGGGAGGGCGCCGGGCGCAGCGGCGGGCGCCGGCGGCGGCGCGGCGACTTCGGCGAGCACCAGGACAGCGGCCCCCCTTCCTCGTCGAGGGCCGAGAAGGGGGAGCCGCCGGCGGGGGACCCGGCTGAGCGGGCGAGGGCGATCTGCCTGCGCCTGCTCACCGGGACCCCGCGCACGCGCAAGCAGCTCGCCGACGCCCTGCGCAAGCGGGAGATCCCCGAGGAGGTGGCGGAGGACGTGCTCTCCCGCTTCGAGGAGGTCGGCCTGATCAACGACAGTGCCTTCGCCGACGCCTGGGTGGAGTCGCGGCACCACGGCCGTGGCCTGGCCCGACGGGCACTCGCGCGGGAGCTGCGCACCAAGGGTGTGGAGTCCACGCTCATCGACGAAGCGGTGGGACAGCTCGACTCGGAGCAGGAAGAGGCGACGGCGCGCGAACTCGTCGCCCGCAAGCTCCGCTCCACGCGCGGCCTCGACCGGGACAAGCGCCTGCGACGCCTCGCGGGCATGCTGGCCCGCAAGGGCTATGGCGAAGGCATGGCGCTCAGGGTGGTGCGGCAGGCACTGGAGGAAGAGGGCGAAGAGACGGAAGACCTGGGATACGAGACGTTCTGAGCGTGCCGCCCCGACGGGGGTGGGGCGGCACGCCCGGCGACTCACGTATCCCGGCCCGCGCTCCGCGGGGTGGGGTTAACCCCCCTGCGGAGACGCGGGACCACCGCAATGCACACGGCCCTGTGCACAGGCGACTGTGTACGCATGGCACAGGAACCCGGCACTTCCGTGGAGGCGCGGACCTCCGATGCCGCGGTCGAGCGGACCGCGGACGCGGCTTCTGCCCCGCCGCCGGCCCAGTCCCCGCCCATGGCCCCGACACCTCCTCCGGCTTCTCCGGCTGCGGCCCCCGAGGAGCTGAGCGACCTGCGCGTCCTGCGGGCTCTCGCGCAGCCGCGGCGGCAGCAGATGTTGCAGCACCTCACCGTGCACGGCCCGGCGACCTCGGCGACGCTCGCCAGAGCCCTCGGACTCAACACCGGAGCCACCAGCTACCACCTGCGTGAACTCGCCCGCTACGGCTTCGTCGAGGAGACCCGCGACGGCGGCCCCGCACGAAAGAGCCCCGGGCCGGGCCACGGCCGCGAGCGCTGGTGGCGGGCCGTCCCCGGCGACCGGCGCTTTCCGCCGCGCAGCCGGCAGAGCCCTGAGGCGCGGCTCGTCATCGATGAACTCAACCGCCAGTCGTACGCGGCCGACCTGGACCTCTTCGAGCAGGCCCGGCGGGACAGCGCGGCCGATCCCGATGAGTGGGCCGACGCGTTCCCCTTCTCGCGGGGCACCATCCGGCTGAGCCTCACCGAACTCCACGAGTTCTTCGAGGAGTACATCGCGCTGCTCAACCGCTACAAGCGGCCCGACCGCGACACCCCGGCCGACGCGCGCACCGTGTTCACGCGTTTCCTGGCCTTCCCCGCGCCCCGCGACGACCTCGAAGAGACGGACACCCCATGATGTTGCGCTACGCACTGCGGACGGTCCGGGACCGGAAGGGCGGTTTCCTGGGCGCCTTCCTCGCGTTGATGTGCGCCGCCGCGCTGATCACCGCCTGCGGAACACTTCTGGAGACCGGGCTGTGCGGCACCGTGAGGACCGAGCGCTACGCCGCGGCGCCGGTGATCGTCTCCGCCGACCAGAACGTCCACCAGACCACGGTCAAGCACAAGAAGGGCAAGACCAAGGTCAAGCACAAGGCGAAGCCGATCGCCGAACGTGCCTGGCTGCCGGCACACGACATCGAGAGCCGCCTCAAGGAGGCGCCCGGCGTCGGCGCGGTGGTGCCCGAACTGACCTTCCTCGCTCAGCCCTTGAGCCGGCGCGAGACCTCCGGCGGCGGAAGCGCCACCGAGCGGCCCTCGTACGGGCACGCCTGGGGGTCCGCCTCGCTCACGCCGTTCCGGCTCGTCGAGGGACGGGAGCCGCGCCATGCCGATGATCTCGTCATCGACCGGCACCTCGCCGAACGCGCCGGACTGACACCCGGCGACCGTCTCACGGTCCAGTCGACACAGAGCCCCAGCGACTACCGCATCACCGGTATCGCCGCCCCCGAGCACGGAGCCCTCGCCCACCAGACCTCGCTCTTCTTCTCCTCCGCGGAGGCCGAGCGGCTCGCGGCGCACCCGGGCAAGGTCACCGCCTTCGGCGTCGTACCGGACGAGGGCACCAGCGTCGCCGACCTCCAAAGGTCCGTCGAGGAGGCGCTCGCCGGGACGACCGCGCGGGTCAGCGCGGGCGATGACCGCGGGCCGGTCGAATTCCTCGACGCGGCGGGCGCCCGCGTGAAGCTCGTCAGCATGGGCGGCGCCATGGGAGGCACGTCCTTGCTCGTCGCCGTCCTCGTGGTGGTCGGCACCTTCTCGCTCTCCGTCCAGCAGCGCCACCGCGAACTGGCCCTGCTGCGTGCCGTCGCCGCGACACCGAAGCAGATCCGCAGGCTCCTCGGGCGCGAGGCGCTGCTCATCGGCGCCGTGGCGGGTGGCATCGGCGCGCTCGCCGGAATGCCGCTCGGCGGCTGGCTGCACGGACGGTTCGTGGACACGGGTGCGGTGCCCGCCACCCTCGAACGCGCCCTCAGCGCGTTCCCGCCCCTCGTCGCCGTCGGCGTCACCCTGCTCGGCGCCCTGGCCGCCGCCCACATCGCCGGGCGCAGGATCGCCCGCATCCGCCCGGCCGAGGCCCTGGCCGAAGCGCGCGTCGAGCGCACCCGGCTCGGCCGGAGCCGTCTCGTCGCCGGGCTCCTCCTGCTCATCGGCGGCGTCGTCCTGACCGCCGTGCTGAGCAAGCTGCGCACCGAAGCCGCGTCGACACCCGTGACCTTCTTGGCCGTCGTGGTCCTCGCCTGCGCGATCGCCGCCCTCGGCCCGCTCGTCGTCTGCGCGGCGGCCGCCCTCCTGCGCGGCCCGCTCCGGCTGACCGGTCCCGGTGGCAAGCTCGCCCACGCCAACCTGCGCGGCAACGCCGCACGGATGGCCGCCGCTGTCACTCCTCTCGCCCTCCTCACCGGCATGACCTGCACCGTCCTCTTCGTCCAGCCCACTCTCGGCGAGGCTGCCCGGGCCCAGGCCCGCGAGGGCATCCGCGCGGACTGGGTGGTCGCCGCGCAGGGGCCCGGTGTCCCGGCCCAGGCCGCGCGGCGGCTGCGTACGGCCGAGGGCGTCGAGGCCGTCACCGAGGTGGTCCGCACCACCGTCCGCGTCGGGCTCGACAAATACCCCGCGCAGGGCGTCACTCCGGCAGGGCTCACCCGCACCTGGGACCCGGACGTCACCGCCGGATCCCTGAAGGGCTTCGACGGCGACAGCGTGGCCGTCAGCGAACTCGCCGCCGACCAGCTCGGACTGCGGCCGGGCAGTACGCTCAAGCTCACCCTCGGGGACGGGACGAAGGCGGCACTGACCGTCCGCGCCGTGTACGCGCGCGGGCTTGGGTTCGGGGATGTGACCATGGCGCACCGGCGAGTCGCCCGCCACGTCGACAACCCGCTCGCCGCCACGGTCCTCGTCAAGAGCGACCGTACGCAGGAACAACTCGCGGCCGTGGCCGGGAAGTTCCCGGGACCGGGACTGAAGGTTCTCGCGCCCGAGGCGTTCGACGGCCTGGAGGCCAAGCGTCAGCAGGCCAATGCCGAGGTGAACCACCTGGCCAGGGGGCTCGTGCTCGCCTTCACCGCGATCGCGGTGGTCAACACCCTCGCGATGTCCGTCTCCGAGCGCGTCAGGGAGTTCGCGATGCTGCGGCTCGCGGGCGCCACGCGGCGGCAGGTGCTGCGCATGCTGCGCACCGAGGCGCTCGCCGTCCTGTTCATCGGCACGGCGCTCGGCAGCGGGGTGGCGCTCGCCGTCCTGACCGCGTTCAGCGTGGGCATGACGGGCAGCGCGGCACCGACAATGACCCCGCTGGTCTACGTCTCCGTGGTCGCCGTCGCCGGGCTCCTTTCCCTGACCGCCACCGCGCTGCCGGGCCGTGCCGCTCTCAGGCCCCTCCCGGTCAGCGTGGCAACGGCCAAGGAGTAAGAGGGCGCAGGTAAGGAGGGCGCAGGTAAGGGGCGGTACGCAATGGTGGGCGCCCCTTACCGAGGGGCGCCCACTCATGTGGTCACGCCGTGACCGGAAGCCCTGCCGCACGCCAGGCCTGGAAGCCGCCGACGAGGTCGGTCGCGTACCGCAGACCCAACTGCTGGAGCGAGGCCGCGGCGAGGCTGGACGCGTAGCCCTCGTTGCAGATCACGACGGTACGCAGATCGTGGGAGGTGGCCTCGGGGGCGCGGTGGCTGCCCTGCGGGTCGAGACGCCACTCCAGCTCGTTGCGCTCGACGACCAGCGCCCCGGGGATCAGCCCGTCGCGCTCCCGCAGGGCCGCGTACCGGATGTCGACGAGGAGGCCGCCGGACCCGGCGATCCCGTACGCCTCGTGCGGGGTCACGCGGTCCAGGTCGAGGCGTACGCGTTCGAGCAGCTCGTCGATGCCGGTCGGCCGCTCGCTCACTGCCAGTCCTCCGGACGCTCCACGGACTCCAGGCGGAGGACGTCGCCGGTGCGGCTGTAGCGGCGGATGCGCGGCAGGGGCGGGTAGTAGGCGTGCACGGACACGGCGTGGTCGGACGTGGACTCGTTCAGGACCTCGTGCACGTGGTTGCGGCCGAAGGCGCGGCCCTCGCCGGCCGTGAGCAACCGCTCCCGGTCGACGCCGTCCGAGAGCTCCAGGGTCTTCCAGCCGTCGGTGGGCAGCCGGGCGGCGAGGGAGTTCTCCTTGAGGGTGCCCGCCGCGGCGAGGAAGGCGCCGACCGACTCGGCGTGGTCGTGCCAACCGGTCCCGCTGCCGGGCGGCCAGCCGATCAACCATGCCTCGCTGCCGCCGGGGCCGTCGAGACGCACCCAGGTGCGGCCCTCCGGGTCGAGCGGCAGCGAGGCGATGAGCGCGGCGTCGGCGGCAGTGCGGCGCACGAAGTCGAGGAGTTCGGCGGAGGTGGGGCCCGCGGAGCGCGCGGACGCGGGCGCGGTGAAGAGAGGGGCGGAGGAAGACACGGATACCGTCCTGAGGGTTCGCGAAGGGGCGCGCGAGCCGACCGGAGGGCGGCATCCAGCGCGCGGGAGAAGTGGCGAAGTCAGAGGGACGGAAGACACACGCAGCCCGCATAGCGGACGAGGTCCATATGGACCCTCCGCCACAGGCGCACATCGGTGTCGGTCACGGTGCGGAGTAGACCATGGAGGGGGAGAGCGGTCAACTCTCGCCCAGCATCCGGTCAGCCCGCGCTCCGCCCCTGCCCGCCGGGCTCCCACGCTGTGCGCCGCACCCTTGCACAGCCCGCCGGGCTCGCGCGCTGTGCGCCGCGCCTTTGCACCGCCCGCTGCGCTCTCGCGCTGCCCGCCGGGTTCCCACGCTGTGCGCCGCACCCTTGCACAGCCCGCCGAACTCCGGCACAGACCACCGGGGCGCACCGCGCACCGCGCCATGCTCCCGCGGCGCACTCCCGTACGCCCCGTCACTCGGCCCGACGCACCGCCCCCGCCGCGTTCTCCGGCTCCCCGGAGTCGGACTGCCTCGCCGATCCCGACCGCTCCCCAGTGCCCGACCGCTCCCCGGTGCTGGGCTGCTCCCCAGTGCCTGACCGCTCCCCGGTGCTGGGCTGCTCCCCAGTGCCCGACCGCTCCCCGGTGCTGGGCTGCTCCTCCGCACCGGACGGCTCCACCGCACTCGACCGCACATCCTTGGCCCGCTTGGCCCGCTTGGCCCGCTTGGCCTGCTTGGCCTGCTTGGTCTGCTCGGCCGGGTCGGCCTGCTCGGCCGCCGTGTCCCCGCCGCCGCCCCCGCCCCCGGGCGTCTGCCGACCCGCAGGCGCCGCCCCGCCCACCGCCGCCTGCGCGGCCGTGTACAGCTCGGCCGGGCGTACGCCGGCCAGGGCCGTCACCAGGTGGCCGTCGGGGCGTACGAGCAGGACCGCGTGCGCGGGCGCCCCCGGATAGCTCTCCGCCACGAGCAGCTCGGCGTGGTGCGGCAGTGCCGTGACGGCGGCGGCGAGCCTCGGCATGAGGCCGGCGGACATCCAGTGGCGGCGCTCCCAGACCCCGGTGCCGGGGGCGACGAGGACGACGAGCAGACGGCCGAGCCCGAGCCGGTCCCGCAGCTGGACGAAGGTGCCGTCCGGCGCCGTCACCCGCACGTCGGTCACCGGCGTGCCCGGCTCGGTGGCCACCGCGATCTCGGACTCCGACGGCGGGGGCGCCAGCGGGGAGTCCGCGTACGACGCGGGCGCGCCGAGCGGACCGCGCCCCACGTGACCGTCCGTGAGCAGCGCGTCGTGCCCGCGCGCGGCCCCCGGCACGAGCGAGCGCAGGCCCTTGCCGCCGCGCAGTATCGGCAGCGACTGGTCGGCGGCGCGCAGCCGTGCGGTCACGCGGGCCCGCCGCTCGGCCTGGTAGCTGTCGAGCAGCGCGTCGTGCGCGCCGTGGTGCCAGGCCAGGGCCAGCTTCCACGCGAGGTTGTCGGCGTCCCGCAGCCCTTCGTCGAGCCCCTGGGTGCCGAGCGCGCCGAGCAGATGCGCGGCGTCTCCGGCGAGGAAGGCACGGCCGACCCGCCACCGGCGGGCCAGGCGGTGGTGGACGGTGTGCACGCCCGTGTCCAGGAGCTCGTACGGCGGTGTGGTGCCCTCGCACCAGCCCGCGAGGGTGGCCCGGGTCCGCTGCACGAGGGCCTCGGGGGTCACGAGGTCACCGCGCGGCGGAAGCAGCCAGTCGAGCCGCCACACCCCCTCGGCGAGCGGGCGGCCCGTGACCTCCGGGCCTCCGCCGCGCCACGGAGGCATCCGATGCATCAACGCCTCACCCGGCCACGGAAGTTCCGTGCGCAGCGCGGCGACGGCGTGTCGCTCCACCGCCGTGCGCCCCGGGAAGCGGATGTCGAGCAGTTTGCGCACCGTCGAGCGGGAGCCGTCGCAGCCCGCCAGATAACTGCCGCGCCACCACGTGCCCGTGGGCCCGCGCGTGTGGGCGGTCACTCCGGAGGCGTCCTGCTCCAGGGCGTCGAGCTTGCTGTCCGCCACGACCTTGATGAGCCGCTCATCGGCGATGGCGTCGCGCAGCGCCCCGGTGAGGACGTGCTGGGGCAGGTGCAGGGGGGCAGGGGTCTCGTCGTCGAAGGAGATCTCGCGCATCACCTGCTTGCGCCGCACGGAGCGCCAGCGCGTCCAGCGCGCGCCCAGTTCGAGGCCGCCCAGCGAGTGGCCGGCGAGGCGTTCCGCGAAGGCGGCGGTGTCCTCGCGCAGGACGACCGTGCGTGCGAGGCGCTGCTCGTCCTTGCCGGGCCCTTCGTCCAGGACGACGGTGGGCACCGAGTGGCGGGCGAGCGCCAGGGCGAGCGCGAGCCCGACGGGGCCCGCGCCGACGACGATCACCGGGTCCACGGCGCGCACCCTCCGGCCCGACGGGCTCCGAGGTTCCGGGCTGCCCGGACGCGCTGGACGTACGTACTGGAACTGACAGTTGGAGCCCGGTGCACGATCACAGAACGTATGCAACCCATTGCCGCTGCTTGCGTCAAGTGACGATGGCAATGGTGTGCACCGGGAAGCGCCGGTGCGCCGGGTGCCGACGGGGGCGGTCGGGGCCGGACGGACGAAAGGGGGCGGCCCAAGGGCCGCCCCCCATACTCACCTGCGTCTACGACGCGTCAGTTCGATTTGCCCACCGGTCCGTCGGAGTCACCGCGCGGCTCGCTGGCGTCGCCCTGCGGCCCCTTGGAGCTTTCCGCTCCCTCGGCGCCTTCCGCTCCCTTGGGACCTTCCGTCCCCTTGGCGCCTTCCGTCTCACGCGCAGGCGCCGCCATGGGCGCGTCACCGGTCTCACCCGCGGCGGCGGCGGCCGGAGCGGACACCGCGGCCGGGTCGAGGACGCCGGGGGCCTCGGCGGGCTCGGCGGCGGCAGCCACCGCGATGCCGGTCTTGGTGCGCCGCCCGCGCTTCTCGATCCAGGTGGCGAGGGCGGAGAGCGCCAGACACATGGCCACGTAGATCGTGCCGACGACCATGATCACCGGGACGTAGATGTACTGGCCGTTCACCAGGGTGGTGTTCGCCAGCTGCCGGCCCGCGTACAGCAGCTCCGAGTACGTGATGATGTAGCCGAGCGAGGTGTCCTTGAGCGTGACCACCAGCTGGCTGATGATCGTCGGCAGCATCGACCTGATGGCCTGCGGCAGCAGCAGCATCGTCATCACCTGGGACTTGCGCAGCCCCAGGGCGTAGGCGGCCTCGACCTGTCCGCGCGGGACGGCGTTGAAGCCCGCGCGCAGCACCTCGGCCTGCACCGCGCCGTTGTAGACGGCGAGGCCGAGGACGAGGGCCCAGAAGCCGTTGTTCTCGCCGATGGCGCCCAGGTCGCCCTTGTAGGTCAGGAAGAGCACCCAGAGGGCGTAGATCGTGATCAGCAGCGGAATGGCGCGGAACAGCTCGATGAACCCGGTGGCCAGCCAGCGGACCGGGCGGTGGTCCGACGCGCGGGCGACCGCGAGCAGCACGCCGAGCACCAGGGACAGCACGCCGGCGAACGCGAAGACCTTCAGCGTCGTCAGGATGCCGTCGCGGATGGTCTCGCGGACGCTGGAGTAGTTGAAGGTGTTCCAGACCTCGGACTCGAAGTGGCCCCGGTCGGCGAGCCGCATGACCACGACGACGGCGAGGCCGATGATGGCGGCCGTGCCGACGACGGAGTAGATGCGGTTGCGCATCCGGGCCTTGGGGCCCGGGGCGTCGTAGAGAACGCTGGAGCTCATCGTGCGACCTCCAGGCTCCGCTCGAGCAGCCGGAAGAGGCCGCTGATGGTGAAGGTGATCACGAGGTAGCCGAGCGCCACCCACAGGAACAGCCAGGCGATGGCGAAGCCCTGGTCACTGAGGACCTTCTGCCACCCGAAGAGTTCCGTCACGCTGAACGCGCCCGCGATGGCGGAGTTCTTCGTCAGCGCGATGAAGATGCTGCTCAGCGGCGGCAGTACGGTGCGCACCGCCTGGGGCAGCACGATCGAGCCGAGGGTCTGGAAGAACGTCATGCCGATCGAACGGGCGGCCTCCGCCTGCCCGAGCGGCACGGTGTTGATGCCGGACCGCACGGCCTCGCAGACGAACGACGAGGTGTAGACGCTGAGGACGATCAGCGCCTTGGTCCACGGGTCGAAGCCGAAGTCGAAGACCTGCGGCACCGCGAACCAGATGGTCAGGAAGAGCAGCGTCAGTGGCGTGTTCCGGAACAGGGTGACCCAGGCGGTGCCGAAGAACCGCAGCGGCGGGACCGGCGAGACGCGGAAACCGGCGAGCACGATGCCAAGGATCAGCGCGAGCACGCTGCTGGCCACGGTCAGCCAGACCGTGCCTATGAAACCCTCGCGGAATTCCGCCAGATGGTCGAGCAGTACATTCACGGGGATGTCCTCGTGGGCGGCAGTGGTCGGGCAGGGGGCGCCGGTCCCCGTACGCACCGCGATGCGTACGGGGACCCGGTCGACTCACTGCCGGGGAGTGGAACGGAAGGTCGGTGCTCAGTAGCGCTCAAGGGCCGGCGGCTCGGTGAACTCCGAACCCGAGAGGCCGAGCGTCGCGTCGTACGCCTTCTTGTAGTCACCGTTCTTCTGGTGCGCCTCGACGGCGTCCGCCACGGCGTCCCGCAGAGCCTTGTCGTTCTTGCTCATGCCGATGCCGTACGGCTCCTTGGTGAAGGGCTTGCCGACGACCTTGAGGGCCTTCGGCTGCTGCGCGGCGTAGCCCTTGAGGATGGCGTCGTCCGTGGTGACGGCGTCGACCTCCTTGTTGATGAGCTGCTGCACGCACTCGGAGTACTTGGCGAGCTCGACGGTGTCGGCGCCGTACTTCGGCTTCTTGATCTCCTGGAGCGGAGTGGAGCCGACGATCGAGCAGACCTTCTTGCCCTTGACGGAGTCGGGACCGGTGATGTCCTTCTCATCCTTGCGGACGAGGAGGTCGGCGCCCGCGACGAGGTACGGACCGGCGAAACCGACCTGCTTCTTGCGCTCGTCGTTGATCGTGTAAGTACCGACGTACAGGTCGACGTCGCCCTTGGAGATGGTGGTCTCGCGGACGCCGGAGTCGATCGTCTTGAACTCGATCTGGTCGGGCTTGAAGCCGAGGTCGGCCGCGACCATCTTGGCGATCTCGATGTCGAAGCCGGAGCGCTTGCCGGCACTGTCCTTGAGGCCCAGGTACGGCTGGTCGTCCTTGGCGCCGATGACGATCTTGCCCGCCTTCTGCGCCTTCTTCAGCACCGCCGAGTCCACCTTGACGCCCGTCTTCACGTCGTACGTGGGGAGCTTGGGCGCGTTCTTGCCGCCGGTCGGGTCCTTCGGCTTGTCACCGGCCGTGCCCTCCTCGCCACCGCAGGCCGTGGCGGTCAGCGAAAGAGCGGCGACAACGGCAGCGGCGGCTGCGGTCTTGCGGAACTTCATGGTGAACATCCTTTGCTTCGGCTGGTGGTGAAGTGGACGCGGTGGCGATGGGGTGCCGTAAGCGTCAGTGCTTGAGGATCTTCGACAGGAAGTCCTTCGCCCGGTCGCTGCGCGGGTTGCTGAAGAACTGGTCCGGCACGGCCTCTTCGACGATCCGCCCGTCCGCCATGAAGACGACGCGGTTCGCGGCGGAGCGGGCGAAGCCCATCTCGTGGGTCACGACGATCATCGTCATGCCGTCACGGGCGAGCTGCTGCATGACCTCAAGGACCTCATTGATCATCTCGGGGTCGAGCGCCGACGTGGGCTCGTCGAAGAGCATCACCTTGGGGTCCATCGCCAGCGCGCGGGCGATGGCCACGCGCTGCTGCTGGCCGCCGGAGAGCTGCGCGGGGTACTTGTCGGCCTGGGTGGCGACGCCCACGCGGTCCAGCAGGCGGCGCGCCTTCTCCTCGGCCTCCGCCTTGCCGATCTTGCGCACCTTGGTCTGGCCCAGCGTCACGTTCTCCAGCACGGTCTTGTGCGCGAAGAGGTTGAACGACTGGAAGACCATGCCCACGTCCGCACGGAGACGGGCCAGCTCCTTGCCCTCCTGGGGCAGCGGCTTGCCGTCGATCGAGATGTCTCCCGAGTCGATCGTCTCCAGCCGGTTGATGGCGCGGCACAGCGTCGACTTCCCGGAGCCGGAGGGGCCGATCACCACGACGACCTCGCCACGGGCGATGGTCAGGTCGATGTCCTGGAGGACGTGCAAAGCGCCGAAGTGCTTGTTGACGTTCTTCAGCACGACCAGGTCGTCCGCCCCGGGCGGTATGGCGTCCTTGGTCACCGATACTTCGGTCACGGCTTGTTGCTCCATCCTCCTCGGTTGGGAGGACAGTAATAACCCAGTGCGACCAGCGTCATTACATCTGAGGGGAAATTGAGCATAACGATCCGGCCGCAACCGGACACACCGTGTGAAGAGGGTTCCCGGGGTGCGTACCGGCTCGATAACGGAACGTGTCCGTGACCCGATCCCCCTTGACGCGGTCCTTGTGGATCGGCGTGGATGCCTTGGTGCGCACGCGCGATTACCGGCCACGGCGGAACGACGGATGAACTGGAGGGGGCCCGTATGCGACTGCTTCTCGTGGAGGACGACGACCACGTGGCCGCCGCCCTGTCCGCGGTCCTGGCCCGCCACGGCTTCGACGTGGTGCACGCCCGCAGCGGCGAGGAGGCCCTGCAGGCCCTGCTGCCCGCGGAAACGCCCCCCTTCGGAGTGGTGCTCCTCGACCTGGGGCTGCCCGACCAGGACGGCTACGAGGTCTGCGGAAAGATCCGCAAGCGCGGCTCGACACCGGTGATCATGGTGACGGCCCGTTCGGACGTGCGCTCGCGCATACACGGCCTCAACCTCGGGGCCGACGACTACGTGGTGAAGCCGTACGACACGGGGGAACTCATCGCCCGTATCCACGCGGTCATCCGGCGGCCCGCCCCCGGCGGCACCACGGAGACCGGCGGCGACAGCGAGCTGCGGCTCGGCCCCGTGCACATCGAACTGCCCACCCGGCAGGTCAGCGTGGACGGCTCGGTCATCCAGCTGACCCGCAAGGAGTTCGACCTGCTCGCCCTCCTCGCCCAGCGCCCCGGAGTGGTGTTCCGCCGCGAGCAGATCATCAGCGAGGTCTGGCGCACCACTTGGGAGGGGACCGGTCGCACGCTGGAGGTGCACGTGGCCTCCCTGCGCTCCAAACTGCACCTGCCGGCCCTGATCGAGACGGTGCGCGGCGTCGGCTACCGGCTCGTCGCCCCGGCCACGTAGCCGGAGCGGGCCCAGGTGCGTTCCCGTCTCCTTCCGCTGCTGATCGTTCTGATGGCGGGTGTGCTGCTCGCGCTCGGCTTCCCCCTCGCGGTCAGTGTCGCCGCGGCGCAGCAGCAGAAGGTGGTCGTCGACCGCATCGACGACACGGCACGCTTCGCCTCCCTCGCCCAGTTCGTCACCGAGCGTCCCTCGGGCGGCTCACGCGTGCGTGAAGCCACCGACGAGCGCCGCGAGACGCTGCAGAAGGAACTCGACGACTACTACGAGGTCTACGGGATCAGGGCGGGCGTCTTCTACCGCGACGACGGCCCCATGGCCAGCGCCCCGGCCTCCTGGTACCTGCCCGCCGACGGCGATGTCCGCGAGGCCTTCCAGGAGGCGCTGCGCTCCCGCGGCAGCCACGACCCCGAACAGGTGTGGCCCTGGCAGCGCGGTCGCCTCGCCATCGCGTCCCCGGTGATCAGGGACGGGGACGTCGTCGCCGTCGTCGTCACGGACTCCCCGACGGGGCGCATGCGCTCCAGGACGCTGTACGGCTGGCTGCTCATCGGCGCGGGCGAGTCGGCGGCCATGCTCCTGGCGGTCGGCGCGGCCCTGCGGCTCACCGGCTGGGTGCTGCGGCCGGTGCGCGTCCTCGACGCCACCACGCACGACATCGCGACGGGGCGGCTCAAGTCACGCGTCGCCGCCACGGGCGGACCGCCGGAACTCAGACGCCTCGCCCGCTCGTTCAACGAGATGGCGGACAACGTCCAGGACGTGCTCGAACAGCAGCGCGCCTTCGTCGCCGACGCCTCGCACCAACTGCGCAACCCGCTCTCCGCCCTGCTGCTGCGCATCGAACTGCTCGCCCTCGAACTGCCCGAGGGCAATGAGGAGATCGCCTCGGTCCGCACCGAGGGCAAGCGCCTGGCCCAGGTCCTCGACGACCTGCTCGACCTGGCGCTCGCCGAGCACGCCGCGCCCGACCTGTGCCTCACCGATGTCGGCGCCCTGGCGGCCGAGCGGGTCGCGTCCTGGCGGCCGCTCGCCGACGAGCGGGGCGTACGGCTCAGCGGCGCGTGCCCCGCCACCACCGGCTGGGCCGACCCGGTGGCCCTCTCCAGCGCACTGGACGCCGTGATCGACAACGCCCTGAAGTTCACACCCGAGGGCGGTTCGGTGCGGGTGGCGGTCGCGTCGGGCAACGGGACGACGACCGTGGTGGTCAGCGACGAGGGACCCGGCCTGACCGACGACGAACTCGCGCGCGTGGGCGACCGCTTCTGGCGCAGCAACCGCCACCAGAACGTCAAGGGCTCCGGTCTCGGTCTGTCCATCTCCCGGGCCCTGCTCGCGGCGGGCGGCGGCTCCCTCGCGTACGAGCGCAATGAACCGCACGGTTTGAAGGTGACCGTCGGCCTGCCCCGCAGCGAGCCCGTCACGGGCTCCTGAGGGCCCTCTCGGCGCCTCAGGGCTTGACGGAGCGGTAGTAGCTGCGGGCGCCGTCGTGGAGCGGCAGGGGGTCCGTGAAGAGCGCCGTGCGCAGATCCACCAGTTGCGCCGCGTGCACCTGGTCGCCGATGTGGTCGCGGCTGTCGATGACGGCGCGGGTCAGGCCGGAGGTGAGGTCGTCGTCGGCCCGGTCCGTGGTCACCAGGAGGTTCGCCACCGCCAGGGTGGGCACGGCGGAGCCCTGCTGGGCGAAGGGATAGGCGTCGGCGGGCATGGTGGCGGCGCGGTAGTAGCGGGAGGCGCCGCCCTGCTTGTGCAGCTTGTCGACGAGGTGACCGAGTTCGATCAGCCGGATGCCCGTCCTCTCCGAGAGCCGGCCCACGGAGACCGTCGGCAGTCCGCCGGACCAGAAGAAGGCGTCGATCTTGTTCCGCTCCAGCAGCTGGGGCATGGTGTCGATGCCCGCGGACACCGGCTCGATGTCCGCGGCCGGGTCGAGCCCGGCGGCGTCGAGCACCCTGTCCGCTATCAGCCGCACGCCCGAGCGGTCCTGGCCCACCGCCACGCGCTTGCCGCGCAGGTCCGCCACGGAGTCGATGCCGGAGGAGCGGGCCACCACGAGCTGAACGTAGTCGTCGTAGAGGCGCGCGCAGCCCCGCAGGCGCTGGGCGCCCGGGGCTTCGTCGAGGCGGTACTTCTCGACGGCGTCGGCGGCCGCGATGGTGTAGTCGGCCCTGCCCGTCGCCACCCGCTCGATGTTCTGCTGCGAACCCTGGCTGTTGCGGAGGTCGACGTCCACATCGGGCATGTCCTGGGCGACCGCGGTGCGCAACAGCTTCCCGTACTTCTCGTACACGCCGTTCTGCACGCCCGTACTGAACCGCATCCGACCGCCCGGCGAGTCCTCGCGCACGGGGAGCAGCCACCACAGGAGCAGCCCGAACACCGCCAGCACCGCGGCCGAGGCCTGCAGCGCGCGTCGTCTGCCGATGTGGGGGAGCGCCGGGAGCATGCGGGCGATCCTGCCAGTCCGCTCACCCCGGTGACCAGGGGCGGGGTCACACCGGGCCCCTTCTCGCGGGCACCCTCGGCCGCTCCCGTCGCGATCCCCGGCCACGCGCGCGTGGCGACCCCGTACCCTGGGGGGCGAGATGAGCGCGAAGACTTACGAGGTGCGCACCTACGGGTGCCAGATGAACGTCCATGACTCCGAGCGGCTCTCCGGCCTCCTTGAGGACGCCGGTTACGAGCGTGCGCCGGAAGGGGCCGACGGCGACGCCGACGTCGTCGTCTTCAACACGTGCGCCGTGCGCGAGAACGCCGACAACCGCCTGTACGGCAATCTCGGCCGCCTGGCCCCGATGAAGACCAAGCGTCCGGGCATGCAGATCGCCGTCGGCGGCTGCCTCGCCCAGAAGGACCGCGACACCATCGTCAAGAGGGCGCCCTGGGTCGACGTCGTCTTCGGCACGCACAACATCGGCAAGCTGCCGGTGCTCCTGGAGCGCGCCCGCGTCCAGGAAGAGGCGCAGGTCGAGATCGCCGAGTCCCTCGAAGCCTTCCCGTCGACGCTGCCGACGCGCCGCGAGAGCGCGTACGCCGCGTGGGTCTCCATCTCCGTCGGCTGCAACAACACCTGCACCTTCTGCATCGTGCCCGCCCTGCGTGGCAAGGAGAAGGACCGCAGGACCGGTGACATCCTCGCGGAGATCGAGGCACTCGTCGGCGAGGGCGTCTCCGAGATCACCCTCCTCGGGCAGAACGTGAACGCGTACGGCTCCGACATCGGCGACCGTGAGGCCTTCAGCAAGCTCCTGCGGGCCTGCGGCAAGATCGACGGCCTGGAGCGCGTCCGCTTCACCTCACCGCACCCGCGCGACTTCACCGACGACGTCATCGCCGCCATGGCCGAGACGCCGAACGTGATGCCGCAGCTCCACATGCCCCTGCAGTCGGGCTCCGACCCCGTCCTGAAGGCGATGCGCCGCTCCTACCGCCAGGAGCGCTTCCTCGGGATCATCGAGAAGGTCCGCGCCGCCATGCCGGACGCGGCGATCTCCACCGACATCATCGTGGGCTTCCCCGGTGAGACCGAGGAGGACTTCGAGCAGACCATGCACGTGGTCCGCGAGGCCCGCTTCGCCAACGCCTTCACCTTCCAGTACTCCAAGCGCCCCGGGACCCCGGCGGCCACCATGAAGGGGCAGATCCCCAAGGAGGTCGTCCAGTCGCGCTACGAGCGCCTGGTGGCCCTCCAGGAGGAGATCTCCTGGGAGGAGAACAAGAAGCAGGTCGGACGCACCCTGGAGCTGATGGTCGCCGAGGGCGAGGGCCGCAAGGACGGTGCCACACACCGCCTTTCGGGACGCGCCCCCGACAACCGCCTGGTGCACTTCACCAAGCCGGACACCGAGGTCCGCCCCGGTGACGTGGTCACGGTCGAGATCACCTACGCCGCCCCGCACCACCTGCTCGCCGAGGGCGCCGTGCTGGACGTCCGCCCCACGCGCGCGGGCGACGCCTGGCAGAAGCGCAACACGGAGGCCGCAGCGAAGCCCGCCGGCGTCATGCTGGGCCTGCCGAAGATCGGCGCCCCGGCGCCGCTGCCGGCCGCCACGGGGAGCGGCTGCGGCTGCGACTGATCCGGTGCGGTGACCCGGGACCGGTGCCCCGGGAGCGGTGACCCAGCCGGTGTCCCGGGGCGGGCCGGTCGCCGGTGGACCCGTGCGTTCCGGCCATGGGCCGGTCTCCACGCGCGCGTGCGGGGTGGGGCGTTACGCTGCGGATCATGCTTGTCGCCGCAGCCGTCTGTCCCTGCCCGCCGTTGCTCGTCCCCGAGGTCGCGTCGGGCGCCGCCCACGAACTGGACACGGCGCGCGCGGCGTGCACGGACGCCATCGGGGTGCTCGCCGCCGCCAGGCCCGACCTCCTGGTCGTCATCGGCCCCGCGGGGCCGGAGGGCCGCGGCCCGTATCCGCAGGGCGCGCGCGGCTCGTTCCGCGGCTTCGGCGTGGACCTGGACGTCCGCCTGGGCCGCCCGCTCCCCGACGCCCCCGCCCAGGAGCGCGGGCTGCCCCCGTCCCTCGCCGTGGCCGGCTGGCTGCTCGGGCGTACGGAATGGTCGGCCGCCCCGGTGGAGGCCCTCGGCGTGGAGGAGCCGCTCGCGGCCGAGCGGTGCCTCACGACCGGGCGGCAGCTCGCCGCACGGGCGGACCGCGTGGCCCTCCTGGTGATGGGCGACGCCAGCGCGAGCCGCACCCTGAAGGCCCCCGGCTACCTCGACGAGCGGGCGGCAGGCTTCGACGCGGAGATCGCACGGGCCCTCGCCACGGCCGACGTGGCGGCCCTGCGGGCCCTGGACGAGAACCTGGCGCACGAACTGAAGGCGGCGGGGCGTGCCCCGTGGCAGGTCCTCGCGGGCGCCGCCGAGAGCGCGACGCTCAGCGGAGAGCTGCTCTACGAAGACGCGCCTTACGGGGTGGGGTACCTGGTGGCCGCCTGGTCGTAGGAGGGCCCCAGAGCCGTCCCGGGGCGCGCCTTCGTGGCGAGGCCCCGGGCCCGCGCCGAAGAACGACGACGGCCGCGAAGCGAGACGCTTCGCGGCCGTTCGCCGATGGTGCAGCTTGGCCGGCCGGCGAGGAAGCCCTGGGGGGACGAGTGGCGATGCCTCACGGGCGGCCGCGAGTTCCGTAGGCGGCGCTACTTGCGGGCGCTCTCGTCGGCCTCGTTGTCGGCCGCCTCGTCCGCCGACTGCTGCTTCGGGATCTCCACGCCGTCCGCGGAGTCCTCCACCTCGGTGCCGGCGGACTCCGTAGCCCCGGTAACCTCCGCGGCCTTGTCGTCGTCGGCGGCGCTCCCGGAGCCCTCCGCCGGCCTCTCGGCGGCCTTGTCCTCCGCGGAGGGGGCCGCGGCGGAGGCGGTCTCCGCGCCCTCAGGCTCGGTCGTGGGCGTGGCAGCGGCCGCCCCCGTGTCCGACTTCTCGTCGCCGCCCTGACCCTTCCGACGGAAACGTGCAAAAACGCCCATATCTACTCCATACGTTACTCGTGTGGGCGAAATCCCGTGCCGCCCGGAGCGTCCCATTGCTTCGCCCGGGCCATCGGTCCTCGAAACCGGCGGCTGGAACCTCGCAACAGGCAACGACCCCGAAGCCGTGCCGTCACGCCACTCGTTCGGGAAGTGGCCACACGGTTTGCGAGACTGGGGCCGTGAGTAGTGCAGCTCCCGCCCCGCGGGTCATCGCCGTCGTCGGTCCCACCGCGGCAGGAAAGTCCGATCTGGGCGTGTTCCTCGCCCAACGTCTCGGCGGGGAAGTGGTCAACGCCGACTCCATGCAGCTCTACCGGGGGATGGACATCGGCACCGCCAAGCTGACGCCCGGAGAGCGCGACGGGGTTCCCCACCACCTCCTCGACATCTGGGACGTGACGGAGGCGGCGAGCGTCGCCGAGTACCAGAAGCTGGCCCGCGCGGAGATCGACCGCCTCCTGGCCGCCGGACGCTGGCCGATCCTGGTCGGCGGATCGGGGCTCTACGTACGGGGCGCCGTCGACCACCTGGAGTTCCCCGGTACGGACCCCGAGGTGCGGGCCAGGCTGGAGGAGGAGCTGGCCCTGCGCGGCCCCGGCGCGCTGCACGCCCGCTTGGCGGCCGCCGACCCGGGAGCCGGCCGGGCGATCCTGCCCAGCAACGGCCGCCGGATCGTGCGCGCCCTGGAGGTCATCGAGATCACGGGCAAGCCCTTCACCGCCAACCTCCCGGGCCACGAGTCGGTGTACGACACGGTGCAGATCGGCGTGGACGTGGCCCGCCCCGAACTCGACGAACGCATCGCCACGCGCGTGGACCGCATGTGGGAGGCCGGCCTGGTCGACGAGGTGCGCACCCTGGCCGGACAGGGCCTGCGCGAGGGACGTACGGCGTCGCGGGCGCTCGGCTACCAGCAGGTGCTCGCGGCGCTCGCCGGAGAGTGCACCGAGGACGAGGCGCGCGCCGAGACCGTGCGCGCCACCAAACGCTTCGCACGGCGCCAGGACTCGTGGTTCCGCAGGGACCCGCGGGTGCACTGGTTGAGCGGTGCCGCGGCCGATCGCGGCGAACTTCCCGGACACGCGATGGCGCTGATCGAACGACCGGTCACAGCCTGATCACGTGATGGCATCGGGACGCTCCGGCGGTCATCCGGCCCCCTGACGGCGTGCCATCATCGACCATCGATCGACCGGTGGAGTCCGAAGTGGGAGGGCGCGTGGCGATGGAGGCCGGCCCTCGTGACACCGCACATGACGGCGGAGAGCAGCTGAGCCCCGACGGGCCCGACGAGGTGCCCGGCGGCGTGACGGACGACGGCCCCGGCGCGGACGAGCTGTCCGCGGAGGCCGAGGTCGAGGTCGAGCTGCGTCCGCAGCGGCGGCTGCGCATCTGGCAGCTCGCGCCCATCGTGATCCTCGCCGCGGTCGGCTCCCTGATGTTCGCCTTCCCGCTGGCCTTCGAGTTCGGCGACGGCGGTGCCGTGGTCGCCATGCTCGGGCTGCTCCTGAGCTGCTGCGCGGCCGGCTGGGGCATGATGGCCGCCCGCCGGGTGGGCCACACCTTGCCGGGGCTGCCCGAGCGCGGCTCGGGCCGCCGCCCGGACTGGCGTGTCGTCTCCGCGTACGCCCTGCTCTTCGCCGGCGTGACGGTCCTGGCCGTCTGGCGCGTGGCCCGCCTCCGCTGAGCCGGAGACCCGCGGCGGCGAGCAGTCGGCGCACCGCCCCGCCGCGGTGTCGTACCCACCCCGTACGATCGAGGAATGAGCACGCGGATCGCCTTCCTCAAGGGGCACGGGACCGAGAACGACTTCGTGATCATCCCGGACCCCGACAACGCCGTCGAGCTGCCCCCGGCCGCCGTCGCCGCCCTGTGCGACCGGCGCGCGGGCATCGGCGGTGACGGCCTCCTGCACGTCGTCCGGTCCGCCGCCCACCCGGAGGCACGCCACCTCGCGGACCGGGCCGAGTGGTTCATGGACTACCGCAACGGCGACGGCTCGGTGGCCGAGATGTGCGGCAACGGAGTGCGGGTCTTCGCGCGGTACCTCCAGCACGCGGGCCACGTCGGCGAGGGCGACCTGGCGGTGGCCACGCGCGGCGGCGTCAAGACCGTGCACATCGCCAAGGCGGAGTCCGGCGGCGAGATCACCGTCGGCATGGGCAAGGCCCTGCTCCCCGAGGGAGACGTCACGGTCTCGGTCGCGGACCACCAGTGGCCCGCGCGGAACGTGAACATGGGCAATCCGCACGCCGTCGCCTTCGTCGACGACCTCGCCGACGCGGGCACCCTCTACGACCCGCCGCCCTTCAGCCCCGCCTCCGCCTACCCGGACGGGGTGAACGTGGAGTTCGCCGTGGACCGCGCCCCGCGCCACGTCGCCATGCGCGTGCACGAGCGCGGAGTGGGGGAGACCCGCTCGTGCGGCACGGGCGCGTGCGCCGTGGCCGTGGCCGCCGCCCGCAGGGACGGCGCCGACCCGGCCGTGACGGGCGCCCCGGTCACGTACACGGTCGATCTGCCCGGCGGACGCGTGGTGATCACCGAGCGGCCCGACGGCGAGATCGAGATGACCGGGCCCGCCGTGATCCTGGCGGAAGGCGAGATCCTGTCCGAATGGTTCGAAACAGCAACCGCGTGAACTGTCGCTCGAATGGGTGATCCGTTTCACGCTCGGCGAGAGGCGGTCGGCGCCGCGTGATGGGCTCGGTAGCATCAAGCACCGGCCCGGACGGAGTACGCCAGCATCCGTCGACCGCCGGTCGACGCAGCCGGAGGTGCCCATGAGTGCGGAGGCCACGAACCCAGCCACGCCCGGCCCCGTGACGCCCGGGGCCCAGCGCAGGCGCGGCCGGGCCCGTCTCGACCTGCGCAGGCTGGGCAGGGCGGCCCTCCTGGGCTCCGCCACCCGGGACCGTCTGCCCGACGCCATCGGCCATGTGGCGGAGGCCCACCGCGCCCACTATCCGGACGCGGACCTTGAGCCGCTGCGCCGCGCCTACGTCCTCGCGGAGTCCTCGCACCGGGGCCAGATGCGCAAGAGCGGCGAGCCGTACATCACGCACCCCCTCGCCGTCACGCTGATCCTGGCCCAGCTCGGCGCCGAGATCACGACCCTGACCGCGTCCCTGCTGCACGACACCGTCGAGGACACGGAGGTGACGCTCGACCAGGTGCGCGCCGAGTTCGGCGACGACGTGTGCTACCTGGTGGACGGCGTCACAAAGCTGGAGAAGGTGGACTACGGAGCCGCCGCCGAGCCGGAGACCTTCCGCAAGATGCTCGTCGCCACCGGCAACGACGTACGCGTCATGTCGATCAAGCTGGCCGACCGGCTGCACAACATGCGCACGCTCGGCGTCATGCGCCCCGAGAAGCAGGCCCGCATCGCCAAGGTGACCAGGGACGTGCTCATTCCGCTCGCCGAGCGCCTGGGGGTCCAGGCGCTCAAGACCGAGCTGGAGGACCTGGTCTTCGCGATCCTCCACCCCGAGGAGTACGCCGAGGTGAAGGCCATGATCACGGCCAACGCCGAGGCGGAGGCCGACTCCCTCGGGGACATCGCGGGCGAGGTGCGCGGCGTACTGCGCGAGGCGGGCATCGCGGCCGAGATCCTCATCAGGCCGCGGCACTTCCTCTCCGTCCACCGGGTGCACCGAAAACGCGGCGAGCTGCGCCCGTCGGACTACGGCCGCCTCCTCGTCCTCGTGAACGAGGACGCCGACTGCTACGGAGTCCTGGGGGAGCTGCACACCTGCTTCACGCCGGTCGTGTCGGAGTTCAAGGACTTCATCGCCGTACCGAAGTTCAACCTCTACCAATCGCTGCACACCGCCGTGGCCCGCCCGGACGGCGAGGTCGCCGAAGTCCTCATCCGGACGCACCAGATGCACCAGGTCGCCGAGGCGGGCGTCGTCGCCCTGCGCCACCCCTACGCCCCGCCCGCGGAGGAGTCGGCCGAAGGCGCCGACGACGAGCGCGTGGACCCGACCAGGCCCGGCTGGCTCTCCCGGCTCCTCGACTGGCAGCAGGCGGCACCCGACCCCGACACCTTCTGGTCGACGCTGCGCGAGGACCTCGCCCAGGACCGCGAGATCGCCGTGTTCCGGCCCGACGGCGGCACACTCGGCCTGCCGGCGGGCGCCAGCTGCGTGGACGCCGCCTACGCCCAGTACGGCGAGGACGCGCACGCCTGCATCGGCGCGCGGGTCAACGGCCGCCTCGCGACGCTCAGCACGGTCCTGCGCGACGGTGACACCGTGCAGCTGCTCATGGGGCAGGACACGGCCTCGGGGCCGTCCCGCGACTGGCTCGACCACGCCCGCACGCCCGCCGCGCGGATCGCCATCCGGCGCTGGCTGAGCACGCACCCGGTGCCCGCCCCCGCGCCCTCCGGGCAGACCAGGAAGGCGCCGGTCGCCGCCCCCCGCCCCGAAGCCGCCGGGATCACGCGCCCCGCGGCCAACGCCGTGGTGGACCGCGAAGGCGCCAGCGTCCGGCTCGCCGGATGCTGTACGCCGGTGCCGCCCGACGCCATCACCGCCTTCGCCGTACGCGGGGGAGCCGTGACCGTCCACCGCGTGGAGTGCCCCTCGGTGGAGCGCATGAAAGAAGTGGGGCGCGCGGAGGTCGGCGTGCGCTGGGGGGACACCGCCGAGTGCCGTGTCACGCTGACTGCCGAATCGTTCGGCCGTGCGCATCTGCTCGCCGACCTCACCGAAGCGATCGCTCTGGAGGGGGTGGCGATCATCTCCGCCACCGTGGAGCCGCCGGCCCAGCAGCGCGTGCGCCACACGTACACGCTGCAACTCCCGGACGCCGGGCACCTCCCGGGGCTGATGCGGGCGATGCGCGCGGTGCCAGGGGTGTACGACGTGAGCCGCGCCCAGCATCCGGCGGCAGCGGCCCACTGACGCGGCCGACGCCTCCGTGGCGCGGCCCGGAGGCGGACGCACGCGCGGCCGGTCGATGACTCGTTCGGGTGGCGGGGCGCGCGCCACCACCCACCGGGGGCGCGCACGCTGATAGCGGTAAGTCCATGCTGCTCACCGCCCGGACCACGGCCGCACGGCCGAAGGCCCTCCGCACGCCCCGCATCGCCGCCGTCCTCGTCACCGCGACCGCCTCCGCCGCCCTCGTCGCGGCCGGCGCCCCCTCGCCGATCGCCCCGCTCGGCATCGGCGACCCGCTCTTCCCGCACCTGGGCAACCCCGGGTACGACGTGACGTCGTACGACATCGCCTTCACCTACCGCGGTGACAACCGCAAGCCGCTGGAAGCCGTCACCAAGATCGACGCCCGTGTCACGCAGCCCCTCCAGCGCGTGAACCTGGACTTCGCGCACGGCAAGGTCCGCTCCGCCGAGGTCAACGGCGAGTCCGTCCGCTCCGCGAGCAGCGGCGAGGACCTGGTCCTCACGCCGGCCGAACCGGTCGGACCCGGTGAGCGGCTGCGGATCACCGTTCGGCACACCAGCGACCCGGCCACCGGCAAGAAGAGCGGCTGGCTCCGCACCACGGACGGCCTCGCCATGGCCAACCAGGCCGACGCCGCCCACCTGGTCTTCCCGTGCAACGACCACCCCGCCGACAAGGCGATGTTCACCTTCCGCGTCACCGCCCCCAAGGGACTCACCGCCGTCGCCAACGGCCTCCCGGCCGGCGGGCCCCGCCACCACGGCTCCACCACGACCCGGGCCTACCGCACCCACCACCCCATGGCCACCGAACTGGCCCAGGTGTCGATCGGACGCTCCACCGTGCTGCACCGCGAGGGCCCGCACGGCCTGCCCCTACGCGATGTGGTGCCCACCAAGGACCGCAAGGCCCTGGAGCGCTGGCTGAAGAAGACGCCCGGCCAGATGGAGTGGATGGAGAGGAAGGTCGGCCGGTACCCCTTCGAGACCTACGGGCTCCTCATCGCCCCGGTGAAGACCGGCTTCGAGCTGGAGACGCAGACGCTGTCCCTCTTCGAGGAGCGGCTCTTCACCCTTCCCCACATCCCCGAGTGGAACGTCGACGCGCTCATGGTGCACGAGCTGGCGCACCAGTGGTTCGGCGACAGTGTGAGCCCGCAGACCTGGTCGGACCTCTGGCTCAGCGAGGGCCACGCCACCTGGTACGAGGCCCTCTACACAGAGGAGAGGACGCAGCGGTCCCTGGAGGACCGCATGCGCGAGGCTTACCGCGACTCCGACGGCTGGCGGGCCGACGGCGGGCCGCCAGCGAGGCCGAAGCGGCCCGCCCCCGGCCAGAAGATCAGCCCGTTCCGGCCCGTGGTCTACGACGGCAGCGCCCTGGTGCTCTACGCGCTGCGCCAGGAGATGGGGCACGGGGCCTTCGCGCGCCTGGAGCGCCAGTGGGTCCGCGCCCACCGCGACGGCAACGCGACGACCGCCGACTTCGTGCGGCTCGCCTCCCGGAACGCGGGACGTGACCTGGGCGGATTCTTCGACGCCTGGCTGTACGGGGAGAAGACGCCGCCCATGCCGGGGCACCCGGACTGGCGTAAGGGGCCCGTGCGCGGGAAGTAGCCCCGGGAACTCGCCGGACGGGCCGGACGATAATCCGGATGACGAGACGGGCCGTGCCGTGCAACCATCGTCAGGTCGACGGCGCGGCGGCCGATCCGGACTCCGGGACATCCCCTCGGGGGCATCTCCGGGCCCGCCGGGCCCGGCCTCGGGAATGTCCGGGTCACCTCGGGCGTTGTCGACTGTGACGGGTCCCGGGATCCGTCCGCACCTCCACCGGCGAATCGACGAATCGACGTAAGGATCCAATGACCTCCTCTTCTTCCCCTTCCCAGGACGTACAGAGCTTCGCGCAGAACTACCCCGAAGGTCTTCGGGCCGATGCCCTGATGGAAGAGGACGTCGCCTGGAGCCACGAGATCGACGGAGAGCGTGACGGCGATCAGCTCGACCGCTCCGAGCGCGCGGCCCTGCGCCGCGTCGCCGGCCTCTCCACCGAGCTTGAGGACGTCACCGAGGTCGAGTACCGCCAGCTCCGCCTGGAGCGCGTGGTCCTCGTCGGAGTGTGGACCTCCGGAACCGTGGACGACGCGGAGAACTCCCTCGCGGAGCTGGCCGCTCTCGCGGAGACCGCGGGCGCGCTCGTGCTCGACGGCGTGGTGCAGCGCCGCGACAAGCCGGACCCGGCGACGTACATCGGCTCCGGCAAGGCCCTCGAACTGCGCGACATCGTGCTCGAAACCGGTGCCGACACCGTCGTCTGCGACGGTGAGCTGAGCCCCGGCCAGCTCATCCACCTCGAAGACGTCGTCAAGGTCAAGGTGGTCGACAGGACCGCCCTGATCCTCGACATCTTCGCCCAGCACGCCAAGTCCCGAGAGGGCAAGGCGCAGGTCGCCCTGGCACAGATGCAGTACATGCTGCCGAGGCTCCGCGGCTGGGGCCAGTCGCTCTCCCGGCAGATGGGTGGCGGCGGCGGTGGCGGCATGGCCACGCGTGGTCCCGGTGAGACCAAGATCGAGACGGACCGGCGGCGCATCCGCGAGAAGATGGCGAAGATGCGCCGGGAGATCGCGGAGATGAAGACGGGCCGCGACATCAAGCGCCAGGAGCGCCGGCGCAACAAGGTGCCCTCGGTCGCCATCGCCGGTTACACCAACGCGGGCAAGTCCTCGCTCCTCAACCGCCTCACGGGCGCGGGCGTACTGGTGGAGAACGCACTGTTCGCCACCCTCGACCCGACCGTGCGCCGGGCCGAGACCCCGGGCGGCAGGCTGTACACCCTGGCCGACACCGTCGGGTTCGTGCGGCACCTGCCGCACCACCTCGTCGAGGCGTTCCGCTCCACGATGGAGGAGGTCGCCGACTCCGACCTGATCCTGCACGTGGTGGACGGTTCGCACCCCGTTCCGGAGGAGCAGCTCGCCGCCGTGCGCGAGGTCATCCGCGACGTGGGCGCGACCGATGTGCCCGAGATCGTGGTGATCAACAAGGCGGACGCGGCGGACCCGCTGGTCCTGCAGCGTCTCCTGCGCAACGAGAAGCACGCGATCGCGGTCTCCGCGCGCACCGGTGCCGGCATCGACGAGCTGCTCGCGCTCATCGACGTCGAGCTGCCGCGGCCCGAGGTCGAGATCGAGGCCCTCGTTCCGTACACCCAGGGCCAGCTCGTCTCGCGGGCGCACGCCGAGGGCGAGGTGCTCTCCGAGGAGCACACCGCCGACGGCACACTGCTCAAGGCGCGGGTGCACGAGGAGCTCGCCGCGGAACTCAATCCGTACGTTCCGGCCGCGCACTGAGCGCACGAGGCCGGACATGACGAAGGCCCGCCCCCCTCGCTGGGGGCGGGCCTTCGCCGTATCAGGTGTGCCGGGCGGCTGCCGCGTACCAGGAAGCGCGTACGGCTACCGGAAACTGTCGAGTGCGGCTACCGGGAGCCGTACTTCTCGCTCATCATGTCGTAGACCTGCTCGGCGCCCTTGCCGAGCTGCGGGCCCGCGAGCCAGGTGTTCTCGGTCGGGCCGATCGAGGTGTTCGACACGAGCTGCGTCTTGCCGTTCACCATGCGGAACCAGCCGCCGCCGGAGGAGCCGCCGGTCATCGTGCAGCCGATGCGGTACATCGTCGGCAGGGACGGCGACAGCGAGAGGCGGCCGGGCCTGTCCACGCACTTGTGCATCATGAGGCCGTTGTACGGCGGAGCGGCGGGGTAGCCCCAGGCGCCCATCGAGCCGACGCTCCGCGTGGCCGGGGCCGAGAAGTCGACGTCGAGCGCGTTGCCGACGGTCTCCTCCAGGGACTTGCCGCCCTGCTCCGGCTTCACGTGCATGACGGCGTAGTCGTAGGTCGCTCCCGCGCCGCCCGTGGGGCCGCCCTCGTCGATCCACTCGTTGGAGGTCGAGACCCAGTCGGCCCAGTACTGGCCGTAGGGGGCGATCTCCTGCGGGGCCGCGTTGCCCAGTTCGGCCTCGGACTTGCCCAGGTCGTTGTACGAGGGCACGAAGGCGATGTTGCGGTACCAACCACCGTTCCTGCCCGCGTGCACGCAGTGGCCCGCGGTCCACACCAGGTTGGACTTGCCGGGGTTGCGCGGGTCCTTCACGACGGTGCCGGAGCAGACCATCGAGCCTTCGGGAGAGTCGAAGAAGATCTTGCCGACGGGTGCGGCGTGCTCGTGGTACGGCGTCTTCTCGGGCTTCGCCCGGACCGGAGTCGGCGCGGGATCGGTGGCACCCTGGTCGGCGGCCGCGTCCTTCGACGCGATCGTCTTGTTCGGGTCCTTCGCGTCCTTCATCCGCTCGGGCTTCCACAGGTCCTTGATGACCGGGTTGACGAAGTCACTCGCCTCGCGCAGCCACTTGTCCTTGTCGAAGTTCTTCCAGCCGCCGTTCTCCCACTTGTCCGGGTCGATGCCGTGCTCCTTGAGCTTGTCGGCGAGCCTGCCCGGCAGCCGGGAGTCGGAGCCGGACCCGTCGGAGTCGGCGGACTCGGCGGCGCTCGACGAGCCGCCGGCCTCGTCCTCGCTCGGGCCGCAGGCCGTGGCGGTGAGCGCCAGGGTCGCGGCGAGCCCGGTGGCGGCGAGCGCGACGCGCCGCCCACGGCTGCGCGCGAACGGCGCACGAGTGGAACGCATGGTGCAGGTACCCCCGTTGTGGAACGTGTGATTGCCTGTGATTTGCCATGTACGTGTCATATGCCGCCCCGGAGTGCCCCGGGTCGACGCGACACCTCACTATGCCTGGGGGATCGGGGACGAACAGCGGTGGGGTCGTGAAGGTTTCCGGCGACCCCGCCGTCGTACGACGGATCGGCGGGAGCGGCTCCCCGGAGCGACCGCCGACCGTTCAAGTGGCGGTCGGCGGTCGGCGGTCGCTCCGCGGTGACTACTGGTCGGCGAACTTCTTGCTGACCGCGTCGTAGATGCCCTCGGCCTCCTTGCCGAGGCGCGGCCCGGCCAGCCAGCCCGCCGTCACCGGACCGATGGAGGTGTTCGACACCAGGGCCGGCTTACCGTCCTGACCAGGGGCGACCCAGCCGCCACCGGAGGAACCGCCGGTCATGGTGCAGCCGACGCGGTACATCGTCGGATCGGACTTGCTGAGCGAGAGCCGTCCGGGCTTGCCGGCGCACTGGAACAGCTTCTGGCCGTCGAACGGCGGCGCCGCCGGGTAACCGGTCGCCGTCAGGGACTTGACCTGCGGCACGGCCGGGGCGTCGAAGTCCACGGGAAGCGCCGAACCGACGGTCTCCTCCAGCGACTTGCCCTCGCTGCCCTTCTCGGGCTTCACATGCATGACCGCGAAGTCGTAGGGAGCGCCGGCGCCGCCCGTCGGGCCGCCGCGCTCGATCCACTGGTCGGAGGTCTGCGCCCAGTCACCCCACCAGACGCCGTACGGGGCGACCTCTTCCTTGGGCGCGTTCTGCAGCTCCGCGGCGGACTTGCCGCTGTCGTTGTACGAGGGGACGAAGATCATGTTCCGGTACCAGCCGCCCTTGGCGCCCGCGTGCACGCAGTGGCCCGCGGTCCACACCATGTTGGACTTGCCGGGGTTGGCCGGGTCCTTCACCACGGTCGCCGAGCAGACCATCGAACCGTCGGGGCCGTCGAAGAAGAGCTTGCCGGAGGCGGGAGCCTGATCGTGGTACGGCGTCTTCACCGCGGCCGCTTCCACGGGCTCGGGCGTCGGGTCGGTGACGCCCTGGTCACCGGAGATGTCGTTCTCGTCGACGCCCCGGTCCGGGTTCTTGTCGGCGTCCCGCATCCGGTCCGGGTCCCAGAGGTCCTCGATGATCGGGTTGACGAACTCACCGGCCTCGCGCAGCCACTTGTCCTTGTCGAAGTTCTTCCAGCCGCCGTTCTCCCACTTGTCCAGGTCGATCCCGTGCTCTTTGAGCTTGTCCTTGAGGTCGGCCGGAATCTCGAACCTGTCGCCGTTGGCGCCATCGGCCCGGGACGACGACGAGTCGCCGCCGGCGTTGTCCTCGCCGGGCCCACAGGCCGTGGCGGTCAGCACGAGCGCCGCGCCGAGCGCCACAGCGGCCGCCACGGGGGAGGTGCGGTTGCGCGTGCTCCTCCCGTTCCGTGCGGTGAAGAGCGGACGTATGGGTCGCATCGAGAGATTCCCCCTGGGCCTCGTAAATCAGTACAGAAGTGCTGGTCATCGGGGTGTTCGGACACCCGTCGCCTCCGGCGCGAGCGCCCCCTTGGCCGGGAGTCGTCGCGACCCTTTGGCCGATGAACGGCCCCCACACTATGCCGGTGCCATGGGGGACTGCCGACAGGAGGGCAACGGTTCCGCAACGGCAAGATCTTCCGATGGCCCCCGTGCCCCGACCGGGGGCACCGTCGTTGGTACGTACGGGGGAGCCGCAGCCTGCGTTCATCCCCCTGCCAACTCGTCTGCCGGTCCGGCCAGTTGGGCGCTCCCCGGAGCCGCCCGGCCGGAACGCGCTCGTCCCCAGCGGGAGGACCAACAGTCGTGGCCGTGATCGAGCCTGCGCCCGCGGCGGCGTCCGCAGCACCCTCCGGAACACAAGCACCCTCCGGAACACAAGCAGCATCCGGGCCGAGGGCACCTTTCGTGCCGGTGTCCCCATCGGAGGCCCTGCCCATGTCTCCGGCCCATCAAGAAGCCGCCGTCCAGGAGGGCATCCTGCGGCGGCAGTCCACGCGTGAGTCGGCCGCACGGACCTACGCGCGCGCCCTGCCGATCGTGCCGGTGCGAGCGCGCGGCATGACCATCGAAGGCGCCGACGGGCGCCGCTACCTCGACTGCCTCTCGGGTGCCGGGACCCTCGCCCTCGGGCACAACCACCCCGTGGTGCTCGAAGCGATCAGGCAGGTCCTCGACTCCGGGGCACCGCTGCACGTGCTCGACCTGGCGACGCCCGTCAAGGACGACTTCACCAGCGAACTGTTCCGCACGCTGCCGCCCGGCCTCGCCGAGCGCGCCCGCATCCAGTTCTGCGGCCCCGCCGGGACGGACGCGGTGGAGGCGGCGCTGAAGCTGGTGCGCGCGGCCACGGGCCGCGACGGCATGCTGGCCTTCACCGGCGCCTACCACGGGATGACGGCCGGAGCACTGGAGGTGTCCGGCGCCGCGCCGAGCGTCCGCGTCGCCCGCCTGCCCTATCCCCAGGACTACCGCTGCCCGTTCGGTCTCGGCGGGCAGGGCGGCGCGGAACTCTCCGCACGCTGGACCGAGAACCTCATCGACGACACCAAATCCGGCGTCCCCGCGCCCGCCGGCATGATCCTCGAACCGGTCCAGGGCGAGGGCGGTGTCCTGCCCGCCCCGGACGGCTGGCTGCGCCGCATGCGTGAGATCACCGCCGCGCGCGGCATCCCACTGATCGTGGACGAGGTGCAGACGGGGGTCGGACGCACCGGAGCCTTCTGGGCCGTCGAGCACAGCGGCATCGTGCCGGACGTGATGGTGCTCTCGAAGGCGATCGGCGGCAGCCTGCCACTGGCCGTCGTGGTCTACCGCGACGACCTCGACCTCTGGCCGCCCGGCGCCCACGCGGGCACCTTCCGCGGCAACCAGCTCGCCATGGCCGCGGGCGCTGCCACCCTCGCGTACGTACGGGAACACGGCCTCGCCGAACGCGCCGCCACCCTCGGCGCCCGCATGCTGGCCCAGCTCAGGTCACTGGCCGTGGACCACCCCTGTGTGGGTGAGGTCCGCGGCCGGGGGCTGATGATCGGCGTCGAGCTGGTGGACGCGGGGTGCGACCGCGATCGGCTCGAAGACACGATCGAGGCCGAGATCGAGCACGGCCCGCGCGCCGATGCCTCCGACGGACTGCCGCCCACCGCCCGGCCCCGCCCGCCGGCACCGGAACTCGCCGCCACCGTGCAGCGGGAGTGCCTGCGGCGCGGGCTCATCGTCGAGCTGGGTGGCCGGCACTCCAGCGTCGTACGGCTGCTCCCTCCTCTGACCATCACGGACGAACAGGCGTCCGCGGTCCTCGACCGCCTCGCCGACGCGCTGGCCGCCGCGGCGCGCCACGACCACGGATAGCCGAGATGGGCCCGGGCCGTTCCGGCTGCCATGAGCCCGGGTCCTTCTCGGCCCCGTCGCCCCTGGAGACCGACCCACTTCCCAAGGAACCCCTCTTGAATGCCACTCCCGCTTCCGAAGGCCGCTCCCACCCCCAGGTCCCAGGTGCGTGCGGCACTCCGTCCTCGCTGGTGGCGGAGTCCGGTACGGTCCCCCGGCAGATGGGCGGCGGCCAAGCGGCCGAGCACCTGCACGGCGCCTCGACCGACCTGCTGGAGCACCCCTCCCCGTACGTCGCCGCACAGGCCGCGGCCGTGGAGAACCTGCTGCGCTGCTGGGTACGGGAGAACGGCCTCCCCGCTCCCGACCAGGGCACCCTGCGCGTGCCGCTCACCGCGAGCGGCACGGCCCTGCTCGTCCCCGTGCACTACTGGTCGGCCACCGGCTGGCACCGCTTCGGCCTGCCGCACCTGGAGGACGGCCCGGCCGGCGCCCCTCCCGTCGACGCGGTCACCGTCGCCGCGCTGCTGGGCCGGGAGACGGCTCGCCGGGAAGCGGCCGCGGCGGCCGCGGGGGCGGAGGATGCCACACCGCCGGCCCACACGGCCGATCCCGCAGCCGCGGTCGCCTCTGCCCCGACGGCCCTCCCGACAGCCGCCGAGGCCGACCCCGCCGCCACCGCGCACGCGCCCTCCGCGACCACGGAGACCGACGGCGGCGACCTGGTCGGCCGGGTCGCCGACTCCGTGCGGCGTACCGCCCAGTTCATCGCCGACCGCCGCGGCAACCCGGGCGACGAACCCGACCTCTTCCTCTCCGCGGAACAGTCACTGCTCCTCGGGCACCCCCTGCATCCGACCCCCAAGAGCCGCGAGGGTCTGTCCGACACCGAGAACCGCCTGTACTCGCCGGAGTCACGCGGCGCCTTCGCCCTCCACTGGCTCGCCGTCGACCGGTCCGTGCTCGCCTCGGACTCGGCCTGGACGGAGCGGGGCCGCACCGTCCCCGCCGACCGGCTCACCGCACGGCTCGCCGGTCCGGGGCTGCCCCTGCCGGACGGCCGCGCGGCCCTGCCCGTGCACCCCTGGCAGATCCGCGAGCTGCGCCACCGCCCCGCCGCCGCGGACCTCCTCGACGCCGGGCTGCTCCAGGACCTCGGCCCGCACGGCACCCCCTGGCACCCCACCTCCTCCGTACGCACTCTCTACCGCTCCGACGCGGCCGCCATGCTCAAGCTCTCCCTGGGCCTGCGCATCACCAACTCCCGTCGCGAGAACCTCCGCAAGGAACTCCACCGCGGCGTCGAGGTCCACCGTCTGCTCCGCACCGGTCTGGCCGAGCAGTGGCAGGCGGCCCACCCCGGCTTCGACGTGATCCGCGACCCCGCGTGGCTCGCCGCCACCGGACCGGACGGCGCGCCCGTCCCCGGGCTCGACGTCATGATCCGGCACAACCCCTTCGGCCCCGGCGACGACGCCACCTGCGTGGCCGGGCTCGTCTCGCCCCGGCCATCCGGCCGGGCCGCGGACCACGAGCAGCAGCCCATGCGCTCGCGGCTCGCCGAGATCGTCACCAGGCTCGCCGGGCAGACCGGTCACCCGCGCGGCGCCGTCGCCGCCGAGTGGTTCCTGCGCTACCTCAAGACCGTCGTGCGCCCCGTGCTCTGGCTGGACAGCGAGGCGGGCGTCGCCCTGGAGGCGCATCAGCAGAACACGATCATCCTGCTCGACCCCGACGGCTGGCCCGTGGGCGGCCGTTACCGCGACAACCAGGGCTACTACTTCCGCGAGTCCCGGCGCGCCGAACTGGAGAAGAGGCTTCCCGGCATCGGCCGGCACAGCGACACCTTCGTCTCCGACGAGGTGACGGACGAGCGGTTCGCCTACTACCTCGGCATCAACAACGTCCTCGGTCTCATCGGAGCCTTCGGCGCCGAACGCCTCGCCGACGAGCGCCTGTTGCTCGCCGCCTTCCGCCGCTTCCTCGGCGACGTCGCCTCCGGGCCCGACAGGCTGCGCACCTCCTTGCCCGCGACGCTGCTCGACTCACCCGTACTGCGGTGCAAGGCCAACCTGCTGACCCGGCTGCACGGGCTCGACGAGCTCGTCGGCCCCGTCGACACGCAGTCCGTCTACGTCACCATCGCCAACCCCCTTCACCCCCTCCATTCCTGAGAGCCATGCCGTACCTCTTCTGACAGGAGCGATGCCGTGTCCCCTCCCGATGCGCGCGCCGACGCGGGAGCCGGTTCCGCAGCGTCCGCAGCCACTCACGCGGACACCCTCGACCTGCGCCTGCCCGAAGAGGTGGCCTCCCTGCCCGCCGACACCGGCGCCGGCACCCTCGCGGCGGACGACCTCCTCGACCGGGTCGCCGACTGGGGCCCGACGACCACCACCGCCGGTGTCCTCCAGCTCGTACCCGTCCGCCTCGGACGCGACCTCCCACTGATCAGCCGGTGGATGAACGACCCCGCCGTCTCGGCCTTCTGGGAACTCGCGGGCCCCGAGGCCGTGACCGAGGCCCATCTGCGACCCCAGCTCGACGGAGACGGGCGCAGCGTCCCCTGCCTCGGCGTCCTCGACGGCACGCCGATGAGCTACTGGGAGATCTACCGGGCAGACCTCGACCCGCTGGCGCGTCACTACCCCGCACGCCCGCACGACACCGGGATCCACCTCCTCATCGGCGGTGTCGCCAACCGTGGCCAGGGCCTCGGTACGTCACTGCTCAGAGCCGTCGCGGACCTGGTGTTCGCACACCGTCCCGCCTGCACACGCGTCGTGGCCGAACCCGACCTGCGCAACACCCCCTCCGTCTCCGCCTTTCTCAGCGCCGGCTTCCGCTTCTCCGTCGAAGTGGACCTCCCCGACAAGCGGGCGGCACTGATGATCTCCGACCGGGCCCTGCGCGCAGTGCTACGACCCGATCACGCTTAGTACAACTCCGCTCGACCCGATCCGGTTCCCTCCCTGAGGAGTTCCCGTGCCGAATCCCTCCGACAGCCCGAGCCCCCGCCCGGCCGCGACGCTGTACGACCCACCCGAGCTGACCCGGGACAGATGGCAGAGAGCCGGCCGCCGCCTGCTGGCGAAGATGATCGGCGAGTTCGCGTACGAGGAGATCATCCGGCCCGAGCCGGTCGAGGAACGCGAGGCGGTGCCCGGGGTGAGCCGCGGTGCCTCCTCCTACCGCCTCCGCATCGACCCCGCCGAGACGGACGTGCCCGCCGTCGCGGCCAAGACGGACACGTGGGCCGAGACCACCGCCGCGCCAGAGGCCCTCGCCGCGGCCGGCCGGGACCGCGGCAGCCGGCTCTCCTTCCGGGCCCGCCGTGGCTCGTACGGCAGCTGGTACGTGGACCCGGACAGCCTCACCCTGGCCGAGGGGGACGGCGAGGCCCGCCCCTTCCACGACCCGATCCGGTTCCTCGTGCTGGCCCGCCGCACGCTGGGGCTCGACGGCGCCACCCTCGGCCACCTCGTCCGCGAGCTGAGCTTCACGCTCTGCTCCGACACCCGGATAGAACGCACCGCGCTCTCCGCGGCGCGGCTCGCCGACCTCGGGTACGCGGAACTCGAAGGGCACCAGACCGGCCACCCCTGGCTGATCCTCAACAAGGGGCGCATCGGATTCTCGGCGAGTGACACCGACCGCTGGGCCCCCGAGGCGCGCCGCCCCACCGCGCTTCCCTGGATAGCGGTCCACACCGACATCGCCGTCTACCGGGGCGTCACCGGCCTGGACACCGCCCAGCAGCTCTACGCCCGCGAACTCACCAGAGCCACCCGGGAGTCATTCGAGGGCTTACTCCGCGCGCGTGGACTCGATCCCGGTGACTACCTCTACTTGCCGGTGCACCCCTGGCAGTGGGACGAGACCGTGCTGCCGCTCTTCGCCCCCTCGGTCGCCGCCGACGCCATCGTCCCGCTGGGCAGCGACGGTGACCTGCGCCTTCCCCAGCAGTCCATCCGCACCTTCCTGAACACCTCCCGCCCGGACCGGCACTCCGTGAAGCTGCCGCTGTCGGTCCTGAACACGCTGGTGTGGCGCGGCCTCCCCACCGAGCGCACCATCGCGGCGCCCGCCGTCACGGCGTGGATGCACTCCCTGCGCGACGCCGACCCGTTCCTGCGCGACGAGTGCGGGGTGATCCTGCTCGGCGAGGTGGCGTCCGTCGCCGTCGAGCACCCCGTCTACGACGGGCTGCCAGAGGTCCCGTACCAGTACAGAGAGCTTCTCGGAGCCATCTGGCGCGAACCGATCACGCGGTACCTCGCCCCCGACGAACGCGCGCGTACGCTCGCCTCCCTCCTGCACACCGACCCCGAGGGCCGGGCCTTCGTGGCGGAACTCGTCGAACGCTCCGGGCTGACCCCCGAGGTGTGGCTGCGCCGGCTCTTCGCCGCCCTGCTGCCCCCGCTGCTGCACTTCCTCTACCGCTACGGCACCGTCTTCTCGCCCCACGGAGAGAACGCCATCGTCGTCTTCGACGACAAGGACGTGCCCGTCCGGCTCGCGGTGAAGGACTTCGTGGACGACGTCAACGTGAGTTCCGTGCCGCTGCCCGAGCAGGACTCGATGCCCGCCGACGTGCGTGAGGTCCTGCTGACCGAGCCGCCCGAGTTCCTCACCCAGTTCATCCACTCCGGTCTCTTCGTGGGGGTCTTCCGCTATCTCGCGCCGCTGTGCGAGGAGCAACTGGGCGTCAGCGAGGCCGCGTTCTGGCATGCCGTGCGCGCCGAGATCCTGCGGCACCAGGCGCACGCCCCGGAGCTGAAGGAGCGGTACGCGATGTTCGACCTGCTCACACCCCGCATCGAGCGGCTGTGCCTCAACCGGAACCGCCTCCATCTCGACGGCTACCGCGACCGTCCGCAGCGCCCGCACGCCGCCGTCCACGGCACGGTGCCCAACCCCCTGCACCAGCCGTGATCGCGGGATTGTCAGTGGGGCACCGTAGGGTGGTCGCGCTATGACGAAGCCCTCCCTCCCCGAGCTCCTGCACGCCGCCGTCGCCGCTGTCGGCGGCACGGAGCGGCCTGGCCAGGTGGCCATGGCCGAGACCGTGGCCGCCGCGATCGACGACGGCTCCCATCTGCTGGTCCAGGCCGGCACCGGCACGGGCAAGTCCCTCGGCTATCTGGTGCCCGCCCTGGCGCATGGGGAGCGCGTGGTCGTCGCCACGGCCACGCTCGCCCTGCAGCGCCAGCTCGTGGAGCGGGACCTGCCGCGCACGGTGGACGCGCTGCACCCGCTGCTGCGCCGCCGCCCGCAGTTCGCGATGCTCAAGGGCCGCTCGAACTACCTGTGCCTGCACCGCCTGCACGAAGGCATGCCGCAGGACGAGGAGGAGGGCCTCTTCGACCAGTTCGAGGCGGCCGCCCCCACCAGCAAGCTGGGCCAGGATTTGCTGAGGATGCGGGACTGGGCCGACGAGACCGAGACCGGCGACCGCGACGACCTCACCCCCGGTGTGTCCGACCGGGCCTGGGCCCAGGTCTCGGTCTCCTCGCGGGAGTGCCTGGGCGCCTCGAAGTGCGCCTACGGAGCGGAGTGCTTCGCGGAGGCGGCCCGCGAGCGCGCCAAGCTCTCCGACGTCGTCGTCACGAACCACGCGCTGCTCGCGATCGACGCCATCGAGGGTGCCCCCGTCCTGCCGCAGCACGAGGTGCTGATCGTGGACGAGGCCCATGAGCTGGTCTCGCGGGTCACCGGCGTCGCCACGGGCGAGCTCACGCCGGGGCAGGTCAACCGGGCGGTGCGGCGCGCGGCCAAGCTCGTCAACGAAAAGGCGGCCGACCAGCTCCAGACCGCCGCCGAGGGCTTCGAGCGCCTGATGGAGCTCGCCCTCCCCGGCCGCCTGGAGGAGATCCCCGAGGATCTCGGCTATGCCCTGATGGCCCTGCGGGACGCCGCGCGCACGGTGATCACGGCGCTCGGTTCCACCAGGGACAAGTCCGTCCAGGACGAGGACGCCGTACGCAAGCAGGCGCTCGCCTCGGTGGAGTCGATCCACGACGTGGCGGAGCGGATCACCAACGGCTCCGAGTGGGACGTCGTCTGGTACGAGCGGCACGACCGCTTCGGCGCCTCGCTGCGGGTCGCCCCGATGTCCGTGTCCGGCCTCCTGCGGGAGAAGCTGTTCAGCGACCGCTCGGTCACCCTGACGTCGGCCACGCTCAAGCTCGGCGGTGACTTCAACGGCGTGGGTGCTTCGCTGGGCCTGGCCCCGGAGGGCACCGAGGCCGAGGACGCGCCCGTCTGGAAGGGCCTGGACGTCGGCTCTCCTTTCGACTACGGCAAGCAGGGCATCCTCTACGTGGCGAAGCACCTGGCGCGTCCGGGGCGCGAGGGGACCCGTGACGACATGCTCGACGAGCTGACGGAGCTGATCGAGGCGTCCGGCGGGCGCACGCTCGGCCTGTTCTCCTCCATGCGGGCCGCCCAGAGCGCCGCCGAGGAGCTGCGGGGCCGCCTGGACATGCCCATCCTGCTGCAGGGCGAGGAGACGCTCGGCGAGCTGATCAAGGGCTTCGCCGCGGACGCGCGGACCTGCCTCTTCGGGACGCTCTCGCTCTGGCAGGGCGTGGACGTGCCGGGCCCGAGCTGCCAGCTCGTGGTCATGGACAAGATCCCGTTCCCGCGGCCGGACGATCCGCTGATGAGCGCCCGCCAGAAGGCGGTCGACGAGGCCGGCGGCAATGGCTTCATGGCGGTCGCGGCCACGCACGCGGCACTGCTGATGGCGCAGGGCGCCGGCCGCCTCGTACGGGCGACGGGGGACCGCGGTGTGGTCGCCGTCCTGGACCCCCGTCTGGCGACCGCGCGGTACGGCAGCTATCTGCGGGCCTCGCTGCCCGACTTCTGGTACACGACCGACCGCAATCAGGTGCGCCGCTCCCTGGCCGCGATCGACGCCGCGGCGAAGGCGGACGAGGCGTAGCGCCCGGGGCCCGCGCGGCGGGGGCCCGCTGGGGGTCCGTCCCCGGACACAGCAGGACCCCGGAACCGGCGCAGTTGGTTCCGGGGCCCGGTCAGGGGCGGGAGGGTCACACCCGCCGCAGCACCGCCACGACCTTGCCGAGGATGGTGGCCTCGTCGCCGGGGATCGGCTGGTACGCGGAGTTGTGCGGAAGCAGCCAGACGTGGCCGTCCTCGCGCTTGAAGCGCTTGACCGTGGCTTCGCCGTCGAGCATGGCCGCCACGATGTCGCCGTTCTCCGCGACGGGCTGGCGGCGGACGGTGACCCAGTCGCCGTCACAGATCGCGGCCTCGATCATCGAGTCACCGACGACCTTCAGCACGAAGAGCTCGCCGTCGCCGACCAGCTGCCGGGGGAGGGGGAAGACGTCCTCCACCGACTCCTCGGCGAGGATCGGGCCACCGGCGGCGATGCGGCCGACCAGCGGGACGTACGAGGCGGCGGGCTTGCCCGTGGTGTCGGTGGGCTGGCTGCTCGGCTGGTCCGAGCCGCGCACCTCGTACGCCCGGGGGCGGTGGGGGTCGCGGCGCAGGAAGCCCTTGCGCTCCAGGGCCATCAGCTGGTGGGCGACCGAGGAGGTGCTGGAGAGGCCGACGGCCTGTCCGATCTCCCGCATCGACGGTGGGTAGCCCCGCCGCTGCACGGAGTCCCTGATCACCTCGATGACCCTGCGCTGCCTGTCCGTGAGGCCCGAGCTGTCCGCGCGGATGCCTGGAGGTCGGCCCGGCAGGGAGCGAGCGGGCGTGTGCCCCTCCTGGTTCGTCACTGCGTCATTCATGGCATGCACCGGCTCGAGTCGGCTCTGGGCAGTGATGGTGGCGCTGTCTGCGGTGGTGGTCACTTCGGTCGGCCCCTCTCGAGATGTTCTCTCCCTAGCTAGCCAACGGTAGTAGCTTTCGAAAGGTTGCGCCAAACACACGTTCGAGTGAAAAATCGGCGATTACCTGCCGTGATCATGTGTCCGGGTGTATGGCCTACGTTCGGGCCGAAGGGCAATTCGGTTCATTACGGTACGCTTCACCGCTGTGGTCGCGAGCCCTCCCGCAGGGCTCCCATACTGCCATCCAGTGCCCCGTCAACCCCGCACCGGGCCCCCGCCGCGAGTGCCGCGTCCGGGGCTCGCCGCTGTCCGCCGACCGTCCGGCCGGTACGACACGCTCGGGGCGGAAGTTGTAGCCGAACCCCACATGTAGTGGCTACTTTGCATCCGCAGCCCAGAAGTAGTGGTCCCCGGTCTTTCGGGACTCCTGGGATCGCCTATGCTGGGGGCTGCTTCGAGGGGCTCAAGAGCCCTCCGAGGCGTTCGAGTCGTGCCGTGAAGGAGGGTTGGAAGTTCCATGCACTGCCCCTTCTGCAGGCACCCCGACAGCCGTGTCGTCGACAGTCGCACCACCGACGACGGCACGTCGATCCGCAGACGCCGTCAGTGCCCCGACTGCTCCCGTCGTTTCACGACCGTGGAGACATGCTCACTGATGGTGGTCAAGCGCAGCGGAGTGACCGAGCCCTTCAGCCGTACGAAGGTCATCAACGGCGTTCGCAAGGCGTGCCAGGGACGGCCCGTGACCGAGGACGCGCTCGCCCTGCTCGGCCAGCGGGTCGAAGAGGCGGTGCGTGCCACCGGCAGCGCGGAGCTCACCACTCACGATGTCGGCCTCGCCATACTGGGCCCGCTGCAGGAGCTCGACCTCGTCGCCTACCTGCGCTTCGCGTCCGTGTACCGCGCCTTCGACTCGCTTGAGGACTTCGAAGCCGCCATCGCGGAGCTGAGGGAACAGCGGCTCGACGCGGAGCCGTGCGACGCGGGCGGAGAGCGCGTCGTGAACGACCACGGGCCCGGAGGGACTGTCGAAGTCCCCGTGCCCGCCACCGCCGCCGACTGAATCGGCCGAACGGCGGCAACACAGACCTGCCGAGGGCGTCCTTCGTGATGCCCGCGGCATCAGACACACATCCGTGCCATGGGAAGAACGTGGCACTTCAGGGCGTTTTAGCCTGAAACAGGGAGGCGGCATGACCGAGACGACGAGCGGCCCGGCACGAGGTTCCCGCGCCAAGGGGTCCAAGGCCAGCAAGGGTCTGCGCATCGAGCGCGTCCACACGACCCCCGGCGTGCACCCGTATGACGAGGTGGCCTGGGAGAGCCGTGACGTCGTCATGACCAACTGGCGCGACGGCTCGATCAACTTCGAGCAGCGTGGCGTCGAGTTCCCCGACTTCTGGTCGGTGAACGCGGTCAACATCGTCACCAGCAAGTACTTCCGCGGGGCCGTCGGCACCCCGCAGCGCGAGACCGGCCTCAAGCAGCTGATCGACCGCATCGTGAAGACCTACCGCAAGGCCGGCGAGGACCACGGCTACTTCTCCTCGCCCGCCGACGCCGAGATCTTCGAGCACGAGCTGGCCTACGCCCTCCTGCACCAGATCTTCAGCTTCAACTCCCCGGTCTGGTTCAACGTCGGCACGCCCCAGCCGCAGCAGGTCTCCGCCTGCTTCATCCTGTCCGTCGACGACTCCATGGAGTCGATCCTCGACTGGTACAAGGAAGAGGGCATGATCTTCAAGGGCGGCTCCGGCGCCGGCCTGAACCTCTCCCGCATCCGCTCCTCCAAGGAGCTGCTGTCCTCCGGCGGCAACGCCTCGGGCCCCGTCTCCTTCATGCGCGGCGCCGACGCCTCCGCGGGAACCATCAAGTCCGGCGGCGCCACGCGCCGCGCGGCCAAGATGGTCATCCTCGACGTCGACCACCCCGACATCGAGGGCTTCATCGAGACCAAGGTGAAGGAAGAGGAGAAGATCCGCGCCCTGCGCGACGCGGGCTTCGACATGGACCTGGGCGGCGACGACATCACGTCCGTCCAGTACCAGAACGCCAACAACTCGGTCCGCGTGAACGACACGTTCATGAAGGCGGTCGAGGAGGGCGGCAAGTTCGGCCTCACCTCCCGCATGACGGGCGAGGTCATCGAGGAGGTCGACGCCAAGTCGCTCTTCCGCAAGATGGCCGAGGCCGCCTGGGCCTGCGCCGACCCCGGCATCCAGTACGACGACACCATCAACGCCTGGCACACCTGCCCGGAGTCCGGCCGCATCAACGGCTCGAACCCGTGCAGTGAGTACATGCACCTGGACAACACGTCCTGCAACCTCGCCTCGCTGAACCTGATGAAGTTCCTGAAGGACGACGGCAAGGGCAACCAGTCGTTCGACTCCGAGCGCTTCTCCAAGGTCGTCGAGCTGGTCATCACCGCGATGGACATCTCGATCTGCTTCGCGGACTTCCCGACGCAGAAGATCGGCGAGAACACCCGCGCCTTCCGCCAGCTGGGCATCGGCTACGCCAACCTCGGCGCCCTCCTGATGGCCACCGGCCACGCCTACGACTCCGACGGCGGCCGTGCCCTCGCCGGCGCCATCACCTCGCTGATGACGGGTACGTCGTACAAGCGCTCCGCCGAGCTCGCCGCGGTCGTCGGTCCCTACGACGGCTACGCCAAGAACGCCACGCCGCACCAGCGCGTCATGAAGCAGCACGCCGACGCCAACGCCTCGGCCGTCCGCATGGACGACCTCGACTCGCCGATCTGGGCCGCCGCCACGGAGGCCTGGCAGGACGTGATCCGCCTCGGCGAGAAGAACGGCTTCCGCAACTCCCAGGCGTCCGTCATCGCCCCGACCGGCACCATCGGTCTCGCGATGTCCTGCGACACCACCGGCCTGGAGCCCGACCTCGCCCTGGTGAAGTTCAAGAAGCTCGTCGGCGGCGGCTCGATGCAGATCGTCAACGGCACCGTGCCGCAGGCCCTGCGCCGCCTGGGCTACCAGGAGGAGCAGATCGAGGCGATCGTCGCCCACATCGCCGAGAACGGCAACGTGATCGACGCCCCCGGCCTGAAGACCGAGCACTACGAGGTCTTCGACTGCGCCATGGGCGAGCGCTCCATCTCCGCGATGGGCCACGTCCGCATGATGGCCGCGATCCAGCCGTGGATCTCGGGCGCCCTCTCCAAGACGGTCAACCTCCCCGAGACCGCCACGGTCGAGGACGTCGAAGAGGTCTACTTCGAGGCGTGGAAGATGGGCGTCAAGGCGCTCGCCATCTACCGCGACAACTGCAAGGTCGGCCAGCCCCTCTCCGCCAAGAAGAAGGAGGAGGAGAAGGCCGAGATCACCGAGAAGGCCGAGGACACGATCCGCGCCGCGGTCGAGAAGGTGGTCGAGTACCGCCCCGTCCGCAAGCGCCTCCCCAAGGGCCGCCCGGGGATCACCACCTCCTTCACCGTGGGTGGCGCCGAGGGCTACATGACCGCCAACTCCTACCCGGACGACGGTCTCGGCGAGGTCTTCCTGAAGATGTCCAAGCAGGGCTCGACCCTCGCGGGCATGATGGACGCCTTCTCCATCGCCGTCTCGGTCGGCCTGCAGTACGGCGTGCCGCTGGAGACGTACGTCTCGAAGTTCACGAACATGCGCTTCGAGCCGGCCGGCATGACGGACGACCCGGACGTGCGGATGGCGCAGTCGATCGTCGACTACATCTTCCGCCGCCTCGCGCTGGACTTCCTGCCCTTCGAGACGCGCTCCGCGCTCGGCATCCACTCCGCCGAGGAGCGCCAGCGCCACCTGGAGACCGGTTCGTACGAGCCGTCCCTCGACGAGTCCGAGGTCGAGGTCGAGACGCTGGCGCAGTCGGCTCCGCGGCAGACCGAGTCGCTGAAGGCGGTCGCCACGCCGAAGGCCGAGGCCGAGTCCGCCAAGGCCGCCCCGCAGCAGGCGCACACCAGCGCCGAGCTGGTCGAGATGCAGCTGGGCATCCAGGCCGACGCCCCGCTGTGCTTCTCCTGCGGCACGAAGATGCAGCGGGCGGGCTCCTGCTACATCTGCGAGGGCTGCGGGTCCACCAGCGGCTGCAGCTGATGACGTGGGCCGCCGCTGAGTGAGCGGCGGCCGGGGCGGCGGAACCGAGGTCTCGGTTCCGCCGCCTCGTCAGTGCTCGGCCCCGTCAGTGCTCGGCCCTGTCAGCGCTTGGCTCCGTCAGTGCTCGGCACCCATCACGGACGCGAAGGACGCCGGGTCGGCGTCGAAGCCGCGGATGGTCTCGCGGAACGACCAGGCGCCGGCGTCGTCCCTGACGAACTCGGCGACGGTCGCCGCCGTGCTGCCCGAGACGGGGGCCAGGTCGCTGTCCGCGAGGGCCGTGTGGCCCTCGCGGATCCGGACCGCGGCGTTGGGGATGTCGCCGAGGACCTTCTGCCGCTCCTGCTGCTGTATGGTCACGCCGACCACGACGCGGACGTACCGGGCCGCGAGGCGGTCCAGTTCGAGCACCATGACCTCGTCGTAGCCGAAGCCCTGGCCCGTGCGGCTGTCGCGGTTGAGGTGGATCGTGCCGTCGGGCGAGCGGCTGTCGAAGTGCACCAGGTACGCGGGGGTCCCGTACGGAGCGTCCGCCTCGTACGTCGCCGCGATGATGTCCAGGTCGTGGGGCGGCTCGCCCGCCGGGCTCGGGTCCCACTTGAGACCGACCTCGACCTTCTTGATCCCCTTGCTGATACCGCTCACGTGACCCGCCCCTCTTCGTGACCCGGACGCTGCCGTCCCGCCAGGATGTGACCGTGACACACGCTACGGCGTACGACTGACAACGTCGTAGCGCCGCTGGTCAGAAGCGTGCAACTGGGCCACAGAGGGCGGAGGTTGGCGTTCCGCGCGGCGGCGGAGATCATGGACGTATGACATGGAACGGGGAAGAGCTCGACATCGACGCCTATCTGGCGAGACTCGGGCACACGGGAGGGACGAAGCCGGATCTCGACACCCTGCGCGCGCTGCACCGCGCGCACGTGGCGGCGATCCCCTTCGAGAACCTGGAGATGATGCTCGGCCGTCCGGTCCCCCTCGACCTGGCCGCGCTGCAGGACAAGCTGGTCCGCCGCCGGCGCGGCGGCTACTGCTACGAACAGAACCTCCTCTTCGCGGCGGCACTCGAACGCATCGGCTTCGACGTCACCGGACTCGGGGCACGCGTGCGTGTCGGGGCGTCGGCCACGCGCGCAGTGACGCACATGCTGCTCTCCGTGCGGGTCGACGGCGAAGCCTGGCACTGTGACGTGGGGTTCGGGGGCGAGGGGCTGCTCGAACCGATGCCCCTGCGCGAGGGCGCGGAGGCACGCCAAGGAGAGTGGCGTTTTCGGCTCCACGGCGAGCGGGACGGCGTCCTGGTGCTGCGCACATGGCGGCCCGACGGCTGGTCCGACCTGTACGCGTACACCTCGGAGCCGCGTCTGCCCGTCGACTACGTGGTGATGAACCACTACACGTCCACCCACCCCATGTCGTCGTTCATCCGCCGCCCGGTGGTGCAGCGGGCGGCTCCCGAGGCGCGCCGCAGGCTCGTGGGGGACCAGCTGACGGTGACCCGTGCGGACGGCTCCGTGGCCGAACGAACCGTCCCGGTGAGCGAATTGCCGGACGTCCTCGTGCGGGAGTTCGGCATCGAACTGGACTCCGCCGACGTCGCACGGCTGATCAGCAGGCACTACGCCGGAGCATGACCCCGGTCGCGCTCCGCGCCGTACGATGGCGCGGTGCTGGTCAAGTGGATTCGCTGCACCGTGGTGGACCGTCGAGGGTTCGAGCGCGGGCAGCGGAAGTGGGCGGGGCTTCTGGGGGAGCCGGGGTTCCGGGGACAGGGCGGGGGGTGGAGCAGGGGGCGGCCGGGTGTCGCGCACGTCTTCGCCTTCTGGGAGAGCCGCGCCTTCTACGACTCCTTCATGGCCCGCTCCCACGACCGGCTCGCGGCGGCGCAGCAAGGCACGTACACGAACGCGCGGGCCAAGCTCTTCGACCACCGTTTCGACGTGAAGACCGGGTTCGAGCCGCGCTTCGGGGACGCCGACGTGGTGCGCGTCGCCCACTGCCGCGTCCATGAGGCGCGGGTGGAGCACTTCGCGCTGATGCAGCAGAAGATCTGGAACCCCGCGATGGCCGGCTCGCCGGGCATGCTGCGCGGGCTCTTCGGCGAGGCGCCGGGCCACGAGTTCCTGGTGCTCTCCATGTGGCGGTCCGCCGCCGAGCGCGGGAAGTACCGCGTCGAGCGGGTGGAGCGGCTCTCGCTGCGGGCCCAGACGGAGGCGGACATCGCCGCGCTCGCGGGGGACGTCGTCGACCTCGAACCGTCGTGGACGGTGTGACCCCGGACGCGCGCCGTGCCCGGCAGGGTCCGCCGCGTCCGGGAGGCCCGGAGTACGCCGGATGGAGTCCGTAAGGACACCCGGTCGAGTCACCGGGCACCGGGCCGATCTAGGGTTTCCGCATGGCACGCCCGCGGCGCATCATCCTGGTCCGGCACGGCGAGTCGGCGGGGAACGCCGACGACACCGTGTACGAGCGCGAACCCGATCACGCGCTGGCTCTCACCGACACGGGGTGGTCCCAGGCCGCTGACGCCGGGAAACGCCTCCATGAGGTGATCGGCCGGGAGCGGGTCAGCGTGTACGTCTCGCCGTACCGGCGCACGCACGAGACGCTCCAGGCGTTCCGGCTCGACCCCGAACTCATACGGGTGCGCGAGGAGCCACGGCTGCGCGAGCAGGACTGGGGCAACTGGCAGGACCGCGACGACGTACGCCTGCAGAAGGCCTATCGGGACGCGTACGGGCACTTCTTCTACCGCTTCGCGCAGGGCGAGTCCGGCGCGGACGTGTACGACAGGGTGGGGGCGTTCCTGGAGAGCCTCTACCGGAGCTTCGAGGCCCCCGACCACCCGCCGAACGTCCTCCTCGTCACGCACGGCCTCACCATGCGGCTGTTCTGCATGCGCTGGTTCCACTGGTCGGTCGCCGAGTTCGAGTCGCTGTCGAACCCCGGGAACGGCGAGATGAGGATGCTGGTGCTCGGCGAGGACGGCAAGTACGCGCTCGACCGGCCGTTCGAACGCTGGCGTGAGCCGGAGCCGTACGGCGTCACCGGATGACCCGGTGAACCGTTCGGATGGTGCTGTATCCGTCGACGACGAATTAGAGTGGCTGAGCGATGACCGCTGACTCCTCCTTCGAACGGCGCACGGAGCGTGCTCTCGCCAGCCTGCGCGGACTGGCGGTGGGAGACGCGCTGGGTTCCCAGTTCTTCGTGCCCGCGCACTACCCGCTGCTCAAGGGGCGACGGCTACCGGACGCTCCCTGGCAGTGGACCGACGACACCGAGATGGCCTGCTCCGTCCTCGCCGTCCTCGTCGAGCACCGGCGGATCGACCAGGACGCCCTCGCACTGTCGTTCGCCGAGCACCACGACTTCGACCGCGGCTACGGCCCGGCCGTCAACCGGCTGCTGCGGCTGGTCCGCGAGGGCGGAGACTGGCGGGAGCTGGCCTCCGCGCTCTTCAAGGGGCAGGGCTCCTGGGGGAACGGCGCCGCGATGCGCATCGCGCCCCTCGGAGCCTGGTACGCGGACGACCCCGAGCAGGCGACGCACCAGGCGGAGATCTCCGCCTACCCCACGCACCAGCACCGGGAGGCCGTGGTCGGCGCCATGGCGGTGGCCGCGGCGGCGGCGCTCGTCGCCGCCCCCTCCGGGCCGCCCACGCCGAAGGACCTCCTCGACGGAGTCATCGCCCTGGTGCCGCGCAGCGCCGTGGGGGCGGGGCTGCGCAGGGCGCGGGACATGCTCGACTACGGAGACGCGGTCACGGTCGCGGCGGTCCTCGGGTGCGGGCGCCGCACGACCGCCCATGACACGGTGCCGTTCGCGCTCTGGTCGGCGGCCCGTGGCCTCGGGGCGTACGAGCGCGCCATCTGGGACACCGCCCAGGTGGGCGGCGACATGGACACCACCTGCGCCATCGTGGGCGGCGTGGTCGCTTCCGGCGAGGGCGGGGCGCCGCCGCGGGAGTGGACCGAGCGCACGGAGGAGCTGCCCGACTGGGTTCCCGTGACCGCGCGGGACCGCTCGTAGCCTGTCCTGTCCCTGATCCGTCCGGCCGCTGGTCCGGCTGTCGCCGTGGTTCGGCTGCCACCGGGGTACGGCCGTCGCCGTGGTTCGCTGTCACGGTCATGACACAGGTGGAGGCGGCCAGGGGGCGTGCGGTGGCCGCGCGGCTACTGTGGTGCGCGCCGCCCGTTGATCTTGCCGGCGCGCACTGAACGAGATGCCGGTTCCCGGCAGCCCAGCGGCTCTCCGGCGCCGCCGTGCGCTGCGCCGGGCGCACCGGCCGGGAGGGGGCCCCGTGTCCGACAGCACGCCACCAGCAGACTCCGGAACACCGGCCGCGGACGGCGGGCCGCCGGGCGGTGGCAGGCCGCCGGGGGGCGAGGCGGCCACGGGTGGCGGCACGCCGGCCGGAGACGGTCCGGTGTCCGCGTCCGGGAACGACGCGCCCGCCGACCCCGACGCGCCCGCCGATCCCGACGCGCCCGCCGACCCCGACGGGCTCGTCGACGCCGACACGCCCGCCGCCGACGACCGCACGAACGCCGCGTCGCGCGATACGAAGCCCCAGGAACAGCTTCCCCGGGCCGAGACTCCGGCCGAAGCCGAAGCCGAAGCCGAAGCCGAAGCCGAAGCCGAAGCCGAAGCCGAAGCCGAAGCCGAAGCCGAAGCCGAAGCCGAAGCCGAAGCCGCAGCCGAAGTCACAGGCGAAGTCACAGCCGGAGCCGAGACGCGGGCCCGGGCTCAGGACCAGGCCCGGATCACCCCGGCCCAGGCACCGCCGCGAGGCGGCGCAGCGCGGCAAGCGACTGCCGGCGCCCCCCTCCTCGCCGATCTGCGGTCCGAGCCGCCCCGCTCCGTGCGGGCGGCCACGCTCTGGTCCGTGCTCGCCACCGGCGTGCTGAGCATGCTGCTCCTGGGCGAAGGACTCGCGCTCAATCTGCTGATCGTCGCCGTTCCGGCCACGCTGGCCGCCTTCTACGCCGCTCGGCCGACCGGACGCAGGCCACGCGCGTGGCCACTGGCCTGGGCGGTCGGCGGGCTCGCCCTGCTGATCGTGCCCGCCCTGCGGGACGCGGGATGGCCGTCGTTCCTCGCGGTGGTCTCCGCGGTCGCGCTCGGCTCCTTCGCGCTGCACCGCCCGCGGACCTGGCCCGGCGTGCTCCTCAGCCCCCTGGGCCTGTTCGACGGCGCCGTGAAGGGCCTCGGCTGGGGCTGGCGCGGGGCGCGCGAGCAGTGGGGCAGCGCGCGCGGGGCCGGGCCCGCGCTGCGGGCGCTCGCGGTGACCGCCGTGCTGCTCCTGGTCTTCGGTGCGCTGTTCGCCGGGGCCGACGCCGCCTTCGCCGGTCTGCTGGGCGATCTGATGCCGGACGCCTCCGTGGCCGACGGCCCGTCGCACGTCCTGCTGCTGGCCCTCGGGGTGACCGGCGCGCTCGCCGCCGCGCGCACGGCGGCGTCCCCGGTCCGCTGGGACCGGCTCGTGGTGCGCCCCGGGCGGCCCAGGAGCCGCGTGGAGTGGGCGCTGCCGCTCATCGTGCTCGACGTCCTGTTCGCGGCGTTCAACGCCGTCCAGCTCGCGGTCCTCTTCGGCGGCCACGACGCCGTCCTCGACAGGACCGGACTCTCCTACGCCACCTACGCGCGGCAGGGCTTCTGGCAGCTCCTGCTCGCCACGGTCCTCACCCTGGCCGTCATCGTGTTCGCGCTGCGCTGGGCCCCGCGCGGCGGAGCCAGGGACCGCACGCTGGTGCGCTCGGTGCTCGGTGTGCTCTGCGCGCTGACGCTCGTGGTGGTGGCGTCCGCGGTGCGCAGGATGGACATGTACGTGGAGGCGTACGGGCTGACCAGGCTGCGGATATCGGTCGTCGCCGTGGAGCTGTGGCTCGGCGTGATCATCCTGTTCATCATGGCCGCGGGGGTCTGGGGAGCCCGGTGGCTGCCGCGCGCCGTGGCCGCGAGCGCCGCCGCCGGTGTCCTCGCCTTCGGGCTGCTCTCGCCGGACGCGCTGATCGCGGAGCGCAACGTGCAGCGGTACGAGAAGACGGGCAAGCTCGACCTCGACTACGCGCGGCAGCTCTCGGCCGACGCGGTGCCCGCCCTCGACGCGTTGCCCGAGCCGCAGCGCTCCTGTGCCATCGCGGACATCGCCGACGGCCTCGGGGCCGAGCGCCCGCCCTGGTACGCCATGAGCCTGGGCGAGGCCAGGGCGCGGCGCGTCATCGAGGACCGGCCGCCGTCGGTGGACCCCCTCGTCTGCGGGCGGACGCGGACCGACCCGCCGTCCACCCCGTACGGCTCGGCCCCGTGACGTGGCCGGTGCCGAGCCGCCGAGGTGGCGTGACGGCCCGGCACGCGCGGGGTCCGGCACGCGCGGGGTCCGGTGCGGCGGCGCCGGGAGGCGCCGCCGTGCGGTCAGCCGCCCACCGGTCCCGCCGCGCCCGCGGTGCCGGAGAGCGCGTCCAGGTCGCTCTTGCGCACGCGGATCACGAGCACCGCGGTGACCAGGGCGAGCGCGGCCATCGCGACCGCAGGGATGAAGGCCGTCGAGATGCCCTCGGAGAGCACCTCGTGGCTCCAGGGCGCGGGCAGCTCGTGCGTCTTGGCGAACTCGGCCTTCTGCTCCGGGGACGCGTGGGCCATGAAGTCGGCCACCTGGTCCTCGGCCTCGTTCCTGCTGGCCGTGCCGAACACCGTGGTGAGGATGGAGAGGCCGAGCGAGCCGCCGACCTGCTGCGTGGCGTTGAGCAGCCCGGACGCCGCGCCCGCCTCGTGGGGGGCGACTCCGGAGACCGCGGTCAGTGTCAGGGTCACGAAGTTCAGACCCATGCCGAACCCGAAGAGCAGCATCGGACCGAGCACTCCGCCCGCGTACGAACTGTCGGGGCTGAGCAGGGTCTGCCAGCCGAGCCCGAGGGCGACGATGACCGAGCCGGTCACCATGAACGGCTTCGGGCCGAGCACCGGCAGGAACTTCTGCGACAGACCCGCGCCGAGCGCGATCACGGCCGTGACGGGCAGGAAGGCGAGGCCCGCCTCGATCGGTGTGTAGTTCAGGACGTTCTGCACGAAGAGCACGATGAAGAAGAACATCCCGAACATCGCCGCCGCGAGGCTGAGCATGATCACGTACGTGCCCGAGCGGTTGCGGTCGGCGAACATGCGGAGCGGCGTGATCGGCTCCTTGGCACGGCTCTCGATGAACGCGAACGCCGCGAGGAGGACGACCGCGGCCGCGAACGACCCCACGGTGAGGCCGTCGCGCCAGCCCTCCTCGGCGGACCGGATGAAGCCGTAGACCAGCGAGGCCATGCCGGCCGTCGAGGTGAGCGCGCCCGGGAGGTCGAAGCGGCCGGGGTGGCGCTCGGACTCGTTGATGTAGAGCGGCGTGAGGACGGCGATCAGGATGCCGATGGGCACGTTCACGAACAGGACCCAGCGCCAGTCGAGCCACTCGGTGAGCATGCCGCCCGCGAGGAGCCCGATCGCGCCGCCACCCGCGGACACGGCCGCGAAGACGCCGAACGCGCGGTTCCGCTCCGGTCCTTCGGGGAAGGTCGTCGTGATGAGGGCCAGCGAGGTGGGCGAGGCGATCGCGCCGCCGACGCCCTGCAGGGCCCGCGCGGCGAGCAGTTGCCAGGGCTCCTGCGCGAAACCGCCGAGCAGCGAGGCGGCGGTGAACAGGAGGATGCCGGCCATGAAGACGCGGCGACGCCCCAGGATGTCCCCGGCGCGCCCGCCGAGCAGGAGGAGGCCGCCGAAGGTGAGGGTGTACGCGCTGACGACCCACGTCAGGTCGGTCGTCGAGAAGTTGAGGGCCCCCTGGATGTGGGGCAACGCGATGTTCACAATCGTCGCGTCGAGGACCACCATGAGTTGGCAGGCCGCGATGACGGTGAGGGCGATGCCGGGGTGGCCCTCCCGGCGGGCCTTGTCCGGCTTGTGTGCTTGCGTCAGTTGAGAGGTAGTCACCAAGATCCCCCGCAAGTGCTTTAGTGAACGGTCCCGTTCACTGTCCCGAACGAAGGTAGTGACTCTCCTACAGTGAACGCAAGCGTTCACTGACCCGGTCGTGTCGCCCCGCAGACTTTTTCGTCCGATGGACGTCCGATGGAAAGAAGACACATGGCTACTTCGCGCTGGACCGCCGTCCCCGCTCGGACGGCTTCCCCACGGCGCCGCGGGCCTGTCCTTGAGCAGGCGATCCTGGAGGCTGCCCTGGAGCAGCTCAGTACGGTCGGCTGGAGCGGCCTGACGATGGAGGGCGTGGCCACGGCCGCGCAGACCGGCAAGGCGGCGGTCTACCGCCGCTGGCCGTCCAAGGAGGACCTGGTCGTGCACGCGCTGCGCGCGGGGCTGCCCCGGCTCGACGGCGTCCCCACGCACGGCACTGTCCGCGACGATCTTCTGGAGCTGTGCAAACGGATCAGGGACGCGATGTACTCACGCCCCGGATTCGCGCTGCGTGCCGTGCTTCACGAATGCGACACGGTGACGGCCGAGCGCTTCCACGACGTGATCTCCGAAGGCGTCGTGAATCCGAGCGTGCAGCTGATCAAGGAAGTCATCCGGCGTGGCATCGAGCGCGGAGAGGTGCGTTCCGGCGGCACGGACGCCTTTGTCTGCGACGTCATCCCCGCCATGCTGATGTACCGCTCCAAGGTGTGCGGGAGCGAATGGACGGACGAGGAGTTCGAGGGCCTCATCGATCAGGTGATGGTGCCGCTGCTGCGCCGCTGAGCGGTGGGCGGGACGGGTCTCCCCGGGGCCCCCGGCACCCCCGGGCGGCCTCCGGACGGCCCCAGGCGGCCCCCGAGGGGAACCGGGTGTCGCGGGCGGCCCCCGGGCGGCGTACGCTGTCAGGCGCCATGCCGTACGAAGCACCCACCCACACCGTCGAGCGCTCCCTGCGCGCCACCACCGGAGCGAAGATCGTCGCCGGTGTCGACGAAGTCGGGCGCGGCGCGTGGGCAGGACCGGTCACCGTCTGCGCGGCGGTCACGGGACTGCGCAGGCCCCCCGAGGGCCTCACCGACTCCAAGCTGATCAGCCCCAAGCGGCGCACCGCGCTCGCCGAGGAGCTGGAGGGCTGGGTCACCTCGCACGCCCTGGGGCACGCCTCGCACGAGGAGATCGACGAGATGGGGATGACGGCGGCGCTTCGGCTCGCCGCGGTGCGCGCCCTTGAGGGGCTGCCGGTCCGTCCGGACGCGGTCATCCTCGACGGCAAGCACGACTACCTCGGAACTCCTTGGCGGGTCCGTACGGTGATCAAGGGGGACCAGTCCTGTGTGGCCGTCGCCGCGGCTTCGGTGATCGCCAAGGTCCGGCGCGACAAAATGATGGCCGAACTGGGCATCGACCATGCAGACTTCGGTTTCGCGGCCAATGCCGGCTATCCGTCGCCGGTGCACAGGGCCGCGCTGGCGGAGCGGGGGCCCACCCCGTACCACCGGCTTTCGTGGGCGTATCTTGATGCGCTGCCCCAGTGGCGGCACCTCAAGAAGGCCCGCAGCTGGGCGGACGGAAATGTTCCGGAAATCGAGGGTCAGCTCGGCTTTGAGTTCTGACGCTTTACCGGCGCTTCCGGCCGCACTTTTGTGCCACCCGCCGACGCGATTCGCATCGGCGTTTGATAGACAACACTTCATGCCTCTCCTTCCCGAGGAGCCTCAGATTCACGAGAGTGCCCAGGGTCCCCGCGCCACGCCGGCCAGCGGCCGCACCGCGCCGACCCCCCGCCCCGTACCCGGTCCGCGTCCCGTCGCGCCGCCGCGCCCCGGCCGTCCGGGCCCCGCCCGGCCGGCGCCGCCGGTGCAGCGCGCGCCGCACGCCGCGGCCGCCAAGCCAGGGCCCGCCGCCCCGGCAGTCCCCGCCCCCGCCGCGAGCCGTCCGGCTCCGGCCGTGGCCCCCGCCGACGGTGCCGCCGCTCCGGTCCCGCAGATCCAGCTCATCCCGGCCTCGGCCGAGGGCGCGCTCGACGCGGCCGAAGAGGCGGTCGACCTGCTCCTGGACACCGGGCGCGCGCCCGGTGACGTGCTGGTGGTCACCACCGGCGACCCGCACCCGTGGGCCACGCACGAGCTGTCCTTCGGCGAGGCCGCCTACTGGGCGCAGCACGACGCGGGCGACGACGTCTTCTACGCCGACGCCGCCGCCCTCGACCGTGCCGCGGCCAGGCCCGTGGTCGTCGTCGCCGTCAACGGCGGCGGCGAGGAGAGCGCGCTCGCCGCGCTCCCCAAGGCCGTCACCCGGACAGGCGCCCTGCTGATCGTGTGCGGGGACCCGCAGCGGATCAACTCGATGCTGGGCGCGGGCGTCTGACGCGCGCGCCGGGCCGCCGCCGTCCGCTGCGGAGTCCGCGCTGACCGGTACGTGATCACGTGCCGTTCGGCGCGGCCTTGCCGTGTCCGTGTGCCGGAGCGCGGGTGCGTGCCGGAGCGTGCTCTCAGCGTGCCGCCGCCCGGCGGAGCACCTCCGACGCCGCGCCTCCGGTGCGGTTCGCCGGGGGATCGTCGCCGGTCAGGGAACCGGGGCGGGAACCGGCGCTGGGGCGGCGTCCGCCGCGCCCCTCGCCGAGCACCTGCCAGCCGCCACGGGTCAGCGTGATGTAGGCCCCGCAGCGCAGCCCGTGCAGTGTGCAGGCGTCCCGCAGGCCCCACATCCAGGCCCCGTCCTCCGGGGTCCAACGCGCGTCGCCCTCACGGCAGTAGAGCAGCACGGCCGTGCGCACCGGGGCGCGCCGCCGCAGGTCGTGCGGGATGATCCGGCGCAACTGCGACAGCAGGGCGTTGCGGAAGACCCAGCCGTCGGTCGCCGCCGCGCGCCTGCCGAACGAGGCGCTCGCGCAGAGCCGTTCGTCGGCGTCGAGCACGGCCACGACCGCCGTCGCGGGCCCTGGCCGGTGCCGGAAGTGCAGGCCGGTGACGACCTCGCGCGGGTTGCGCAGCAGCGGGATGCCCGCGGCCGCCCACTCCTCGGGTTCGAGCATCCGGGCCAGCCGGTGCGCGGAGTCGACGGGCATCCCGACCGGGGCGGAGGGCTGCCCGGCGCCGGGCCACTCGGACGCCTCACGCGCCGTGGGCGCCCCGGACATCCCCTCGGCCCCGTGGGTCCCCTCGGACCGGTGGGTCTCCTCGGCCCTGTACGTCTCCTCGAACGAGGCGAATCCGAAGGTCATGGTCCTCCCTTCGGCTGCGCCCGCGCAGGGGGCGGGATGGAACTGCGGGAGCGCGCCGCGCCATGGCCTGGGCAGGTCACACGGGCCGCGCGGGGAGCTGTTCCAATTCTTCCCGCCGCACCGGCTCGCGGCAATGAACAATTGGGGCCGCACGCCGGTATCGGACGATGCGTCGCGTATATCCTTCCCCGCTTCAGGGTCTTCGACGCTTGCCGCGGTTGTGTACAGGGACGGGTGCCCCGTCCGCGAAGGCCCTCCGCATCCCGGTCGGGGCGGGCGCGCGGCGGTGAGGTGGCCGATTGTCAGTGGCATCGGGTTGCATGGGGGCATGGACGATCTGGAGCTCCGCGCCGAAGCCGATGCAATCCTCGCCGACCTCGTCGGCGACCGAAGCGGTGCGGCGCGGCTGCGTGAGGACCAGTGGCAGGCCGTCGCCGCTCTGGTGAAGGAGCGCAGACGCGCCCTGGTGGTGCAGCGCACCGGCTGGGGCAAGTCGGCGGTGTACTTCGTCGCGACCGCCCTGCTGCGCCGCCGCGGCGCGGGCCCCACGGTGATCATCTCGCCCCTGCTCGCGCTCATGCGCAACCAGGTCGAGTCGGCGGCGCGGGCGGGCATCCGGGCCCGCACCATCAACTCCGCCAACCCCGAGGAGTGGGGGACGATCTACGGAGAGGTGGAGCGCGGCGAGACCGACGTGCTCCTCGTCAGCCCCGAGCGGCTCAACTCCGTGGACTTCCGCGAGCAGGTGCTGCCCGAGCTGGCGGCGACGACCGGCCTCCTCGTGGTCGACGAGGCGCACTGCATCTCCGACTGGGGCCATGACTTCCGCCCCGACTACCGCAGGCTGCGCGCGATGCTCGCCGAGCTGTCCGAGGGCGTCCCCGTGCTCGCCACCACCGCGACGGCGAACGCACGGGTGACCGCGGACGTCGCCGAGCAGCTCGGCACCGGCGCGGGCGAGGCCCTGGTGCTGCGCGGCACGCTGGAGAGGGAGAGCCTGCGGCTCGGCGTGGTCGCGCTGCCGGACGCCGCGCACCGCTTGGCCTGGCTCGCGGAGCACCTGCCGGAGCTCCAGGGCTCCGGGATCATCTACGCGCTCACGGTGGCCGCGGCCGAGGAGGCCACCGCTTTCCTGCGGCAGCGCGGCTTCGACGTGGCCTCGTACACGGGACGCACGGAGAACGCCGACCGGCTGCAGGCCGAGACCGACCTCCAGGAGAACCGCGTCAAGGCGCTGGTCGCCACATCCGCGCTCGGCATGGGCTTCGACAAGCCGGACCTGGGCTTCGTGGTCCACCTCGGTTCGCCGTCCTCGCCGATCGCGTACTACCAGCAGGTCGGGCGCGCGGGCCGCGGCGTCGAGCACGCCGACGTCCTGCTCCTGCCCGGCAAGGAGGACGAGGCCATCTGGCGCTATTTCGCCGATACGGCCTTCCCGCCCGAGGCGCAGGTGCGGCAGACCCTCGCCGCCCTCACGGACGCGGGCCGCCCGCTGTCCGTGCCGGCCCTGGAGGCGTCGGTCGACCTGAGGCGCACCCGCCTGGAGACCATGCTGAAGGTCCTCGACGTCGACGGCGCGGTCAAGCGGGTCAAGGGCGGCTGGACGGCCACGGGCGCCGACTGGATGTACGACGCGGAGCGCTATGCCTGGGTGGCGAAGCAGCGGGCGGCCGAGCAGCAGGCCATGCGGGACTACGTGAGCACGGACCAGTGCCGCATGGAGTTCCTGCGCCGGCAGCTCGACGACGAGGGGGCCGCCCCCTGCGGCCGCTGCGACAACTGCGCGGGCGCGTGGGCGGACGCGGCCGTCTCGGCCGAGACGCTGACGGGGGCCACCAAGGAGCTGGACCGTCCGGGCGTGGAGATCGAGCCGCGCCGGATGTGGCCCACGGGCATGGCCGCCCTCGGCGTCGACCTCAAGGGGCGCATCCCGGCGAAGGAGCAGTGCTCCACCGGACGTGCCATCGGACGGCTCTCGGACATCGGCTGGGGCAACCGCCTGCGCCCGCTGCTCGCCGATACCGCGCCCGACGGCCCCGTCCCCGACGACGTCCTGCGCGCCGCGGTGGACGTCCTCGCCGACTGGGCGCGCTCCGCGGGGGGCTGGGCATCGGGGGCCGACGACGCCCCGGCGCGGCCGGTGGGCGTCGTCGCCGTGCCGTCGCTGGCCCGGCCGCAGCTGGTCGGTTCGCTCGCTCAGGGCGTCGCGTCCATCGGCCGCCTGCCGTTCCTCGGCACGCTGACGTACACCGGGGCGCAGGGCGCGCACGCGGCCCGCCGCAGCAACTCCGCGCAGCGGCTCAGAGCGCTGTCCGGTGCCTTCGCCGTCTCCGACGAGCTGGCGGATGCCCTGGCGGCGGCCCCGGGGCCGGTGCTGCTCGTGGACGACAGCACGGACTCCGGCTGGACCCTGGCGGTCGCCGCCCGCCTGCTGCGCAGAGCGGGCGCCGACCGGGTCCTTCCGCTGGTGCTCGCGGCGGCGGGGTGATGCCCGGAGGTCCCGCCGCCGAGGGGTGGCCGGATGCCGGTGCGAACTCTCAGGGGCGGCTGGTCAGGTAGCCGCCCATGGAGGTGAAGTACTCCGTGGCGGGCAGCTCCCGGCCGTCCTCGGTGCGGACGCGCGTGATGGCGAGTCCGTGGTTGCGGCCGGTGCGGGCGTCGGCTCCGGCGACGATCACCACGCCTTCGCCCTCGCGGTAGAAGATGCGGCCCGGCGTGCCGCCGTAGCGGCCCTCGGAGACCACCGCGGTGACGATTTCGAGCCGCTTGCCCTTGTGGAAGGCGAAGGCGCTCGGGTACGGCGCGGACTGGGCGCGGACCAGGCGCTCCAGGTCCTCGGCGGGCCAGGTCCAGTCGATGCGGATGTCCTCCTCGGCCCGCTTGTGGAAGAAGCTGGCCTGGGAGCGGTCCTGCTTGGTGAACTCCGTCTGTCCGGACGCGATGAGGTCGAGCGCGCCGATGGTGACGGGGGCGATCAGGTCGACCGTCTTGTGGAAGAGGTCGGTCGCGGTGTCCGTGGGGCCGACGGGGACGGCCTCCTGCCGGACGATGTCACCGGCGTCCAGCTCGTCGTCCATCATGTGCGCGGTCACGCCGACTTCGGGCTCGCCGTTGATCATCGCCCAGATGATCGGGGAGAAGCCCGCGTACTTCGGCAGGAGCGAGTCGTGGACGTTCAGCGTGCCGTGGCGCGGGAGGCCGAAGATGCGCGGGGGAATCCACGTACGCCAGTTGTTGGCGACGATGATGTCCGGGTCGGCCTCCTTGAGGCGCGCGAACAGCTCCTCGTCGTCGGGGCGGTTGCGGATCACCACCGGGACGCCGTGCTCCTCGGCGAGGTCGGCGACGGAGTCGCTCCAGATCTTCTCGTACGCGTGCTCGCTCTTGGGGTGCGTCACGACGAGGACCACGTCGTGCTCGGACTCCAGCAGGGCTTGCAGGGTGCGGTGGCCCCAGGTCTGGTAACCGAACATGACGACCCGCATCGGGGTTCCTCCTCAGGGCAGGGGTTTGGCCAGTAGCCAGTTAAGCAAGGCTTACCTTAGTTTGCAATAAGCGGATGCCGCGCTCCAGTTGACCGACCGCCAAGTCCGGTTGCCCGCCTTGCCTATCGACAGGCGGATGCGATTAGCTTAGGCTCACCTAAGTTGGTGGGCCGCGCCGTCGGCGTGCCCACCGGACGCACCTTCCCCACGCCTGACAGGCGGCTTCCCCGCACGATTGGGAGAGACATGTCACAGGTTCTTCCTGGCGACGCACCACTGGTCCACGACCTCATCGGCATCGGTTTCGGACCGTCCAATGTGGCCATGGCCATCGCGCTCAACGAGCACAACGCCCGCGTCGGCAGGCAGGAGGCGGTCACCGCTCACTTCTTCGAGCAGCAGTCGAGCTTCGGCTGGCACCGCGGCATGCTCATCGACGACGCGACCATGCAGGTGTCCTTCCTGAAGGACCTCGTGACGCAGCGGAACCCCACGAGCGAGTTCAGCTTCCTCTGCTACCTGAAGGCCAAGGGGCGGCTGACCGACTTCATCAACCACAAGAACCTCTTCCCGCTGCGGGTGGAGTTCCACGACTACCTCGAATGGGCCGCCGCCAAGGTCGACGACATGGTCTCCTACGGCCACGAGGTCGTCGGCGTCACGCCGCACGTCCGCGACGGAGCCGTGGAGTTCCTCGACGTGACGGTCAGGTCGGGGGAGGGGCTCGCGGTCCACCGCGCCCGCAACCTCGTCATCGGCACCGGCCTGCGCCCCCTCGTACCCGAGGGCGTCGAGCGCGGCGAGCGCGTCTGGCACAACTCCGAACTGCTCACGAAGGTCGACCGGATCGAGGGCACGAACCCGCGGCGGTTCGTCGTCGTGGGCGCCGGGCAGAGCGCCGCGGAGAACGTGGCCTACCTGCACCGCCGCTTCCCCGAGGCCGAGGTCTGCGCCGTCTTCTCGCGCTACGGCTACAGCCCCGCCGACGACAGCAGCTTCGCCAACCGGATCTTCGACCCGGGGGCGGTCGACGAGTACTACGCCGCTCCGGAGGGCGTCAAGAGCCGCCTGATGGACTACCACGGGAACACCAACTACTCCGTGGTGGACATCGACCTGATCGACGACCTGTACCGGCAGATGTACCAGGAGAAGGTCCTCGGCACCGAGCGGCTGCGCTTCCTCAACGTCTCCCGGCTCTCCGGGGTCAAGGAGACGGACGACGCGGTCCGCGCCACCGTGACGTCGCTCGTCACCGGCGAGGAGACCCACCTCGACGCCGACGTCGTGGTGTGCGCCACCGGCTACAGCCCCGCCGACCCGCTCGGCCTGCTCGGCGAGGTGGCCGACCACTGCCTGCGCGACGAGGCGGGCCGCGTCCGCGTCGAGCGCGACTACCGCGTGGCGACCGACCCCGAGCTGGCCTGCGGCATCTACCTCCAGGGCGGCACCGAACACACGCACGGCATCACCTCGTCCCTGCTGTCCAACATCGCGATCCGGGTCGGCGAGATACTGGACTCCGTGCTCGACCGGCGCGCCGCGCCCGCCTCGGACGGGGCGGCGGCGGTCGCCGACGGCACCGGCAGCACCACCCGATAACGTACGTCGTCATGAGCACGACTGCGGTGGAGCGTCCCGCGGCCCCGGCCGCGGTCACAACAGGGGCCCGACGGCGGCGGGTTGCGGGGCTCGGCGTGCTCGCCGTGCTCCTCCTCGTCGCGGCGGCGGCCTCGCTGGCCGTCGGCGCGCGTGCGCTGACCCCCGGCGAGGTGTGGCACGGACTCTTCGCCGCACCGGAGGCCGACCAGCGGCTCACCGAGATCAGGCTCATCGTGGAGACCGTGCGCGTGCCCCGGACGGTGCTCGCGATCGTGGCGGGCATCGCCCTCGGGGTCGGCGGCGCGCTGATCCAGGGCTACACGCGCAACCCCATCGCGGACACGGGACTGCTCGGGGTGAACGCGGGCGCGTCGTTCGCCGTCGTCTTCGTGACGGCGGTGTTCGGGTTCTCCAGCCCCTTCCAGTACGTGTGGTTCGCCTTCCTGGGGGCGGCGGTCGCCGGGGTCGTCGTGTTCGGCCTCGCGAGCATCGGGCGCGGGGCGGGCAACCCGCTCACGCTCGCGCTCGCCGGGCAGGGCATCACGGTGTTCCTCGCGGCGATGACCACCGCGGTCTCCCTCTCGGACCAGAAGTCGCTCAACGCGCTGCGGTTCTGGAACGCCGGCTCCGTGGCAGGCGTCAAGTTCGACGTCATCTGGCCGGTGACCGGGTTCATCGCCGTGGGGCTCGTCCTCGCCCTCACCACGCTGCCCTCCCTCAACCTGCTGAACCTGGGCGAGGACGTGGCGCGCGGGCTCGGCGTGAACATCGCCCTGAGCAGGACCGTCGGCATCCTCGCCATCACCCTGCTCGCGGGGGCGGCCACCGCGGCGTGCGGCCCGATCGCCTTCGTCGGACTCATGGTGGCCCACGTCGCCCGCCATCTGACGGGGCCCGACTACCGCTGGCTCGTGCCGTACGCGGGTCTGCTCGGCGCCCTCGTACTGCTGGTCTGCGACATCGTGGGGCGCCTGGTGGTGCGCCCCGGCGAACTGGACGCCGGAGTCGTCGTCGCCCTCATCGGCGCCCCGTTCTTCGCGGTCCTGGTCTGGCGCGGAAAGTTCAAGGGCGCATGAGCGGAACACAGGAACGCGTGAACGGGTCGGACGTGAGCGGTACGGGCGTGGGCGGGACGAATAAGAGCGGCACGGGCGGTACCGACGTCGACGGTACGGAGGTGAAGGCGTCAGTGACGCCGGGCGTGCGGCTCGGCCCGGTCTCGTTCGTCTGGCGCCCCTACGTCGTCCTCGTCACGCTGCTCCTCGCGGCGGCCACCTTCCTGGTGTTCTGCCTCTCCATCAGCATCGGCGACTTCCCCATCGGCCTCTCCCGGGTGATGGCGACGATCGCCGGCAGGGGCGAACAGGTCGACGAGTTCGTGGTCATGGACCTGCGGATGCCGCGGGCGATGGCCGGGCTCGTCGTCGGCGTCGCGCTCGGCGTCTCGGGAGCGCTCACGCAGTCCGTCGCCCGAAACCCCCTGGCCAGCCCCGACATCCTCGGCATCACCGGCGGCGCGAGCGCGGTCGCGGTCTGCCTCGTGACGGTGTCGGGCGGGACCGCCGCGGCGGTCGTCAGCTCCGTCGGGCTCTCCGCGGCGGCGCTCGCCGGCGGGCTCGGCACGGGGCTGCTGGTGTACTTCATGGCCTGGCGGCGCGGGATCGACGGCTTCCGGCTCATCCTCATCGGCATCTCGGTGAGCGCCGTGATGGAGGCGGTCACGACCTGGCTCCTCGTCACGGCCGACATCCGCGACGTGGCCCGCGCGCAGGCCTGGCTGGTCGGCTCGCTGGACAACCGGTCGTGGGACGAGGTGTGGGTGGCGCTCTGGTGCTCGCTCGCCCTGCTGGCGGTCGTGACGGCCGTCGCGTTCCAGTTCAAGCCCCTGCACCTGGGCGACGACGTCGCCGCGGGCCTCGGCGTACGGTACTCGCGGGTGCGGGCGGTCCTGCTGCTCTGCGCGGTGCTCCTCGCCGCCGTCGCGGTGAGCGCGGCGGGCCCCGTGCCCTTCGTGGCGCTGGTCGCACCGCAGGTGGCGATGCGTCTGGCACGCTGCCCCACACCGCCGTTGGCGGCGTCGGGCCTGGTCGGGGCGCTGCTCCTGATCGGTGCCGACCTGACCGCGCGCACGGCGCTGCCGATGACGCTGCCGGTCGGCGTGGTGACCGCCGCGATCGGCGGTCCGTTCCTCGTCTACCTGTTGGTGCGGGCGAACCTCCGATAGATAATGCGAAGGTTAGCCATACCTAATACAGCCATACCTAATGCAGGGGGGCTCGTGGCCGCTCAGTACATCATCGAAGCCGAACCCGCAGCCGCCGCCGGGGCCGTCGGCGCCGCGCGGCTCGCGGCCGAGGACGTCACGGTCGGATACGGCGGCCGGACCGTCATCGACGGCCTCGACGTGACGATCCCGCCCGGCGTGATCACCACGATCATCGGCCCCAACGGCTGCGGCAAGTCCACCCTGTTGCGCACGCTGACGAGGCTGCTCAAGCCGACCGCAGGCACGGTCGTCCTGGACGGCGAGGACATCGGCAGGCTCAAGACCCGCACCGTCGCGAAGAAGCTCGGGCTGCTGCCGCAGGCCCCGGTGGCGCCGGACGGGCTCACGGTGGCCGACCTGGTCGCCAGGGGTCGCCACCCGCACCAGAGCTGGCTGCGCCAGTGGTCGTCGGACGACGCGGACGTGGTGCAGAAGGCCCTGGCCATGACCGGGGTCGCCGATCTCGCGGACCGCCCCGTCGACTCGCTCTCCGGCGGCCAGCGCCAGCGCGTCTGGATCTCGATGACCCTGGCCCAGGGCACCGACCTGCTGCTCCTCGACGAGCCGACGACCTATCTGGACCTGGCGCACGCCATCGACGTGCTCGACCTGGTCGACGACCTGCACGAGTCGGGCCGCACGGTCGTCATGGTGCTGCACGACCTCAACCTGGCCACCCGCTACAGCGACAACCTCGTCGTGATGCGCGACGGATCGATCCTGGCGCAGGGGCACCCGCGTGACGTCATCACCGCGGAGCTGCTCGAAGAGGCGTTCGGCCTGCGCGCCAGGGTGGTCGACGACCCGGTGGGCGACCGGCCGCTCATCGTGCCGATCGGCCGTACGCACGTACGGCTCGACTGATCCGCGACGCCGGCCGCGACGGCCCCGAGGCTCGGCACGGGGCGGTTCGCGGAGTCGCACGGCGTACAACTCGACTGGCCCGCCCATGAGGTGAGAGGGTAAGGCTAGGCTAACCTCATCAGGACGGGTTAAGGTTGGCTGCCCTTATGACAGGGGCGCAGCGGCCAGCGTGAAAGCAAGGGATTCCGGATGCTCCTCGATCGAACGACGCTCACGAAGCCGTGGCGGCGACTGGCGGCGACCGTGACCGCCACCGCCCTCGGCGTCGGACTCCTCGCCGGGTGCGGCTCCGGCTCCGGGGACAAGGAGAGCGACGACGCGCCGGCCGCCGCCGCGGGCGGCTCGTTCCCCGTCAGCGTGGAGCACGCGTTCGGGACCACGAAGGTCACCGAGGCGCCCAAGCGGGTCGTCACCGTCGGCTACACGGACGACCAGGCCGTCCTCGCGCTCGGCACCAAGCCGGTCGGCATGACCGACCAGTACCCGAACCCCGCGGGCAAGTCCCCCGACATCAACACCCAGTGGCCCTGGGTGAAGGACAAGTGGGGCGACACCAAGCCCGAGGTCGTCATGGCGAACGGCGACTCGGGGCCCAACTACGAGAAGATCGCCGCCCTGCGGCCCGATCTGATCGTCGCGGTCTACTCCGAGATCGACAAGGCCGCCTACGACAAGCTCTCCAAGATCGCTCCGACGGTCGGCCGCACCAAGGGCGAGAAGGAGCTGTTCAGCGCCCCCTGGCAGGACAACACCGTCCACATCGCCAAGGCGCTCGGCAAGGAGGACGAGGGCAAGGAACTCGTCAAGGGCATCGAGGACAAGCTCGCCGCGGCCAAGAAGTCGCACCCGAAGTTCGCGGGCCAGACCGCCGTGGCGCTGTCCTGGTACAAGGACTCCGTGAACCCGTTCACCTCCACCGACGTGCGCGGACGGCTCCTGACGGGCATGGGCTTCACGTACCAGACGAAGATCGACAAGGTCGCCGGCGGCAAGTTCTCCACCGAACTCTCGCCCGAGCGCATGGACCTGATCGACGTCGACCGCGTCATCGTCATCAACGACGCCGCCGACACGAAGGCCATCAAGAAGGACAAGCTCTTCGCCAACCTCGACGCGGTGAAGAAGGACAAGGTCTCCTACCTGCTCGACAGTGAGGGCCCGGCCGTCGGCGCCGCGATGTCCCAGGGCACCGCGCTCTCCCTGCCGTACGCCATCGACGAGCTCGTGAAGTCGGTCGACTGAGTGTGAGCGGCACGGACACACGCCCCGCCCCGGCGACCCTGCGCACGGCGGGCGGGGGCGAGGCGGCCCGCTGGGTCGGCGCGCACTGCCGCCGGATGCCGTGGCTGACGTCGGCCACCGTGCTCACCACGGTGGCCGGGGCGGCGCTCCAAGTGCTCCCCGTGCTGCTGCTCGGCCGGGTGGTCGACGCGGTGGTCGAGGGCGAGTCACGCTCGGTCCTGGTCACGATCGCCGTCCTGCTCGGCTCCGCCGCGCTGCTCGGCGCGGCGGCCACCGCCATGTCGACGTATCTGATCGGACGCCTCGGCGCGGACCTGCTCGCGCGGCTGCGCGAAGGCGCGGTCCGCGCGGTGCTCGGAATGCCGAGCGAGCGGATCGAGCAGGTCGGCCGGGGGGACGTGCTCTCCCGGGTCGGCGACGACGTGGCCGTCCTGTCCAAGGGCATCCGTACGGCCATCCCCACGGTGTTCTCCGCCGGGGTGCTCGTCGCCATCGCCACCGTCGGCATGTTCGGCCTCGACTGGCGGCTCGGCCTCGCGGGCGCCGCCGCGCTGCCCGCGTACGGCCTCGCCCTGCGCTGGTACCTGCCGCGCTCCGCCCCGCTCTACCGCAAGCAGCGGGTGGCCCAGGCCGACCGGGCGCAGGCGCTGATCAGCGGCTTGGACGGCATCGACACCGTACGGGCCTACCGCCTTGAGGGCGCCTTCCGCGAGAAGGTCACCCAGGAGTCGTGGTGGGTGCGGGACCTCGGCGTCGAGGTGTTCCGGTTCTTCGGGCGGTTCGTCGGCCGCGAGAACCGCGCCGAGTTCATCGGCCTCGTCCTCATCCTCGTGGCGGGATACGCCCTGCTGGAGGCGGACGCGGCCACGCTGGGCGAGGTGTCGGCGGCGCCGCTGATGTTCCACCGGCTCTTCACGCCGCTGGGCGCCATCATGTTCACCTTCGACGAGGCGCAGAAGTCGGGCGCCAGCCTGACCCGGCTCGTCGGCGTGCTCGGGGAGTCCGCCGACGGCCGCCTCGTGGGCGACGCGTCCGTGGAGCCCGCGAAGGCCCTGGCGTACCCGGTGACGGTTGAGGGGCTGACGTTCAGTTACCCCGACACCGACGAGCCGGTGCTCAAGGACGTCGACCTGACGATCCCCGCGGGCGGTTCGCTCGCCCTGGTGGGCGCGACGGGCGCCGGGAAGTCGACCCTCGCCGCGCTGATCGCGGGCATCGGCACCCCGCGGTCCGGTTCCGTGCGCATCGGGTCGCAGGACCTGGCGGAGCTGGACGAGGCCGGGGCGCGGAGCCTGGTGAGCATCCTCACCCAGGAGACGCATGTGTTCTCGGGGCCGCTCGCGGACGACCTGCGCCTCGCCGCGCCGGACGCGACCGACGTCGAACTGATGGACGCCCTGCGCACGGTCGGCGCCGCGGACTGGGTGGAGGCGCTGCCCGAGGGCCTGCACACCATGGTCGGCGAGGGCGGCGAACGCCTGGACGTCACCAAGGTCGCCCAGATCGCCCTGGCTAGGCTGGTGCTCGGCCGGGCGCCGGTGGTGGTGCTCGACGAGTCGACCGCCGAGGCGGGCAGCGAGGGCGCCGCCGAGCTCGAACGGGCGGTGCTCGCCGCGTGCGTGGGGCGGACCACGCTGTTCGTGGCCCACCGGCTGACGCAGGCGATGGCCGCGGACCGGATCGCCGTCCTCGACGCCGGCCGCGTGGTGGAGCAGGGCACGCACGACGATCTCGTGGCCCTGGGCGGCCGGTACGCCCGGCTGTGGCGGGCCTGGCGCGAGGGCAGCTAGGCCGCGGTGCGTCCGGTGGGGGCGTGCCTGCCCCGGGCCGGTACGTCCGGTGGGGGCGCGCCCGGCGCCTGGCCGGTGCGCCCGGTTGTGGCGTCCTGGTGAAGTGTGGTCGAACACGTCCTCACCAGGGGTGTTAGGTGATCCTAAGTTAGGCTAGCCTAACTTCTATGCTGTGGAAGGACGCTGAGTCTTCGATGACCGAACCGAGTGCTCGCCTCGTACTGCTGGCCCCCGAGCGTCTGGCGGCGGTGCGCCGGCGGACCGGTGACCACTCCGACCGGGCCGTCGCCGAGGCGTGCGCCATCGGTCTGTCGTACTGGGCGACGGGCCTGTCCCCCGAGGGCATCGACCTGGCCCCGAGCACGCTCTTCACCGACGTCCTCGCCTGGGCCTACAACGGCGGTGCAGCGAGCGCCGACTGGCCGGTCGGGCCGATCACGGCGGACGGGGCGGTCGCGGCGGACGGGGCGGACGGGGCGGTCACGGCGGCCGGTCTGGGCATCGGCGTCCCCGAAGGCGTCGACCTCGCCGACGCGCAACTCGCCCTCGACGACCTGACCGACTTCCCCGACAGGCCCCTCGGCACCATCGGCCCCTCCGGCCCCGCCGACCGGCTCGCGGCCCTCGCCGCGTGGAACGACACCGACGCCGAGCGGGCCCGCCCGACCATCGTGGAGATGTTCCGCGAGCAGGCGAGGACCAGGCCCGACGCCATCGCGATCGTCGACGAGCACCGGACCCTGACGTACCGCCAGGCCGCGGAGCACTCGGCCCAGCTCGCCCACCACCTCATCGCGCGCGGCCTCACCGCCGAACAGGTCGTCGGCATCTCCCTCGGCCGCTCGGCCGACATGGTGATCGGGCTCCTCGGCGTCCTCCAGGCAGGCTGCGCCTTCGTACCGCTCGACCCGCAGTGGCCCGCCGTCCGCCGCGCCGTCGTCATCGAGGACGCCCGCGTCGTCCTCCAGCTCAACGCCTCGGGCGAGCACGACGGCGACGAGCCGGAAGCCGTGGCCGTCGACCTCGGCGCCTGGCGCTTCGGCGACCGGCCCACCGAGGCGACCGGGATCACCACCCCCGGCGACTCCCTCGCCTACGTCATCTTCACCTCGGGCTCGACCGGACGCCCCAAGGGCGCCATGATCCGCCACAAGGCGATCAGCGAGCGCCTGCTCTGGCAGGTCGACGAGATCCTCGGCTTCGGCCCCGACGACGCCTCCCTGTTCAAGGCGCCCCTCTCCTTCGACATCTCCATCAACGAGATCTTCCTGCCCCTGGTCAGCGGCGGCAGACTCGTGGTCCTGCGGCCCGGTGGCGAGCGCGACCCGCACCACCTGCTGAGCGTCATCGCCGAGCGGCGCGTCACCTTCACCTACCTCGTGTCGTCGATGCTCGACGTACTCCTGGAGATGGCCGGCGAATCCGGGGCGCTCGACAGCCTGCGGCACGTGTGGTGCGGCGGCGAGGTGCTGACCTCGGAGCTGTACGACCGCTTCCGCTCCCGCCTCGACATACCGATGTACCACGGCTACGGCCCGGCCGAGACGACCATCGGCGTCTCCCACGTCATCTACCGGGGCGCCGCGGAACGCCTGTCGACCTCGATCGGCAGGGCCAACCCCAACACGCAGCTGTACGTGCTCGACGACGAGCTGCGCCCGGTCCCGGTCGGCGTCGGCGGCGAACTGTACGTGGGCGGCCTCCTCCTCGGCCGCGGATACGTCAACGCGCCCGGCCTGACCGCCTCCCGCTTCGTGGCCAACCCCTTCGCCGACGACGGCTCCCGGCTCTACCGCACCGGTGACCTCGCCCGGTTCGCCCCCGACGGCTCCCTGGACTTCCTCGGCAGGGCGGACAACCAGATCAAGATCCGCGGCATGCGCCTGGAGATCGAGGACGTCGAGGTCGGCCTCGCCGAACACCCCGAAGTGCGGCACACCTGCGTCGTCGCCAGGAAGAACACGGCCGGCGGCACCTACCTCGTCGGCTACGTGATCCCCGCCGCCGGCAGCGAGGACCTGCGGGCGGACGCGGTCAAGGCATGGGCCGCCGAGCACATGGTCGAGTACATGGTGCCCGCCCACGTCGTCGTGGTCCCGGAGTTCCCGCTCACCGCGAACGGCAAGGTCGACCGCCGCGCACTGCCCGAGCCGGTCGCCGGGACGGCCGCGCTCAAGCCCCCGGCCACCGACGACGAACGCGTGGTCTGCGCCGTGGTCGCGGACCTCCTTCAGCTCGACGAAGTCGGCGTCGACCAGGACTTCTTCGCCCTCGGCGGCGACAGCATCCTGGCGATCTCGCTGCTCAGCGCGTTGCGCGAGGCCGGGCTCCACGTCACCGCACGGCAGATCTTCACCCACGGCGTCATCGGCGCCCTCGCGGCGGTGGCGAGCCGCGAGGACGTCACCACCATCGACCACGGCGACGTCGCGACGGGTCCCGTCAGCGGATCGCCCATCGTGCAGTGGCTCGGCGAGACCACCGACGCGATCGACGGCTTCGTGCAGTCGGTGGTCCTGAACACCCCGGCGGACCTCACCGCGGACACCCTCGACGCCATCCTCGCCGCGGTGGTCCGCCGCCACGACATGCTCCGCGCCGAGCTGGTCCGCGGCGACCGCTGGAGCTTCGTCATCCCCTCCGCGGAACGGGCCACGGCGAGCTGGCTGGAGAGCGACCTGCCGCTGGACGAGTGCGTCGCACTCGCCACCGGGGGACTCGACCCGGAGGGTGGCGTGATGCTGCGCGCCGTCTGGCGCCCAGCGGCCCGCGAACTGGTCGTGGTCGTCCACCACGTGGTGATCGACGGTGTCTCCTGGCGGGTCCTGATGGACGACCTGGCCACGGCGTGGCGGCAGGTCACCGCGGGTGAACCGATCGAACTGCCGGCGGTGTCCACGTCGTTCAGGCGCTGGACGCAACTCCTGGAACGCGCCGCGTTCGACGCCGACCGCGACCACTGGCTGCGCCCCCTGCCGGGCACGGACGAGCCGCTGGGCAGGCGGCCGCTGACCGGGGCGGACACCGTGGCCGGGGAGCGGCTGCGTACCGTGTCCGTCGGCCCCGAGGTCACCGCGGCGCTCCTCGGCGAAGTGCCCGCGAAGTTCCACGCGGGCGTCAACGACGTCCTCCTGACGGCACTGGCCGTCACCCTCGCCCGGTGGCGCCGCGACCTCGGCCAGGACCAGACGTTCGCACACATCGAGCTGGAGGGACACGGCCGCGAAGGGCGGTTCGTGGCCGACGCGGCGGGCTTCGAACCGGAGCTCTCACGCACCGTGGGCTGGTTCACCACACTGTTCCCCGTGACCGTGGACCCGGGCGCGACGGACGACTTCCGCGCCCCCGGCTACCTGGCCGCCGCCCTCAAGGCGGTCAAGGAAGACCTCGCCCGCGTGCCCGCCAACGGCCTCTCCTACGGCGCCCTGCGCTACCTCCACGGCACCGGGACCGACACGCCCGCGCCCCAGGTGCTCTTCAACTACCTGGGCCGATTCGACGCCGGCGCCTCGGGGGAGTGGCAGCTCACGGGACCCACCGGCCAGCTGGGCGAGAAGCGCGACCCGCGGATGCGGCTGCCGCGCGCCCTGGAGTTCAACGCCATCGCCGAACCCGGCGCCGACGGCGGCGAGTACGAGCTGGTCACCACCGTCTCCTGGCCCGACGGCATGTTCACCGACGAGGACATCACGGTCCTCGGCGGCTACTTCCGCGAGACCCTCGCCGCCCTCGCCGCCCTCGACCAGGGCGGCCACACCCCGAGCGACTTCCCCCTCGTCCCCCTCACCCAGGCCGACGTCGACGCCCTCGACGGACCCGCCCTGCGGGACGTCCTGCCGCTGACCCCGCTCCAGGAAGGCCTGTACTTCCACTCCGTCTTCGACGACGAGTCGGCGGGCGCCTACGTCGAACAGCAGCTCCTCACGCTCGACGCGCCCGGCGGCGAGGTGGACGCCGGCCGGCTCGCCGCCGCGGCTACCCGGCTGCTCACGCTCTACCCCAACCTGGCCGCCCGCTTCGTGGCCCTGGCCGACGGCCGCGTCGTCTCCGTGCTCGACAGCGGCGTCCAGGCACCCTTCACCACGCTGGACCGCCCCGGCATCGCCGACGACGAGATACGCGCGTACGCCGAGAGGGACCGCCGCGCCGGGTTCGACCTGGCCACCGGGCCCCTGATGCGGTACACGCTGATCCGCGCGGGAGCCGGCAGGAACGTCCTGGTGCAGACCGTGCACCACATCATCGCCGACGGCTGGTCGGTGCCGCCGATGCTCCGCGCGCTCCTCGCCGAGTACCACGCGCCGGGCAGTGTGTACGCGCTCCGCGGCTTCCCCGACTACGTGACGTGGCTCGCCGGACGCGACGACGAGGAGAGCGACCGGGTCTGGGCCGAGGAACTGGCCGGGCTGCCGGGCCCGTCCCTGGTCGCCGAGGGCCACACGCCCTCCGACCGGTTCGCCGACACCGCCGTGGCGCCCGCCGACGACATCGACACGGCCGTACGCGCGGCCGGTGTGCCCCTCAGCGTCGCCGTGCACAGCGCCTGGGCGGTGACCCTCGGCGGCATCCTGCACGGCACGGACGTGGTCTTCGGCTCCACCGTGTCCGGCCGCGACGCGGACGTCCCCGGCATCGGGGACATGGTCGGCCTGTTCATCAACACCGTCCCCGTGCGCGCCCGCTGGAGCGCCGGCACCACCGCACGCGACCTGCTCGCCTCGGTGCGCGCGCACCAGAGCGCGGTCCTCCCGCACCAGCACGTCTCCCTCGCGCGCATCGGCAGGCAGGCCGGCGCGGGCAGCCTCTTCGACACCCTCGTCGTGTTCGACGTCGCCACCGACGTGGCCGACCTGCGCACCCCCGACGCCGAACTGGCCGTCACCGACATCGTCAACGAAGGCGCCCCGCACTACCCCCTGACCCTGGTCGTCGAGCGGACCGCCGAAGGCCGACCGCGCTTCAACCTCATCTACGACGGTGAACTGCTCGGGGAGGCGAGCGCCCAGGAGATCCTGCGGACGTTCGCCGCGACCCTCACCGGCCTGCTCACCCGGCAGGACGCCCTGGTCACCGAGGTGGTGCCCGAGAGCGCCCGGCGCCCCGAGCCCGTGACCCGCACGACCCTGGGCGCGCTGTTCGCCGCCGCCGCGCGCCGCGACCCGGCCGCCACGGCCGTCACGCAGTGCGCTCTCGACGGGACCACGCGGTCGTTGACGTACGGCGAACTGGCGGCCGAAGCCTCCGCCTCGGCGTCGGCGCTGCGTGCCGCCGGGGTGGGCCCCGGCAAGCGGGTCGCCGTCGCCGTGCCGCGCTCGCTCGAACAGGTCGTCGCCCTGGTCGCGATCGTCACGGCGGGCGGCGCGTACGTACCGCTGGACCTCGCCTACCCGGACGAGCGCCTGGAGTACATCCTCGCCGACGCCGCCCCCCAGGTCGTGCTCGTCGACCGGGAGCAGCGGGACCGCTTCACCGGGCTCCTGGCGAAGGCGGGCGTCGCAGCGCGCGTGCTCGTACAGGGCGAGGAACCGTCCGAGGCGGACGGCGAGGCGGCCGGACCCGACGCGGCCTGGCACGACCCCGCCTACGTGATCTACACCTCCGGGTCGACCGGGCGCCCCAAGGGCGTCGCCGTGCCGCACTCCAGCGTCGTCACCCTGCTCGCCAACACGCGGCCCGACATGGGCTTCGGGCCCTCCGACGTATGGGTGCAGTTCCACTCCTTCTCCTTCGACTTCGCGGTCTGGGAGCTGTGGGGCGCGCTGGTCCACGGCGGTGAACTGCTCGTGCCGGAGTACGGGCTGACCCGCTCGCCCGTGGACTTCCACCGCCTCGTCCGGGAGCGCGGGGTGACGGTGCTCAACCAGACCCCGTCGGCGTTCTACCGGTTCATCGAGGCCGACCGGCACGCGGGCGAGCCCGTCACCTCCCTGCGCCGCATCATCTTCGGCGGCGAGGCGCTCGACCTCGGGCGGCTGCGCGGCTGGGTCGAGCGGCACGGCACCGCGTCGCCCGAGCTGGTCAACATGTACGGCATCACCGAGACCACCGTCCACGTCACCCACCGGGTGCTCACGGACGACGACTTCGCGCACGGCGCCGACGTCAGCCCGATCGGCGGCCCGATCCCCGGCCTCACCACCTACCTGCTCGACGACCGGCTGCGCCCGGTGCCCCCGGGGCGGGTCGGCGCCATCTACGTCGCGGGCGACCAGGTGGCCCTCGGCTACCTGGGCAGGCCGGGCCTCACGGCGGGCCGGTTCGTGGCGGACCCCTTCACGGGTGACGGATCGCGGATGTACCACACGGGCGACCTGGCCCGCCGCACGCTCGACGGCGAGCTGGAGTTCGCGGGGCGCGCCGACGACCAGGTGCAGCTCAAGGGCTTCCGCATCGAACTCGGCGAGGTGGAGTCGGCGGTCAGGGAACTCGACGGCGTGGTCGACGTGGCCGTCACCGTGGCGGACAGCGGCGACCACCTGGTCGCCCATGTCGTGGGCCGGGCGCCCGGCGACCTCACCGCCGCGCTGGCCGCGAAGCTGCCGGCGCACATGGTGCCGGGCCGGGTCCTGCCCATCGACGCGCTGCCGTTGACGGTCAACGGCAAGTTGGACCGCAAGGCGCTGGCCGCGCGGGCGGCGGAGCACGACATTCCGCAAGGCGTTGCCTCGCCGGCCGGCGCTTCGGCCGCCGTCGGCGACTCGGCGCTCGCCGCGGGGGAGTCCGCGCTCGCGGCGCTCGTCGGCGTCTTCGCCGAGGCCCTGCCCGGCGCCCCGGTCGACGAGGACACCGACTTCTTCGCGGCAGGCGGCGACAGCATCGTCGCCATCACCGTGATCAACCGGGCCAGGGCCCTCGGCCTGCCGATCGCGCCACGGGACGTGTTCCTGTGCCGGACGCCGCGCGCCCTCGCCGAGCGGCTGGCGACGAGCGCGCCCGCGCCCGTGAGGCCCGTCGCCGCCCGCCACCGCGAGGACGGCCCCCTGACGCCCACGCCCATCATGCTGCGCCAGCGTGAACTCGGCGGCTCGCTCGACCGGTTCGCCCAGGCCAGGGCGGTGCGGGCCCCCGAAGGCGCCGGGTACGCCGACGCCGTGCGCGCCGCGAACGCCGTCGTGGCCGCCCACCCGGCGCTGCGGCTGCGGCTGCGCGTCGAGCACGGCGTGTGGTCCGCCCGTACGGAACCCGCCGGCGAGGTCACGGTCGTACGGGTGGCAGCCGCCGGAGGGACGACGGCCGCCGACGCCGACGTGGCGTCCGGGACCGTCGATGTGGCGCCTGTGACCGCTGATGTGACGGCCGTCGCGAACGAGGCGGCCGGGCGGCTCGACCCTGCGGCCGGGGACGTCGTCGCGTTCTCGTGGCTGGAGGAGAGCGGGACCCTGGTGGTCACCGCGCACCACCTCGCCGTCGACGCGGTCTCCTGGCTGATCCTGCTCGACGACCTCGCCACCGCCCTGCGCGGCGCCGACCTGGCACCGCCCACCACCTCGTACGCCGAATACGCCGAGGCACTGGCGGTGCGCTCCACACAGGTCACCGAGGGGCTCGGGGAGTGGATCAGCACGCTCGGGGCGCCCGCGCCGCTGCCCTCGCCGTCACCGGGGGCGCTGCGCGAGACCACGGCCGTCCTCCCGCCCGAGGCCAGCGACCGCGTGACGCGCACCGCGCCCGCCGCGCTCGGCGTCGAACTCACCGAACTGCTGTGCGGCGCCCTGCGGACCGCGCTGACCCGCGTCCAGGACACCCCGACCGATCTCGCGGTCGATCTGGAGCGGCACGGCCGCGTCCCCGCCCTCGACCACCACGACTACACCCGCACGGTCGGCTGGTTCACCGCCATCGCGCCCGTGCGGCTCACCCCGCACACCGACCCCGTCGCGGCGGCCCACGAGGTCGCCGAACGCCAGCCGGACGAGCGCGGCCACGTGACGTACGGCCAGCTCAGGTACCTCAACCCGCAGACGGCCCCCCTGCTCACCGCCCAGCCGCAGGTCCTGTTCAACTACCTCGGCCGCGGCGGCGAGTCCGACGCGCCCCGCATCACCGGCGGCGACCAGCACACCCCGTACGCCGTCGAGGTCAACGCCTGGACCGACGAGGCGACCGGCAGCCTGCACGCCGAGTTCACGCTCGCCGACGGCGTGCCCGACGAGATCGTCGACCACTGGCTGAGCGCGCTCGCGCACATCGCGGACGCCGCGGGAACGGCCGAGCGCACGGCACCGGTGACCCCGCTCCAGCGCGGCCTGTTCTTCCAGGCCCAGCTCGCGGGCACGGCCGGGCACTACGTCGCGCAGAGCTGGTTCACCTTCGACCGCCGCCTCGACACCGACGCGCTCGCCGCAGCGATGGCACACGTCATCGCCCGCCACCCCGTCGTGGGCGCGGGCTTCGCGACGGACGACAACGGCGACCCCGTACAGCTCCTCAAGGCCGGCCGGCGCGTCGACGTCCGTACGCTCACGCTGTCCACCGAGGCGGAGATCGACGCCCTGCGCGCCAGGGACCGCGACACGGGCTTCGACCCGGCCGAGCCGCCGCTGATCCGGCTGACCGTGGTGCGCCTGCCCGAAGGACGCGACGGCCTGCTCCTCAGCTACCACCTGCTGCTCTGGGACGGCTGGTCCCGCGAGATCGTGCTGCGGGACCTCTTCGACGCCTACGAGGCCGCCCTCGCGGGCGAACCGCTCGACGCCTCCCCGGCCACGCCCGGCTTCGAGGAGTACGCCCGCACGCTGGCGGCCAGGGACTCCGCCGCGTCGGAGCGCTTCTGGGCCGAGCACCTGGCGGGGCTCCCCGGCCCGACGCTGCTCGCCGGACCCGCGCCGGCCCTCTCTGACGAGCTGCCCGACGCGCTCGTCCACACGCTCTCCGCCGAGCAGTCGGACCTGCTGCGGGACGCGGCGAGGACACACGGCGTCACACTGAACTCCGTGCTGACCGGCGCCTTCGGGCTGCTGCTCGGCGCCCGCACCGGACGCGCTGACGCCGTGTTCGGCGTGACGGTCTCCGGCCGCGAGGGCGAGGGGCTCTCCGACGTCGTCGGCGTCCTCCTCAACACCGTGCCCCTGTGGACCCGGGCCAGGCCCGACGACACGGTCGGCGCGTATCTGTCGGCCGTGCAGAACGCCAGGGTCGAGGCGATGGAGCACGAGCACCTCGGCCTCGGTGAGATCCAGCGGGCCAGCGGACACGACACGCTCTTCGACAACCTGTTCGTCCTCCAGAACTTCCTGGACATGGACGCGTTCGCCGCGATGAACGCCCGGCACGGCATCACGTCCGTCAAGGCCGACGACTCCACGCACTACCCGTACACCTGGGTCGTCACCCCCGGCGAGCGGCTCACGGTCAAGCTGGAGCACCGCCACGGCGACACCGCGAGCGCCCGGCGGCTCCTCGACGACTACCTGCGCGTACTCGACGACCTCGCCTCGGCAACCGGCCCCGTCGGCGCGCTGCGGGGGCTCGCCCCCCGGCCGGAGCCCGGCGAGCGCACGGACGTCGGCACCGACACCGTGGTCGACCGGTTCGACCTGGCGGCGGACCGCGACCCCGGACGCACCGCGCTCGTCGCGCACGGCTCGACCATGACCTTCGCCGAGCTGCGGGACCGCAGCAGGGCGGTGGCGGGCGCCCTCGCCGGGCGCGGCATCGGTCCCGAGACGACCGTGGGCCTCGCGGTCCCGCGCTCGCTCGACTCGATCGTGGCGCTCTTCGCCGTGCTGCGGGTCGGCGCCGCGTACGTACCGCTGGAGCTCGACCACCCGGACGAGCGGATCGCGGCCATCGTCGCGGACGCCCGGCCGGAGGTGATCCTCACGGTGAGCGGGGTCGCGCCCCGGCTCGCGGGCAGGGCTTCCGGCACGTACGAACTGATCGAGCTGGACCGGCCGCTGCCTGACGCCGAGCCGTACGTGACGTTCTCGCCGGACGACCCCGACCGGCTGCGGCACCCCGCGTACACGATCTACACCTCGGGATCGACCGGGAAGCCCAAGGGCGTGGTGACCGAGTACGCGGGCCTCACGAACATGCTGGTCAACCACCAGCGGCGGATCTTCGAACCGGTCCTCGCCGAGCACCAGAACCGGGTCTTCCGGATCGCCCACACCGTGTCGTTCGCCTTCGACATGTCGTGGGAGGAGCTGCTCTGGCTCGCCGACGGCCACGAGGTGCACATCTGCGACGAGGAACTGCGCCGCGACGCACCCCGCCTGGTCGCGTACTGCCTCGAACACGGCATCGACGTCATTAACGTGACCCCGACCTACGCCCAGCAACTGGTCGCCGAGGGCCTGCTCGACAACCCCGCGCGGCGGCCCGCGCTCGTCCTGCTCGGCGGCGAGGCCGTCACCCCGACACTGTGGCGGCGCCTCGCCGAGACCGAGGGAACGGTCGGCTACAACCTCTACGGACCCACCGAGTACACCATCAACACCCTCGGCGTCGGCACCTTCGAGTGCCAGGACCCGGTGGTGGGCGTGGCCATCGACAACACCGACGCGTACGTGCTCGACCCCTGGCTGCGCCCCCTGCCGGACGGTGTGCCCGGTGAGCTGTACGTGGCGGGCATCGGCATCGCGCGCGGCTACCTCGGGCAGCCCGCCCAGACCGCGCACCGCTTCGTCGCCTGCCCGTTCGGCGCACCCGGCGAGCGCATGTACCGCACCGGCGACCTCGTGGTCCGGCGGCCCGACGGCAACCTGATGTACCTGGGCCGCACCGACCAGCAGGTCAAGATCCGGGGCCACCGGGTCGAACTGGGCGAGGTCGAGGCCGCGTTCGCGGCGCACCCGGCCGTACGGTTCGTCGCGGCCGTCGCGCAGCCCGATCCGCAGGTCGACGGCGCCCACCGGCTCGCCGCCTATCTCGTACTGTCGGGCGGCTCCGATGGCTCTGGCGGCTCTGGCGGTTCTGGCGGCTCTGGTGGCGCCGGTGGCTCCGACCTCGCGGCTGTCGCCGCCGAGGTGGGCGCGGGGCTCCCCGACTTCCTGCGCCCGACGCACTACGCCCAGGTCGACGGCATCCCGCTGACCGTGAACGGAAAGGCCGACACGAAGGCCCTGCCCGAGGCCAAGCCGCTCGGCGCACTGACCACGGCCGCCGAACGCGGCCCGGAGACCGAGACGGAAGAGCTGGTCTGCGAGTTCTTCGCCGAAGCCCTGGACCTGGACGACGACGAGGTCAGCGCGGTGAGCGACTTCGTGGCCCTCGGCGGCCACTCGATGCTCGCCGTTCGGCTGATCGGGTTGCTCCGACGCGAGTACGGTCCTGTGGTCACCATCCGAGACCTGTTCACCCTGCGAACCCCGGAAGCGATTGCCCGCCATCTCGATGACCACGCAGACACCCGTCACCCCGATGACGAAGACAACTGACACGCCGCGGCCCCGCGCCGGGTCCGGCATCCTGCGCACCGCCCTGCGCCGGAACCGTGCCGCCATGCTCTGGGGCACCGTCCTCATGGGCCTCTACCAGGCCGGCGAGACCGCCTTCCCGATCGCGCTCGGGATGATCGTCGAGCACACGATGCAGGGCGAGCGGAGCCTCGGCGCACTCGCCGTGTCGATCGGCGCGCTCGCCGTGATCATCACGACGGTCTCGCTGTCGTGGCGGTTCGGCATGCGCATCCTGCAGAAGGCCAACACGACCGAGGCGCACCGCTGGCGCGTACAGGTCGCGGCCTGCGGCCTCCAGCCGGTCGCCAGGGACGTCGACCTCAAGTCCGGCGAAATCCTCACCATCGCCACCGAGGACGCCGACCAGACCGCCGACATCATCGAAGTCGTGCCGCTGCTGGTCAGCTCGCTCGTCGCGGTGGTGGTCGCGGCGGTCGCGCTCGGCCTCGCCGACCTCAGGCTCGGCGCGCTGGTGATCGCGGGAACCGTCGCCATCCTGTCCATCCTCAGCGTCATGTCCCGGCGGATAGGCGCGAGCACGAAGGAGCAGCAGGCCCGCGTGGCGCGGGCCGGCGCCAAGGTCGCCGACCTCATCACCGGCCTGCGCCCGCTGCACGGCTTCGGCGGCAACCACGCGGCCTTCCGCTCGTATCGCGAGGTCAGCGCCGAGGCGAAGCACCAGTCGATCACCGTCGCCAAGGTCAACGGCGTCTACGCAGGCACCGCCCTCGCCCTCAACGCGGTGCTCGCCGCCGCGGTGACCCTGACGGCGGGCTGGCTCGCCTTCGAGGGCCGGATCACCATCGGCGAACTGGTCATGGCCGTGGGCCTCGCGCAGTTCATCATCGAGCCGCTCAAGATGTTCTCCGAGATGCCCAAGTACGTGATGATCGCGCGCGCCTCTGCCGAACGGATGGCACTGGTCCTCTCCGCGCCCCCGGTGGCGACACCGGGGGAGGAGCGCCCGGCCGCGGGCGGGGGCCTCGACGTCGACGGCGTCGGATACGGGACCCTGCGCAAGCTGCGGTTCAAGGTGGCAGCGGGCGAGTTCGTGGCCATCGCCGTCTACCAGCCGCGGGCGGCGGCCGACCTCGCATCGGTCCTCGCCCTGCGCGTACCACCGGAGTCGTACGAGGGCGTCGTACGGGTCAGCGGCCGGGAACTCACGGCCCTCTCGGTCGAGGCGGTCCGCGAACACCTGCTCGTGAACCCCTACGACGGAGAGATCTTCGCGGGCACGCTCCGCACGAACATCGACCCCTCCGGCACCAGCGGCATGGTCCCCGAGGCCGTCGAGGCGTCCATGCTGACCGACGTCGTCGCACTGCACCGCGAGGGCTTGGACCACGGTGTCCGCGACCGCGGCGCGAACCTCTCCGGCGGCCAGCGCCAACGGCTCTCCCTGGCCCGCGCCCTCGCCGCCGACACCGACATCCTCGTCCTGCACGACCCGACCACGGCCGTCGACGCCGTCACCGAGCAGCTCATCGCGCGCAACGTCGCGAAGCTGCGGAGGGGGCGCACGACCGTGGTGCTCACCAGCAGCCCCGCGCTGCTCGACGCCGCGGACCGGGTACTCGTCCTGGACGACGGCGTCATCACCGCAGAGGACACCCACCGCAACCTCCTCGCCTCGGACGAGGAGTACTGCGCGGCGGTGGCTCGCTGAAGGGGCTGGCGGCGGTGGCTCGCTGAGGGAGTTCGTTGAGAGGGCTCGCTGAGAGGGCTCGGCGGGGGCCTTGCTGAGGGCCCCGCCGGAGGCCCCCCGGCCGGTGGTCGCTGGGGAGGGGGCCACTGGAGAGGAGCCGCTTGGGAGGGGCCGCGTCAGTCGAGGACCCAGGCGACGTCCCTCAGCAAGGCGTGGCGCCAGCCGGCGCGGTCGTGGCCGGAGGCCGACCGCGAGACGCGCACGGCGGCGCCGGCCCGCCGCACCAGGTCCTCGGCCGCTTCACAGTGGGAGAGCATGCGGCTCTCGTGCTCCCCCAGGTCGAAGGCGACGCGCAGGCCCGAAAGGTCGTGGTCCGCCGAAGCCAGCCGCGCGGCGATGGCACCACCGGTCCGGCCACCCAGGGGGTCGGCCAGCCCCATGGCCTCCGGGGACCACCAGAACGACCCGGACTGGCAGGCGACGCGGGAGACCAGGTCCGGGAACTCCAACGCCGCGTACATCGCGCTCAGCCCACCGAGGCTCTGCCCGGCGACCACGAGCCGGCTCGGGTCGGCGGGTATGCCGGACTCCGCCACCAGCGGCAGCAGTTCGTCCCGCACCGCCTCCCACAGCTCGGGCCGGCAGCCGAACTCGGCCTCCCGGTCCTTGCTCGGCAGGAACACCAGCGTGACCGGCGGCATCTCACCGGCCGCGAAGGCCGCGTCGAACGCGGTCATGGCCGGGTGCAGATACAGCCAGTCGTCCCCGTCGAGCAGCAGCACCACGGGCCCGCCGCCGCCCACCGGATGCACGCGTACGGTGCGCCGGCCGCCGAGCCGCTCACTCGCCCAGCGGATCCGGGCGCGCGGCACGGGCAGGATGTCGTCGGGACCGACGGCGGGCCAGTGCGGCTGGGCCGGGGCGTCCGGCGTGGCGGCGATGGACCGGTCACCACCGGCGCCGACCGGGTTGAACGGATCGGCGTACGCCTCCCCGCCGACCAGGAACCGATAGCTCACGCGAAGCCGCGCGGGCATGCGCACTTCGGCGTACCAGCAGTCCGTCGTACCCCACTGACGCAGCGCGGTGGCATCCGCCCAGCTCTCGAAGTCGATCAGGGGCGGGGACGCGGGGGTGCCGGCGTCGGTGGGCGCGGCTGCGGGGGTGGACATGGCGGTGGCGGTGGACATGGCGGTGGCGGTGGCGGTTCCTGACATTGACGTGGGTTGTTGACGCCACAGGAAGAGGGTCCGCCAACCGCCGTGATCGTCACTGCCGCTGTGGCCGTCACTGTCGGACGCAGCGACCGAGGCGGGTGTACGCACGGCCGCCCAGAACTCCTCGCTTCCGGGGGCACCGGGCAACCCGAAGTCGGCGAAGGCGGGCTCCGAGGCGGGGCACATGAACGTCTCCTTGTGAGAGGGGAAGGGGAGAGGCTAAGCTCGCCGTAATTAGGCGAGCCTAACCTAATACGTAAGCCGTACGCCGACGACGCCGTGAGCATGTCGACGACCAACGGCACGCCTCTGCGGGCGAGTTCGGCCATGGTCGCCCTTCAGGGGAAGCTGAGCACGCACACGCACAGCAGACGCACAAGCGCAAGCACAAGCCCGGCGCGGCCGCAGCGCCCGTCGAGCCGAGGAGGAACCGACACATGAGCACCAACCCCTTCGATGACCCCGAAGGCCGTTTCCTGGTCCTGGTGAACGACGAGGGGCAGCACTCGATCTGGCCGTCCTTCGCCGAAGTGCCCGGAGGCTGGACGGTCGCCTTCGAGGAGAACACGAGGGACGCCTGCCTCGAATACGTCGAGACCCACTGGACGGACCTGCGCCCGCGCTCCCTCGCGGCATCCATGGACGCCTGAGCTCCGCCCTGGAGCTCCGACTCCCTCCCGGCTCCCCGGCTACCCACGCCGTGGGTTTCTGGCTCCCTGGCTCCCTGGCTCCCTGGTCTTCTGGTTCTCCGGCTCCCCGGTTCTCCGGCTCCCCGGCTTCCCGGTGAGCAGGCTGGCCGGGGGGCGAGGGCTGGCTGTGGGGAGTGGCTGTCGTGGGCGGGTTGCCGTGGGCCGGGTTGCCGTGGGCAGGCACTGCTCGGGGGTGGTGGCCGACGCGGGTCGGCAGCGGGCCGTCGCGGACGGTGCCGGGCCCGGCCCGATCTGAGTCTGACCCGATGGTGAGCCGATGGTGAGCCGAACGCGGCCCGGCGCATGCGGCTGGGCGGACGCCATCACTGACACACCGGCCCGCGGGTCGGCCGAGTAGACGTCGGGAGGCACCCCGTTGGCAACCCCGTTGACGATGACGCTCTGCACCAGACTGACGAACGCGCGCTTCCTCACCATGGATCCGGACCACCCCGTAGCGCATGACCTGGGCATCTGGCGGGGCCGCATCGCGGGGCTCGACGAGGCCGTGACCTCGCTGCCCGCGCGCGAGGTGATCGACCTGCAGGGCGCGACCGTGCTGCCCGGGTTCATCGACGCCCACGTGCATCTGGCCTGGACCGGCCTCAAGGAGAACACCTTGAGCATCGCGGGCCTCACACGCGTGGAGGACGTGCTCGCCGTGGTGGCGGAGGCCGCCGCCGCGCAGGCGTCGGCCGACGCCTGGCTGGACCTCGCCGGCTACGACCAACGGGCCCTCGGCCGCCACCTGACCGCCGCCGAACTGGACCAGGTCAGCCACGGGCACAAGGTCTACATCCTGCACGACTCCGGCCACGGCTGCGTCGTCAACTCCGCCGTACTCGACCTCCTCCCCGCCGACCTCCCGCACGAGAACGGCTTCCTCGCCGAGGGCGCCATGGGCGCCGCCCGCGCGCTGCGGCTGCCGTACAGCCAGCAGGAGTTGGCGGAAGCGATCGGGCGCGCTGCCCGCACGTGTCTCTCCGAGGGCATCACCGCCTGCGCCGAGGCGGGCATCGGCGGCACCCTCTTCGGCCACAGCCCGGTCGAACTGGGCGCCTACCAGCTCGCCCGCGAGCAGGGCCTCCTCCCGCTGCGCACGCAGCTCATGATCTCGGCGGACCGTCTGCGCCCGGTCGCCGCGCACGAGGCCGACGGCATCCCGCGCGCCCTGGACCTCGGCCTTCGCTCCGGCTTCGGCGACGACCACCTCTCCGTGGGCGCCCTGAAGATCTATACCGACGGCGGCATGATGGCCAGGACCGCGGCGCTCAGCGGCCCGTACGAAGGCCTCGGCCACACGGGCCAGTTGCAGGACGATCCGGAAGCGCTCACGGAGACGATCGTGGGCGGACACCTCGCCGGGTGGCAGCTCGCCGTCCACGCGATCGGCGACCGCGCGGCCGACATCGCCCTGGACGCCCTGGAACGCGCCCAGCGCCTCCGGCCGCGCCCCGGCGCCCGGCATCGCATCGAACACGCGGGCCTGATCCGCCCCGACCAGCTGCCCCGCTTCGCGCAGCTCGGCCTCAGCGCGGTCGTGCAGCCCAACTTCCTGCGCTACTTCGGCGACGACTATGCGGCGATCATGGGCGAGGCGCGAGCGCCATGGCTCTACCGGGGAAGGGCTTTCCTCGACCACGGCGTCCCACTCATCGGCAGTTCCGACCGCCCGGTCGCGGACGGATCTCCCCTGCGCGCCATCCAGTTCATGGTCGAGCGCACTTCGGAATCCGGCCAGGTCATCGGCACGGCGGAGGCGGTCACGGTGGACGAGGCGCTGTACGCCTACACGGCCGCCGGTGCCCACGCCTGCAACTGGGAGCACAGCCTCGGCACGCTCACCCCCGGCAAACGAGCCGACCTGACCGTTCTCGGCGACGACCCCAGGTCCGTGGACGTCTCCCGCATCGGAGACATCGAAGTCGCGGCCACGTACGTGGAGGGCCAGGAGATGCCTGAAGAACGTCAGAAGGCGCAGGAAATGAAGAAGACGCACCCTCACTCAACTCCTCTCCGCAGTCAGATGTGAACCCGCATTTGAACTCTGAAATTAGGTAAGGCTAACCTTCCTTCGAGTCCACTCGTGGAACCGAGGAAGGAACGCCTTGATCACGGCTACGCCGCGCCCCGCCCCACCGTCCTTCGTACGTTCGGCCCGCGAGGGGGACGCCCCCGCACTCACCGCCCTGTCCGAGCCCTTCGCTCGCTCGGGAGCACTGCGAGCCCGCCCCGCCTCGCTCTACGCCACCCGGGCCGCCGACTTCCTCGTACTGCAAACCCCCGACGGCGAGATCGAAGGCTGCGTAGGCCTAAGCGTCCACGACTGCGCCCCTGCGCCAGACCTTGCGTCGGGCCCCGCGCTCGCCTCCCCGCCCGGCCCCGCATCCGGTAGCTCCGCATCCGACCTCACGCCCGGTGGCTCCGCATCCGGTCTCGTCGGGAACCGCCGGCAGGTCGGCGTCCTGTACAACTTCTGCGTGGCCGACCACCGGCAGGGCCGCGGTGCGGGCGCCCAACTCCTGCGCGCCGCACTGCACGAGGCGCGCGCCCAGTTCCTCGATGCCCTCTTCACGGCCACGACAGGCGACGGAAACGTCTTCATCCGCCACGGTTTCACCCCTGCATCCGAGCGGCTGGCCCCACCGTCCTGGGCCAAGTCACTCGACCCCCGTCGCAACGCCCAGGTCTTCGTACGGGCGTTGTGACGCCACGGAGCCATGACGGCGCTCAGTGCTGCGCCGGGACACGGTACGCGCGATCACGCTAATTGCGCGGTGATTGCGGTGTCTGAGTAGTCTGCGGTTCTGCGGTTCTGCGGTTCTGCGGTTCTGCGGTTCTGCGGTGCCTGCGACGAACCGTCAGGCGCTGGCGGCGACGTCGTGGGCACCGGCAGGGGCGTTGCCTATGAGTGTTGCGGGGTCGACCGGGGGACCGGCGACCACGGTGGTACCCGGGCTCCTCTCGTCGAGCACGCCCCGCAGTACCGCGTGAGGCACGCGCCCGTCCAGTACGTGCGCCTTGCGTACGCCCCCGCGGACCGCCCGCAGGCACCCCTCCATCTTCGGCAGCATTCCGCTGGCCAACTCCGGCAGCATCGCGTCCAGCGCATCGGCAGTCAGGTGCTCGATGACGTCGGTGCTGTGCGGCCAGTTCGCGTACAACCCCTCGACATCGGTGAGCATGACGAGCCGCTCCGCACCGAGAGCTACGGCCAGGGCCGACGCGGCGAGATCGGCGTTGACGTTGTAGACCTGTCCGTCCTCACCGCGAGCCACGGGGGAGACCACCGGTATGTGCCCCTGGTCCAGGAGCGTGCGCACCATCCCGGGATTCACGTCCACGATGTCGCCGACGAGGCCGATGTCGACCGGCCTGCCGTCCACCCAGGCGGCTCTCCGCACCGCCGTCATCGTGTGCGCGTCCTCCCCGGTCATGCCTACGGCGAAGGGCCCATGAGCGTTGATGTGTCCGACCAGGTCCCTCTGCACTCGCCCGGTCAGGACCATCCTCACGACCTGCATGGCCTCGGGCGTGGTCACCCGCAGGCCGGCTTCGAAACGGGTCTCCATGTCGAGCCGGTCGAGCATCGCGTTGATCTGCGGCCCGCCGCCGTGCACGACGACCGGACGCAGGCCCGCGTGCCAGAGGTCCACGATGTCCTGGGCGAACAATCGCTGCAACGCCTCGTCCACCATGGCGTGGCCGCCGAACTTCACGACGACCGCGCTGCCTTGCAGTTCCTCCGGCCGGAAAGACGCACCTTCCTGTCGGGAGGGCGACCCCGCGGAAAGGGGCGAGTCAGGGTGCGACACCAGCAGGCGGAAGCTCTCTCCGTCGGCATCCGTGTTCGCGTCGGCACCGGCGTCGACATGGTCACGTAGTTCGGCTGTCGCGGCCCGTTCGGTCATAGTCTCCGTCTTCTCTCGTGATGTCTGGTGGTGCCGTGCATTGCCTGCGAGACGGGTGAGGTCCCCGCGGGAAACGTGCCGAACGCACCGCTGACCCCAACTGCCTACTGATTAGCTAAGCCTAACCTAATTAGTGGTTGTCCAAGGGTGGATCACCTCTCTCGTGATGTGTGTGGGTATGGCGTGCCGGCTAGTGCGGGACGAGGCGCGGCATGCCCCCATGCAACACGACGGGTCTGACATCCGGGTGAGGCTGTGGATAACCCTTGGCGTGCCCCTGCCCAGGGTTATCCACAGGGGCAACCGGAGGCTCAACTTCCGAGGCAGAGTCGGCACATGACGAATCACAGCGAAGCAGCCGACCCGATCGAGCCCCACGAGCCGATGAGGTCGGGCGAGCCCATCGCACCCGAGAAGGCGACCCGTGTGGGCGACCCCATCGCACTCGACGCTCCGACCGACACCCGTGACCCGCTCGACGAGCCCATGGTCACCCTGCGAACCCCGGCCGAGCTGGCGGACGCCCTGCCCTATCTTCTCGGCTTCAAGCCCGAGGAGAGCATCGTGCTCATCGCCCTGCACGGGGAGCGCGGGCGGTTCGGTGGCCGGGTGCGGCTCGGTATCCCCGAGCGCGCCGAGGACTGGTCCTGCGTCACCGATCAGCTCGCCCAGTGCCTGGTGGGCGGCTGCGAGCGGCGCGGCGACCGCCCCGACGGCATCGTCGCCTTCCTCTGCCGCGAGCCTCGCGCCGGGGAGTCCGGACAACAAGTCGTGCAGCACCTGCGACCGCTCGCGCAGTTGCTGCGCACGTCCTGCGGTGCCTTGGAGGTGCCGGTGTTCGAGGTCGTGTGCATCTCGGACGGCCGCTTCTGGACGTACTGCTGCCCGGACACCCACTGCTGCCCGCCGGAAGGCACCCCCCTGCTCAGGCCCGGCACCTCCGTCCTGGCCGCCGCATCGACCTACATGGGAGTCCGAGTGGATGCCACGCAGAGCGGGATCAGGGGCCGGCTCGCGCCGTGGACGGTCGGCGGCGCGGTGGAACAGGAGCGCGCCCTCGACGCGGTGAGCCTCACGCTCATCCCCCGGATTCTGAGCGAGGAGGGGCACGACACCGCCGAGGAGACGCTCGACCTGGCCCGCCGAGTCATGGCGCGGCTGGCCGACGCGCCGCCGATGCCCGACACGTCCGCAGCGGACGGCAGGGACGACCGGCTGATCGCGCACGACGAGGCCGCCGCACTCATCATCGGCCTCCAAGTGCGGACGACGCGCGATCGCGCCGCGGCCTGGATGGAGGGTGCCACGGCACCCGCGGCCCTGCGGCTCTGGAGGGCGCTGGCCCGCCGCTGTGTCGGCGCATACACGGAGCACGCGGCGGCGCCCTTGTCCCTGGCGGGCTGGGTGGCCTGGTCCCTCGGTGACTTGGTGGAGGGGCAGGAGGCCTTGGACATGGCCCTGCGCGTCGACCCGGAGTACATGTTCGCCCTGCTTCTGCACCGCGCCTGCAACGACGGCATGGACCCGGAGTCCATCCGGCGCTGCTTGCGCAGCAAAGACAAGGACAGCGAAACGCTGGACAACGGAGCACTGGACAACGGGACACCGGACAACGGGACACCGGACAACCAATCCCCTCAGGCCGAATCAGCTGGTGCCGGCACCACCGGCACACCCCCTCGGCGCCGCCGCCCACGGCTGCCTCGCTCAGCAGGAACAACCGGCAGCATCCCCTCAGACAACACCCGTCCTTCCGGTGGCCCCGGCGCGGGGCCCCAGAGCCGGCGGCGCGCGGTCAGGCGCGGTGCCAGGAAGAGCCGATGAGCACCCGGTTCCCCTGGCGGGCAACCTGGCCGGCACGCCTGTGGTCCCCACTGGCGGCCATAAGAAGTTGGCTCCATGTGGTCGGCTTCGCGCCGCGCAAGCGTGACTTGCGGCGGGGAAGACCCGTTCACCTGAGTGGCGGTATCAGTGGCCGTTGCACGCCGCGGAATCGCCCCCGACCTACCCGGGCCACGCAGCCAACGCCGAAGAAGGCGCCTCATGCCCCCTTCCACTCCGTCACCCGTATCCGACAGAGAGGGGCCCCAGCGGGCCGAGCCGATCACGGCTCGCCCGCCCGGACCACCGGCCCCGACGCCGCGGCGCCCAGCCGGCCCCGCTGCTTCCCTCGAACTCCCGCCCGCACACGCCTCCCTCATCTGCGTGGCCCTGCCCGCCCTCGCGATCTCGTCGGAGAAGGGACAGTTGACCGGTCGAGGACTGGAAGGCTTCTACCGCGCGGGACGGCGGATACTGTCCCGCTGCCAGATGCGTGTGGCCGGCCGCGAGCCTGTCCCCCTCCAGGCCCGTATGGTCACGGCGGACTGCGCCCGCTTCATGGCGACCCTGCACCTGCCGACCGGGAGTGGCCCCGATCCGGAGATCGTCATCGAGCGTGTCCGGCACGCCGACGGCGCGGAACGGATCACCCTGCGCAGCTCGGCCCCGCGCCCCCTGCGGCTGCCAGTCGAGGTCGCGCTCGGCACGGATATGGCCGAGCTCGGCGCGGTCGCATCCGGCAGAGCCGGACCGGAGTTGCCGGCCGACGTGCACGCCTCCGGCATGCGGTGGTCATCCACCTCGGGCGACTGCCTGGTCACGGCCGACCCGGCGCCTGCCGACGCGCTGGCCTCGGCGGGAATGCTGCGTTGGGAGGTGGAACTGCCACCGCATGCTTCCTGGAGCGTGGAACTGCGGGTGCGCCCCATCGGCGCGGGACCGGTTCGCATGGCGAGACACGGCACGACGCACGCCCTGGCGGCGGCGCGAGCCGTCGGCGACGACGCCAGGCTGCAGCCGCTGCTCGACCGATCCGTGGAGGACCTGCGAGCACTGCTGCTGCGGGACCGCGAACACCCCGCGGACGTGTACGAGGCCGCGGGTGCCCCCTGGCGCTGCGGACTCGCACCGGCCGAGGCGTTGGCCACGGCCCGTATGACGCTACCGCTCGGGACCAGGCTCGCCGCGGGCACGCTGCGCACCCTGGCACGTGGCCGACTCACCGGACCGGGGCAGCGGTCGGGAATGATCCCCGGCCCGATGCGAGACGCGGGACCGCATCTGCCACCCGCCTGCACAGGGACCGAGGCGACCCTGCTCTTCCCGGCCCTCCTCGCCGAGGCACGGCGTTGGGGACTGCCGAGCAAGGAGGTGGAGGAGTTGCTCCCCGCCGCGGAGGGGTGCCTGCGGTGGCTCCGCGCCGCGGTGGGTGACGAGGTCTTCCTGTCGGACGCACAACCGAGCGGAACGGTGCGCGGCACCACCCAGGCTCACGCTCCCCGGGCCGCACTCCTCGGCGCGGACCTGCTCGACGCATACGGCCGCGAAGGCGCTGCCGAACTGCGGCAGTGGGCCCAGCGGCTCCGGTCCGCGTTCCGTGCCGAGTTCTGGGTCGACGACCGAGCGGGCGGACGACCGGCCTCGGCACGACTGGCCGACGGACGCCTCGTCCCGCACCTCACCGGCGGAGCGGCCCACCTCCTGGACACCGGCCTGCTCGGATCGGGAGCGCTCGCACCCGGTCTGCTCGACGACATCCAGACCGAGCAGCTGGCACGACTGCTCGGTGGCCCCGCCATGAACTCCGGGTGGGGACTGCGCAGCCTGGGCACGAGGGAGGCCGCGTACAACCCGTTCGGGCACAGGAGCGGGGCGGTCGGTGTGCAGGAGACGGCGGTCGCCGTCGCGGGGCTTGCCGCCGCGGGCCACGAGAAGGAGGCGAGTTCGCTGCTGCGAGGCATGCTGTCGGCGGCCGAGAGCTTCGGCCACCGACTGCCCGAGATGTACGCGGGAGAGCAGCGGACGGCGGGCGCGGCTCCCCTCCCGCACCCGTCCGCCTGCCGCCCCGCGGCCACCGCCGCGGCAGCAGGGGTGCACGTTCTCACGGCCCTCGTCGGCATCCGGCCTGACGCACCGGCGGGCACGGTGACGCTGCGGCCCGTCCCCGGCGCGCCACTGGGAGAACTGAGCCTCACATCGCTGAACGTGGCCGGGGCGCCCTTCTCCGTACGGGTGAACCGACTGGGTCTGGCCATGGTCGAGGAAGCGGCCGACGCACTGCAGCTGCGGGTCTGACCTTGGGTCTCAGTGGCAGAGGGCCGGTGAGAGAGGGCCGGACGGCGGCTTCGCGATGGCCGGGAATCAGACCGGGAAGCGGCGAGCGAAGGAGATGTTTATCGTCAGGCAGACGACTATGATCGCGGCATGTCGCCCTACGACCCGTCGGCCTTCCCGCCCTTCGCCGTCACCGTCGACCTGGTCGTGCTGACCGTGCGCCGCCACGCACTCTGCGCGCTGGCCGTGCGGCGCGGTGAACAGCCCTTCCAGGGGCGTTGGGCGCTCCCCGGCGGCTTCGTCCGCCCCGACGAGGACCTGTCGTCCGCGGCAGCACGCGAGCTGAGCGAGGAGACGGGCCTCTGCGCCCACGACCCCGCCGGCCCGGCCCAGGCGAACGGAGCGCACCTCGAACAACTCGCCACATACGGCGACCCCGAGCGCGACCCCCGGATGCGCGTCGTCAGCGTCGCCCATCTCGCCCTCGCCCCCGATCTGCCCGCACCCCGCGCGGGCGGCGACGCGCACAGCGCCCGCTGGACACCCGTGGAGACCCTGCTCGACCAGGGCGGATACGGACGTGAGGGGGAACCGTCGGCGCCACTCGCCTTCGACCACGGACAGATCCTCGCGGACGGGGTCGAGCGAGCCAGATCCAAGATCGAGTACTCCTCGCTGGCCACGGCGTTCTGCCCACCGGAGTTCACCGTCGGCGAGCTGCGGCGGGTGTACGAAGCCGTGTGGGGCGTCGTCCTCGACCCCCGTAACTTCCACCGCAAGGTCACCGGAACTCCGGGCTTCCTGGTGCCCACCGGCGGTACCACGACCCGGCAGGGCGGTCGCCCCGCCCAGCTCTTCCGCGCGGGTGGCGCGACGCTCCTCAACCCGCCCATGTTGCGCCCCGAGGTCTGACACAGACGTTCACCGCAGGCCGTCGGCCGGCCCGCCGATCGACCTCTCCCGCCACCCAAGGGGACACCAGCAACAGCCGCCTTGCCCGAAAAGTCATTTATATCGCGTTATCTTGCTGGGGTACCCACGGGGTTCGTCCCCCTGATCCGGTGGACGGGCCCCGGCTGTCGAGCGGTCGCACATCCTGCGAGAGAAGCGATGATCCAGGCCATCGGACTGACCAGCAATCCCCGCCAGGAGCTCCCGCCCGCCGTCGACGACGTGTCCTTCGAGGCACGCACCGGTCGGGTCACGGCGCTGCTGGGCGCCGAGGCCGCCGGGAAGACCACGGCGCTGCGGCTCATGCTCGAACTGCAACAGGGCCGCGGCGTGACGTACTTCAGAGGGCGCCCCCTGCACCGCATCGCCCAACCCTCACGCGAGGTCGGCGTCCTCTTGGGCGAGGCCCCGGGGCACCCCGCGCGCTCCGTCCGCAATCACCTGCGGATGCTCTGTGCCGCTGTCGCGGTGCCCACCACACGTGCCGACGACGTCCTTGAGGCCGTCGGCCTCGTCAGCCTCAGGGACCAGCGCCTCGGCACTCTTTCGCGCGGCATGGACCGACGGCTCGGTCTGGCCTGCGCCCTGCTCGCCGACCCTCACACCCTCGTACTCGACGGCCCGGCCGACGGCCTCTCGGCCCGGGAAGGCGCCTGGTTGCACGAGATCCTGCGCGCCCACGCCGATCAGGGCGGCACGGTCCTGTTCACGACCGACGACCCCAAGGAAGCGGCACGAACCGCCGACCGCGTCATCACCCTGGAAGCGGGGCGGCTCATCGCGGACCAGGAAGCCGCGGACTTCGCACGGACCCGGCTCCGCCCCCGCGTCGCCGTCCTCACCCCCCACGCGGCCCGCCTCGGAGCACTCCTCACCAAAGAGGCCCGCGCGGCACGGCAACCCGTCGAAGTGGTCAAGGAAGAGGGCAACAGGCTCTCCGTATACGGCAGCAACTGCGCCGAAGTGGGCGAGACCGCGTACCGGCACGGCATCCTCGTCCACCAACTCGCCGACGAGATCGGCGACGCGGGACCGTCAGCACATCCCGGACCACCGCCTCAGGCGAAGTTGTCCACCGAACCGGCACTCGCCGTCGCCGCGGCTGCCTCCGGCGACTGCCGTACCGCAGACGTTGGCGGGCCGCCCCAGACCGAGAGCAGGCAACCGGCACCGCCCGCCCAGACCCGCGACGAGCCGCAGCTTTCGACGGCCTGCGCCAAGGAGGACCCTCAAGCGCAGCCCGCCCCGACATCCGACGCACCCCTGACGCAGGCCGAGGGAACCCCGCCGGCCCAAGCCGACGCCGCCACCAAGAACCGGAGCGGGAACACGCTGCAGAAGGTCCATGACGCGGCGGCCACAGACCGGACCGAAGGCGGCGATGCGGCGGCCACAGGGCGGACCGAAGGCAGCGATGCGGCGCCCACTCGGACCGAGACGGCGGCCATCCGCCTCGTACCACTCAGGGACAGCGACAGGGCCCCGCTGCCGGAGGACGGCGGCACCGCCCCGTTCACCGACGGGGCCAATCCCCCCGCCCCGCCCCCACCCCCTCCCACCCCCGCCTCAGCCCTGCCTCCCCCCATCACCGTCCGCCCCGGCCGTACTCCTCTGTGGCCCCTGCGCTACGAGGTGCGTCGCCTCGTGGGTGTCGGCACCGGCTACCTCACCCTGGCGGCCGTCCTCGCCGCGTCCGCCCTGATCAGCCTTGTCGTGGCGCGGGTCGGGCACACCCCGCAGCCTCGGCTGCTGGCGGCCTGGCCGCACGCGCTTCCGCTGCCGCCCGCGGCCCTGGGAGCCGGGCTTCTGGGCGCGCTCGCCTTCGGCGATGAGTTCCGGCACCCCGCCCTCGCCGCGGACCGGGGTACTGTCCCGCGCCGCCTGAGCCTGCTCGCCGCCAAGCTGCTCGTCGCCGCCGCCACGGCGCTGCTGCTCGGCACGCTCGCGGTGGGCACCGATGGTGTGCTGCTTCACCTTGTATACGGAGAGGAGCTCGTCAGAGTTCCCGCGGGTTGGCTTGTTTTGTCGGCGAGTTGGGCGGCGCTGCTGGCGGGGTGTGCGTGGGCCGGGGTGCTGGCTGCCGGAGTCTTCCGTTCCACCACCGCTGGGCTGGCCGCGGTGCTCGCGGTGCCGATCCTCGTGGTGCCGGTCGTGCAGAAAGCCGTTGATGGTCCCGCGGTGCGATCGGCGGCCGGGTTTCCGGGACGGCTGCGGGATCTGGCGCTGGTGCAGTGGCCGTTCGGCAGCGAACGGATTCTGACCGCCGGTGTCCGCATGCTCGCCCAACCCGTGGGTACTGCACTGATGTTGTCGTTGACCACCCTGCTCTGCGCATATCTGCTCACCACGGTGCGCGGCAGGGTCAGATGATGACCATCTGGGCGTCGTTCGTTGCGGGGCCTGCGCGCAACTCCCCGTACGACGCTCATTTCTTTCCGATAAGGCGTCAATTACGGCAGGGTAAGCGATCACCCTTTCGTGTGCTTTTCACCAAAGACCTCAAGGGAGTTGGGGGCCACGCCGACAACTGATCCGTGAGTACCCTTGCGCACACCATGATGTCCACCGCCCGCCCCGCCGACTCCGGTCTCGCAGGCCCGGGCGACCTCGACCGCTACCCCTACGCGGAGTCCCATGGCCGGGACCGCGTGATCCCTCCTGTGTGGGACGGCCCCGACCAGGACCTGGGGCGCGTGGGCCGGCGCGCCGCGGGCAGCCGCGGCCGCGGGCTGCACGGTCAACTCGTCCAGCAGCTCGGTCAGATGATCGTCTCCGGTGACCTCGGTGCCGACCGTCCACTCGTCCCCGAGGAGATCGGCCAGCGCTTCGAGGTCTCCCGCACCGTCGTCCGTGAGTCACTGCGCGTGCTGGAGGCCAAGGGCCTGGTCAGCGCGCGTCCGAACGTCGGCACGCGCGTGCGTCCCGTCAGTGACTGGAACCTCCTGGACCCGGACATCATCGAGTGGCGCGCCTTCGGGCCGCAGCGCGACGACCAGCGTCGCGAGCTCGGTGAGCTCCGCTGGATGATCGAGCCGCTCGCCGCCCGCCTCGCCGCGGGGCACGGCCGCGAGGAGGTGCAGCAGCGCCTCGCCGACATGGTCGAGATCATGGGCCACGCCTTGGCGCAGGGTGACATGCTCACCTTCTCCCGCGCCGACGCGGAGTTCCACTCGCTGCTCATTCAGGTGGCGGGCAACCGCATGCTTGAGCACCTGTCCGGCATCGTCTCGGCGGCCCTGCAGGTCTCGGGCGGCCCGGGCTCCGGCTGTGACCGCCCCAGCGAGAGCTCTCTGGTGCACCACTCCCGCGTCGTCGACGCCCTCGCCGCGGGTGACGGACCCGGAGCCGAGACGGCCATGCGGCAGCTCCTCACCGTCCACCCCGAGGTGGAGCGCGTCGTGCCCGCCCCTCGCGAGCACTGACCGCGTCCTCACGCCGCCGCTGGTGCGCGCGCCTCGCCGTAGCGCTCCGTCGCCTCCGGGTGGCGACGGTCACGCGTGGCAGGCGTCGCCGGATCGCCGCGGGCTCGCATGAGCCCAGCGGGGTCCGGCGGCGAGATCGCGAGGATTGCTTCGCGGGACACCGGGGGATCATTCGTGCATGCGTATAAGTAGCTTCTGGCCATATATGGACGGTTTTGATCACTTACGGGGTGTGACTCGGGCCACGTGGATTGGGCGTAACGCTCCAAGGAACAGCGCGATGACCTAAGAGGTGATAGCCGAGGAGGGAATACAGCCGTCGTTCGTGGCGCTGTGCAGCTCCCCGGCCCCCCGCCCGCGCCGTCGGCCCAATCCCCTGCCGCCGGTCGTCGGCTCCGGTCCACCATGGACGGGGCCGGAAGCCGTTTTCCAACGTTCCGAGAGGTTGTTCGTGTCGGCCAGCACATCCCGTACGCTCCCGCCGGAGATCGCCGAATCCGTCTCTGTCATGGCGCTCATCGAGCGGGGAAAGGCTGATGGGCAGATCGCCGGCGATGACGTGCGTCGTGCCTTCGAAGCTGACCAGATTCCGGCCACTCAGTGGAAGAACGTTCTGCGCAGCCTCAACCAGATCCTCGAGGAAGAGGGTGTGACGCTGATGGTCAGTGCCGCGGAGCCCAAGCGCCCCCGCAAGAGCGTCGCAGCGAAGAGCCCGGCCAAGCGCACCGCGACCAGGACGGTCGCGGCCAAGACCGTCACGGCGAAGCCCACCGCCACCGCCGCCACTGAGGCGCCGACCGCGGATGACGCCGACGACGCGCCCGCGAAGAAGGTCGCAGCCAAGAAGACGACGGCCAAGAAGGCCGTCGCGAAGAAGACCACCGCCAAGAAGGCGGCGGCCAAGAAGACCACCTCCAAGAAGGACGCCGACGAGCTCCTCGACGACGAGGCGACCGACGAGGCACCCGCCGCCGGCAAGCCCGGCGAGGGCGAGCCGGCCGAGGAAGGCGCCCAGGGCTTCGTCCTCTCCGACGAGGACGAGGACGACGCGCCGGCCCAGCAGGTCGCCGCCGCCGGTGCCACCGCCGACCCGGTCAAGGACTACCTGAAGCAGATCGGCAAGGTCCCGCTCCTCAACGCCGAGCAGGAGGTCGAGCTCGCCAAGCGCATCGAGGCCGGCCTGTTCGCCGAGGACAAGCTGGCCAACGCCGACAAGCTCGCCCCGAAGCTCAAGCGCGAGCTGGAGATCATCGCCGAGGACGGCCGCCGCGCCAAGAACCACCTCCTGGAGGCCAACCTCCGCCTGGTGGTCTCCCTGGCCAAGCGCTACACCGGCCGCGGCATGCTCTTCCTGGACCTCATCCAGGAGGGCAACCTCGGTCTGATCCGCGCGGTCGAGAAGTTCGACTACACCAAGGGCTACAAGTTCTCCACGTACGCCACCTGGTGGATCCGTCAGGCGATCACCCGCGCCATGGCCGACCAGGCCCGCACCATCCGTATCCCGGTGCACATGGTCGAGGTCATCAACAAGCTGGCCCGTGTCCAGCGCCAGATGCTCCAGGACCTGGGCCGAGAGCCCACCCCGGAGGAGCTGGCCAAGGAACTCGACATGACCCCGGAGAAGGTCATCGAGGTCCAGAAGTACGGCCGTGAGCCGATCTCCCTCCACACCCCTCTGGGTGAGGACGGCGACAGCGAGTTCGGTGACCTCATCGAGGACTCCGAAGCGGTCGTTCCGGCCGACGCGGTCAGCTTCACGCTCCTCCAGGAGCAGCTGCACTCCGTCCTGGACACCCTGTCCGAGCGCGAGGCGGGCGTGGTCTCCATGCGCTTCGGTCTCACGGACGGCCAGCCCAAGACCCTCGACGAGATCGGCAAGGTCTACGGAGTGACGCGCGAGCGCATCCGCCAGATCGAGTCGAAGACGATGTCGAAGCTCCGTCACCCGTCCCGTTCGCAGGTCCTGCGCGACTACCTCGACTAGAAGCCGACCGCGATCAAGGCTCCGACCTGCACTCATGTGCAGGTCGGAGCCTTTTTCCGAGGAGTGAGCGACACGCGAAGGGCCTGGACGACATGACAGAGACGACCACCCGTGGCTCGGGCGACGCGACTGGCGCGCCGGTCATCCTGGGCAACGAACCCGGCTCGTTCGCCCGGAGCGTGCTGGCCGAGCGCCACCCTGCCCTCATTCAGCAGGTACGAGACGCCTTCCCGTACGGCCCCCGACAGCACGAGGCCCTCGACGCCTTGCTGGACGAGACCACCAACGGGGTGATCGAGCCGCTCAGCCCCGTGGAGCACGATCATGAGCGTTGGGCGAACTGGGGGCGCGAATACTTCGGGCGCTCGTGGTACGACGCCCCCTTCCTGTGGTCGGAGAGCTACTTCTACCGCAGGCTGCTCGGCGCGGTCGGGTACTTCGGCGCCGGGCCGTGGCGGGGCGTCGATCCGTTCGCGCCGTTCAAGCGGGCCGAGCTGCGGGGCGACGCCGTGGAGGAAGAGCTGCGGGCCCTGGACGCGCTCGCGGGCGTTCCGCTGGACGAGCGGGCCGCTGCCCTGCTCCAGGCCTCGCTCTGGGGCAACCGCGCGGACCTCGGCTTCCGCGTCTCGGCGGGGGAACCGGCGGTCGGTGACGCCGCGGCCTCCGCGCTGGTGGCCGACGACAGCGCTTCGCTGTGGGACCTGCTGCCCGCCGGGAACTCCTCGACGGTCGCCGTGGTCGCGGACAACGCGGGGCGCGAGCTGATCCCGGACCTGATCCTCGTCGACCACCTCCTCGAACAGCGGCATGCCGAACAGGTCGTACTCCATCTCAAGCCCCACCCCTACTACGTCTCCGACGCGATGACGGCCGACGTCGTCGACTGCCTCCGCCGCCTCACCGGGGCACCCGGCGCAGCCGGCGCGATCGGCGGTCGGCTGTGGAAGGCCCTGGCGGCAGGGGGCCTGGAGGTCCGCACGCACCCGTTCTTCTGCGCTCCGCTGCCGTACGAGGACATGCCCGATGACCTGCGCGGCGAGTTCGAGGGCGCCACGCTCACGATCCTGAAGGGCGACCTCAACTACCGGCGGCTGGTAGGAGACCGGCTGTGGGACGCCACAGCCCCGTTCGCCGATCGCACCGCGTACTTCCCCGGTGCCGTCGCGGCGCTGCGGACCCTGAAGTCCGACGTCGTCGTCGGCCTGGAGAAGGCGACGCTGGACGCCCTCGAACAGTCAGGCGTCGTGTGGCGTACGAGTGGAACGCACGCGCTGGTCCAGGTGAGACGGTAGAGCTGGGCGGTGCCGGCTCGCGGAGCCTCGCTGCGTGACGCGTTCCGCAGAGACCCGAACCCTTTTTCGATGGCGCGGGCCTTTCGCGCGAGGGTGCGCTCTCTGTGACTCTGGATGACTCTGGGTAGGCGTTTGGAGCCGAGAGTGAGGAGATCACATGCGTCGTCACATCGTCCGAGCATGGACCGGGGCAGTGGCCATGGCGGCTGGAGCCGCTGTGCTGCCGTTGGCCGCCCCGGGGTCCGCGGCGGCCGACAGCGTGGTCATCGGGGGCGGTCCGGTCCAGGTGTCCGACCACCCGTGGGTGGTGGCCATCGCCAGCCGTGACCGGTTCGGGGGCGCCCGATCAGGGCAGTTCTGCGGCGGGGCCGTGGTCAGCCGGACCACGGTTCTCACGGCGGCCCACTGTGTGGGGTCGGACGTGCTCGGCACGTCGCTGAGCGAGGTGCGGGACCTGAAGGTCATCGCGGGCCGCAACGATCTGCGGACGTCCGAGGGCAGCGAGATCACCGTGAGCAGCGTCAAGGCCAACCCGGAGTACGACAGCTCGACCAACTCCGGCGACGCGGCGGCGCTGACCCTGGCTGAACCGCTGCCCGAGTCGTACGTGATTCCCATGGCGGGCAAGGGTGACGCCGCCTACCGGGCGGGGACGGCCGCCCACGTCTACGGCTGGGGGGACACCACGGGAGGCGGCCAGTACGCGAACTCGCTGCACGCGGCGCAGGTGCATGTCTTCGCCGACACGGTGTGTGAGGAGGCGTACCCGGGCAGTTCCGACGGCAAGTTCACGGTGGCGACCATGCTCTGTGCCGGCGAACGGGAGGGCGGGAAGGACGCCTGTCAGGGCGACAGCGGCGGGCCGCTCGTGGCGCAGGGCCGGCTCATCGGCCTGGTGTCCTGGGGGAGTGGCTGCGGCCGTCCGGGGCGTCCCGGCGTGTACACGCGGGTCTCGGACGCCGCCAAGATCCTGCGCACGCGCTGACACCGAAGTCCGGCCGGGAGGGTCGGGCCGGGCGGCACAAGAGGGCCGAGAAGGGGCTCAGAGGCCCCTGTGACGAGAGCGGGCGGCGGTCCCTGCATGGTGGCAGGGGCCGCCGCCCGTTCGCCGGCCTGGTGTGCCGGAGCTGGCTCGTCGTGGTCGCGAGGTGTCAGCGTTCCTCTTCGGATGCGGTCTCCGGAACGGCGGTGAGGCGCTCCGTCTCATCCTGTATCTCAGCGGCGATCTTCTTGAGTTCCGGCTCGAACTTGCGACCGTGGTGGGCGCAGAAGAGCAGTTCACCGCCGCTCAACAGGACAACGCGCAGGTATGCCTGGGCGCCGCAGCGGTCGCAGCGATCAGCGGCCGTCAGGGGGCTCGCGGGGGTCAGAACAGTAGTCACGTCGCCTCTTCTCTAGCTCGACGAGCTGTCGTACCAGGGTCAACATCCAACCAGGCCGAAAACGTTCCCGCTCGTGGCTTTTCCTCGAAAATTTCTTCCGAGAGGTTGTCCGTTGCCGGTTGGCGGCGAATGTGCCGTATTGCGTCTCTTACGAGTCTTACGGTTTCGCGCTGTCTGTCAGGTCGGGTCCTCCCGGCTGGCTTGCCGGTTGTTCATGAGGACGTGCCCGGAGCCTAAATGGTTCATGCCTGGAAGGGAACGTGACGTGCGCTTCACTCCATCGTGCGATCGAACATGTATGCGAGTCTGGACTAGTCTGAGTTGAGCCGAGGGTGGCGTGACAACGGCTCTACCAGGCCTCGGTACCCTCTGACGGGCAACTGAAGCCGAGTCCTTACCCCAAAGGACCCCCTTTGAAATTCAGCGAGGAGCGAACCGCGTGACCGCCGAAACGTCCGTGCCGTCCACAGCGTTGCTGACCGGAGCAGACCGGGACGGTTCCAACTACACCGCGCGGCATCTCCTCGTCCTGGAGGGGCTCGAAGCCGTCCGTAAGCGCCCTGGCATGTACATCGGGTCCACGGACAGCCGTGGCCTGATGCACTGCCTGTGGGAGATCATCGACAACTCCGTCGACGAGGCCCTCGGCGGGTACTGCGACCACATCGAGGTCATCCTCCACGACGACGCCTCCGTGGAGGTGCGCGACAACGGCCGCGGCATCCCGGTGGATGTCGAGCCGAAAACCGGCCTCTCCGGAGTCGAGGTCGTCATGACCAAGCTCCACGCGGGCGGCAAGTTCGGCGGCGGCTCGTACGCGGCCTCCGGCGGCCTGCACGGCGTGGGCGCCTCCGTGGTGAACGCGCTCTCCGCGCGCCTCGACGTCGAGGTGGACCGCGCCGGGCACACGCACGCGATCAGCTTCCGGCGGGGCGTTCCCGGCGCCTTCGCGAAGTCGGGCCCCGACGCCCCCTTCGACCCGTCGGCGAAGCTCGCCAAGGTCAAGAAGATCCCCAAGGCACGCTCCGGCACGCGCGTGCGCTACTGGGCCGACCGGCAGATCTTCCTGAAGGACGCCAAGCTGTCGCTGGAGAACCTCCACCAGCGTGCCCGGCAGACCGCCTTCCTGGTGCCGGGGCTGACGATCGTGGTGCGCGACGAGTTCGGCCTGGGCGAGGGCGGCTCGAAGGGCGAGGAGTCCTTCCGCTTCGACGGCGGCATCAGCGAGTTCTGCGAGTACCTGGCCCAGGACAAGGCGGTCTGTGACGTCCTGCGCTTCTCCGGGCAGGGCACCTTCAAGGAGACGGTGCCGGTCCTGGACGACCACGGTCAGATGACCCCCACCGAGGTCACCCGTGAACTCGGCGTGGACGTGGCGCTGCGCTGGGGCACGGGCTACGACTCGACGATCAGGTCGTTCGTGAACATCATCGCCACCCCCAAGGGCGGCACCCATGTGAGTGGCTTCGAGCGTTCGCTGACCAAGACGCTGAACGAGGCGATGCGCAGCCAGAAGGTGCTGCGGGTGGCCGAGGACGACATCGTCAAGGACGACGCCCTGGAGGGTCTGACCGCGGTGGTCACGGTCCGCCTGGCCGAACCGCAGTTCGAGGGGCAGACCAAGGAGGTCCTCGGCACCTCGGCCGCCAACCGCATCGTGGCGAACGTCATCGCCAAGGAGCTCAAGGCGTTCCTCACGTCCACCAAGCGGGACGCGAAGGCGCAGGCCAGGGCCGTGATGGACAAGGCCGTGGCGGCGGCGCGCACGCGGATCGCCGCCCGCCAGCACAAGGACGCCCAGCGCCGCAAGACGGCTCTGGAGTCCTCCTCGCTGCCGGCGAAGCTGGCGGACTGCCGCAGTGACGACGTGGAGCGCAGCGAGCTGTTCATCGTGGAGGGCGACTCCGCGCTCGGCACGGCCAAGCTGGCGCGGAACTCCGAGTTCCAGGCGCTGCTGCCGATCCGCGGCAAGATCCTCAACGTGCAGAAGGCGTCCGTCACGGACATGCTGAAGAACGCCGAATGCGGCGCGATCATCCAGGTCATAGGAGCGGGGTCGGGGCGCACCTTCGACATCGACGCGGCCCGCTACGGGAAGATCATTCTGCTGGTCGACGCCGACGTCGACGGCGCGCACATCCGGATTCTGCTGCTGACGCTCTTCCAGCGGTACATGCGCCCCATGGTCGAGGCGGGCCGCGTGTTCGCCGCGGTGCCGCCGCTGCACCGGATCGAGCTGAGCCAGCCCAAGAAGGGCCAGGACAAGTACGTGTACACGTACTCCGACCGGGAGCTGCGCGAGACGCTGCTGGAGCTGCAGCGAAAGAACGTGCGCTACAAGGACTCCATCCAGCGCTACAAGGGCCTGGGCGAGATGGACGCCGACCAGCTCGCCGAGACCACGATGGACCCGCGCTTCCGCACCCTGCGCCGGATCAACATCTCCGACCTGGACTCGGCCGAACAGGTCTTCGACCTCCTGATGGGCAACGACGTGGCGCCCCGCAAGGAGTTCATCACCAGCTCGGCGGCGACGATGGACCGCTCGCGCATCGACGCCTAGCGGGCACTTCTCCGGCGGGAGCCGGGCGCTCCACCCACGGGTGGAGCACCCGGCTCCCGCCGCGTTCCCCCCTCGCACACACAAGATGACGTATCACCTGATGGGGTGAAGAGTCCGGAGAGAAGAGTGAGGGATCTTCCCGTTCTGTCCATCCTTGGGCACGCGGTCGAACGGGGCCGCGGGCAAGGAGAGTTCGGTGAAGAAGCACGATGTGCCCGAGGCCGGGACGGGCCGGGCCGGTGCGGGCCATGGCGGCGTCGGCAGCCCGAGGGACCCTTGGCATGACGCACTCGCCTCCGGCCGGAGAGAGCTGGACGGCGAGCCCCGCGCATCGGCCGCCGGCGTGGCGCCAGGCGTATTGCCACCGGGCTTGACCCGGAAGCCGAGCGCGGGCCCCGCGGACGTCTACCTCGAAGTGCAGCACAGCGCAGCCTTCCAGGAGGTGCGCAGGCGATACCGGAGGTTCGTCTTTCCGGGGGCCGCCGCCTTCTTCACCTGGTACGTGGCGTACGTCGTGACCGCGACGGCGGCTCCGGGGCTGATGGCGCGTCCCGTCGCCGGAGCCGTGAACGTGGCGATGCTGGCGGGGCTCGGGCAGTTCCTCACCACGTTCCTGCTGACGTGGGCGTACGCCAGGCACGCGCGACTGCGCAGGGACCGGGCCGCGCTCGATCTGCGGTGGTCGGTGCTGGAGCGGAAGCGGGAGCGTGAGCGATGACCGGGGACCATCAGATGCTCGCGCTGCTGCTGTTCGGTGCCTTCGTGGCCGTCACGCTCGCGATCACGACGTGGGTCAGCCGGGCCCGGCGGGGCTCGGCCGAGGAGTTCTATGCGGGGGGACGCCTCTTCACCCCCATGGAGAACGGTTTCGCCATCGCCGGTGACTACATGTCGGCGGCGTCGTTCCTCGGTATCTCCGGCCTGATCGCGCTGTTCGGGTACGACGGGATGCTGTACTCCGTGGGGTTCCTGGTCGCCTGGCTGGTCGTGCTGTTCCTGGTGGCCGAACTGGTGCGCAACTGCGGGCGGTTCACCCTGGCCGATGTCGTCGCCGCACGGATGAGGGAGCGTCCGGTGCGGATCGCGGCGGGAACTTCCTCGGTGACCGTGTCCGTTCTCTATCTGGTGGCGCAGATGGTGGGAGCCGGTTCACTGGTGGCGCTGCTGCTCGGCGGGACGAGCGGGGCGGCGCAGGTCTGGACGGTGGTCGGCGTCGGCGCGCTCATGGTGGTCTATGTGTCGTTCGGCGGGATGCGGGCCACCACCTGGATCCAGATCGTCAAGGCGGTCCTGCTGATGGGGGGCGCCGTCGCGTTGACCGTGCTCGTGCTGATGCGCTTTCACGGGGACGTCGACCAACTGCTGCGGACTGCCGCCGATCGCAGTGGGCAGGGCGAGCGGTTCCTCGCGCCCGGACTGAAGTACGGCGGGGACTGGACGGCGCGACTGGACTTCATCAGCCTCGGGCTCGCGCTGGTGCTGGGCACCGCCGGGCTGCCGCACATCCTGTCCCGCTTCTACACGGTGCCGACCGCGCGGGCCGCCCGCCGCTCGGTCGTCTGGTCCATCGGGCTCATCGGCAGCTTCTATCTGATGACGATCGTGCTCGGTTTCGGGGCGGCCGCGATCGTGGGCTCCGATGCGGTCCGCGGGTCGAACGCCGCGGGGAACACGGCGGTGCCGCTGCTGGCGCTCGACCTGGGCGGCGGCGCGGACTCCACCGGGGGCGCGGTGCTGTTCGCGATCGTCGCCGCCGTCGCCTTCGCCACGATCCTCGCCGTGGTCGCCGGCGTCACGCTGGCCTCGTCGGCGTCGGTGGCCCATGACCTGTACGCGTCCCTGCGGCGGGGTGAGGGCACGCCGCGGGGCGAGGTGGCGGTGGCGCGGATCGCCGCGGCCGGTATCGGCGTGGTCGCGATCGGGCTGGGGCTGCTGGCCCGCGACCTCAACGTCGCCTTCCTCGTGGGGCTCGCCTTCGCGGTGGCGGCGTCGGCCAATCTGCCGGTGCTGCTGTACTCGCTGTTCTGGCGGAGCTTCACCACGCGGGGCGCGGTGTGGTCGGTGTACGGAGGGCTGCTGCCCGCGCTCGTGCTCGTCGTGCTCTCACCCGTGGTCTCCGGGGGGCCGGGATCGCTCTTCCCCGACGTGGACTTCCAGTACTTCCCTCTGGAGAACCCCGGCCTGGTCTCCGTCCCGCTGGGCTTCCTCGCGGGCTGGCTCGGCACGGTGACCTCGCGCGAACCGGCGGACGAAGCCAAGCACGCGGAGGCGGAGGTACGGTCGCTGACGGGGGCAGGGGCAGCGTAACGATCCCCTGCGAGCGGGACGGGCTAGCCGCTCGCCGCCCACTCGTAGCGGTGCTCGGGGCGGCCGGTGTCACCGTACTTGAGGCTCAGCCTGACCCGGCCCGTGCGCTCCAGGAGCTTCAGATAGCGCTGTGCCGTCTGCCGGCTCAGCCGGGTGAGGTCCGCCAGCTCCGCCGCGGAGAGCGGGCCCTCAGCGGCCATCAGGGCCCGGCGCACGAGCTCCGCCGTGGTGGGGGAGTGGCCCTTGGGCAGCTCCGGCGCAGGCGTCGCCGACAGGGCGCCGAAGATCCTGTCGACCTCGGACTGCTCGGCCTCGCCTCCGCCGTCCAGCGTGCGGCGCAGCGTCGCGTACGCGTCGAGCTTGGCGCGCAGACCCGCGTAGGAGAACGGCTTGACCAGGTACTGGAGTGCGCCGTGCCGCATCGCCGCCTGGACCGTGGCTACGTCGCGCGCCGCCGTCACCATGATCACGTCGGTCTGGTGCCCGCGCTCGCGCAGCCGTCGCACGACGGCCAGGCCCGTCTCGTCGGGCAGGTAGTGGTCGAGGAGCACCAGGTCCACCGGGACGTCCTCGACCAGCCGCAGCGCCTTGGCGGCGCTGTGGGCCTTCGCCGCCACGCGGAATCCGGGGATCTTCGCGACGTAGGCGGCGTTGACGTCCGCGACCCGGACGTCGTCGTCCACCACCAGGACCTCGATCATCGCGCCTCCTCGGTGGCGGCGAACGCGGGCTCCGTGAGCGCTTCGGGCAGGACCACGGTGAATTCCGCGCCTCCCCCGGGGCCCTCGCCGACCCGCGCGCTGCCGCCCTGCCGCTCGGCGAGCCGCCGGACCAGGGCGAGGCCGATGCCGCGCCTGCCGTGGGCGGGCGGCTCCTTGGTGGACCAGCCCTCGGTGAAGATCGTCTCGCGACGCTCGACGGGCACCCCGGGGCCGGTGTCGCGCACCCTGAGGACGACGGAACGGTTCTCCGCGCGCAGAGCGACCTCCACGCGTGCGTGGCCGGTGCCCGCGGCGGCGTCGAGCGCGTTGTCGACGAGGTTGCCGACGATCGTGACGAGGCCGCCCGGGTCGACGAGCCGGTCCGGCAGCGCCGTGTCCGACGGTACGGAGAGCGTGACGCCCCGCTCCGCCGCCACCGTGGCCTTGCCGACCAGGAGCGCCGCGAGCAGCGGATCGCGGATCTTCTCCGTGATCTGCTCGGCGGTCACCCGATGGGCGCCGGCCACCTCGCCCACGAACTCCGCGGCCTCCTCGTACATCTCCAGTTCGAGCAGGCCCAGGAGCGTGTGCATGCGGTTGGCGTGCTCGTGGTCCTGGGCGCGCAGGGCGTCGATGAGGCCGCGGGTCGAGTCCAGCTCACGGCCGAGCTGCTCCAGTTCCGTGCGGTCGCGCAGGGTGGCGACGGCGCCTCCGTCGTCGGTGGGCATCCGGTTGGCGACCAGTACCCGCTGGCCGCGGACGGTCAACAGGTCGGTGCCGCTGACCCGTCCGGACAGTACGTCGGTGGTGCGCCCGGCGCCCAGCGCGGCGTCCAGCGGCTGTCCGATCGCCTCCGCCCCGAGACCGAGGAGCCGCTGCGCCTCGTCGTTGAGCAGCCGGATACGGCCGCCGCGGTCCAGGGCCACGACCCCTTCGCGGATGCCGTGCAGCATGGCCTCGCGTTCCGCCAGCAGGGCCGAGATATCGGAGAAGGCCAGGTCACGGGTCTGCCGCTGGACGCGCCGCGAGATCAGGTACGCGGCGATCGCTCCGACGGCGATGGCGCCGCCGGCGTAGGCGAGCAGCTCCGGGATGGAGTGGATCAGGATGGCCCGCACGCTGTCGTACTCGATGCCCACGGAAACGGCGCCCACGATGTGCCCGGCGTCATCCCGCAGAGGTACCTTGCCGCGCGCCGAGCGGCCCAGGGTGCCGTCGTCGATCTCCATGACGTCGCGGCCCGCGAGCGCGTCGCTGGGGTCCGTCGAGACGACCTTGCCGATCTGACCGTGGTCGGTGTGCGACCAGCGCACCCCTTCCTTGTTCATGATGACGACGTACTCGGCGCCGCTGGCCCTGCGGATCCGGTCGGCCGCCGTCTGGACGGGTCCTTCGGCGGAGGGGCCCGAGGACCGGAGATCCTCGGCGATCCCCGGGTGCGCCGCTGTCGTCTGCGCGATGGCGAGCGCGCGGCGCATCGCCTGGTCGTCCAGCTGATCGCCGAGCGGCGCGAGGAAGAGCCCGGTGGCGAGCACCGCGACACCGGCGGCGATGGCCAGCTGCATCAGCAGCACCTGCGAGAACACGCGTCTCGGCAGGCCGAGGCGGAGGCGTCGCGCGCGAGGGGTCGGGCTCATGTGTACGAACGGTACGGCCGTGAGCGGGCTACTCCGAAGCCGGTGTGGCGGGGATCTCGTGCGCAGAGCCGTTGCGTCCGGTGGGGCGCGGCGCCCGCGGGCGCGTGGTCTCCCCTTCGGGCGGCGTCCTAGGGCCTAGGGGCCGACTGGCCCCGGGAGCCCGCCCGGCGCGCAGGGGACCCCGTCCGGAATCGTCCGGACCGCCACCACGTCCATCCGCGCCGGTGTCTTGAGGGCCGCGCCGCAGCTTTCCGGGCGGGGCGGCAGCGAGGCGCCGCTCGCGACCGTGACCTGCCAGCGGCGGCCGTCGGTGTGCGCGACGGTCACCTCCCAGCGGCCGTCCGCGCCGTCCGCCCCGTCCGCCTCCCGCGTGCCGGCGACGTCCAGGGCTCCGGCGCCGTCCTCACCCGTCGCCGCGCGCACCGCGAGCTCGGCCACCTGTCCGGGCCGTTCCCAGGCGGAGCCGCCCCGGCAGCCCCGGAGGACCACACGGCCCGCGCGCACCGCGGCGAGGACCTCCTTGACGGTGTGCGCCTCGGCTCTGCCGTAGGCGTAGCCGTACGGAAGGACGAGCACCGTGGGCGCGAAGCGGTGCCCGCCCAGGTGCGTGATCTCCCAGACGCCCTCTTCGCCCGCGTCGGCCAGCTCCGCGGCGAGCGGTCTGCCGAGCAGGGCGCAGCAGCGGTCGCGCTTGCCGTTGGTGCAGACGAGGGCCAGCGGGGCGCCCGTGTGCGGGGTGCCGACACCGCAGTGGTCACCCGAGCCGAGGGCGGCGAAGTCGAGGTCGAGCAGCCGCCGCGGGTCGTCCACCATGCAGGAGCGCAGCCAGGTGCGGCCGGGCGCGGTGTGGGCCACGTACACCTGGTGCCGGGACGCCGGAGGAAGGTCGGCGTGGCGGCCGGGGCGGCGGATGAGCGCGGCGCGGACGCCGGTGCCCTGTGCGGCCGTCTCCAGGGCCCGCCCGAGCCCGGGGGCGAGGTGGCTGTCCGTCAGCGCCTTCGCACCCCAGGGGCCCGGCTGCTCGACCAGGAGCCACGTCCTGGCGGTGGCGGCGGTGCCCGCGAGAGGCTCGTCCAGATCTCGGGAGGCGGTCGCGCAGGTACTCACGCGGGCGAGCCTAACCCGCGGCTCCCCTCAGGCTTTTCGCGCCTCGTCCGGCGCGGGCATCGCCTGAGGTGGGCGCAGCCCCACGTACTGGCCGCTCGGGCGCATGCGCAGGGGACGTTCGCCGTACTCCTCCAGGGCGTGCGCGATCCAGCCCGCCGTACGGGCCACCGCGAAGATCGTCTCGCCCGCTTCCGCCGGCATCCCCGAGGAGGCGGTGAGGACGGCGAGGGCGAGGTCGACGTTGGCCCGCAGATCGGTGTGCCGGGCGGTGGTGGCCACGATGTCGCGCGCCGCGGCGAGGGCGGGCGCCGCTCCGGGCTTGTTCTCCAGGAGGGCGAACAACGCCTGCGCGCGCGGGTCCTCGCCGGTGTAGAGGCGGTGTCCGAGGCCGGGTACGCGGCGGCCCGCGCGGAGTTCGGCGGCCACGACGGGCGCCGCGCTGCCCCGGTCGAGCACGTCGAGGAGCATGCGGTGGGCCATGCCGCTGGCCGCGCCGTGCAGAGGGCCCTCCAGGACGCCGAGCCCGGCCGAGACGGCCGCGTAGGGGTGGGCGCGTGCCGAGGCGGCGACGCGGACGGCGAGGGTCGATGCCGCGAGGTCGTGGTCGACGAGCAGGGCGAGCGCGGTGTCCAGGGTGTGCAGCGAGACCTCGTCGGGCTTGATGCCGGTCAACCTCGACCACAGGCGTCGGGCCAGCGGGCCGTCGTCGTGATGACTGGACGGTACCGGTGGGAGTGCGGTGACGAGGGTCGGGATCAACGTGCGTCCGGTGCCGATCACGGCCTCTTCGGAGAGGTCGAAGCGGAGCGGGTCGGCGGCGGCGGCGGAGATGGCCGCCACGCGCAGCCGGTCCGTCGGGCCGCTGTGCTCGGGCAGCGCGTCGACGGCCTTGCGCGCCGCGGACACGGTCTCCGCCGGGGCGGTGAACCGGACATCCCGGCGCAGGACACCGGTCCACAGCCACTCGGCCACCTCTTCGTAGGAGTGGTCCGATGCCAGCCGTACGGCGTCGACCCCGCGGTAGTAGTAGCGGTCGTCGTCGATGAGCGTGATGCGGGTGCGTACGGAGAGCTGGTCGCCGGTGGTCGGTGTCGCGGGCGCCCGGCGGTTCCTGCGGGCCAGTGCCTCGACCTCTCCCGGGTCGAACGTGCTGCCCCGTGATCCCGGGCCGCGGCGGCTGCTGAGCTGGCCCCGGCTCACGTACGCGTACACGGTCTCGGGCTTCACGCCGAGCAGCTCGGCGGCCTCTTTCGTGCTGAGCCGCCGACCCTCGGGCGCGGTTCCTTGCTCCGTCATGGGCGTCACCGTATCCGGATACACGATATGTGGATTGGTATATTGATCAAATCAATATTGACACTATTTAGTCAAGCGTGGACAGTCGAATCAAGTTCAGGGAGAGAGTCGAGGAAGAACATGCCGATCAATGGCTCCGCCGCTGTTCCCGCCGGGCCCGTCGAGGTCCCACGAGGACTCGCGGGCGTCGTCGTCACCGAGACCGCACTCGGGGACGTGCGGGGATATGAGGGCTTCTACCACTACCGCCAGTACTCGGCCGTCGAACTCGCGCAGAAGCGCGGCTTCGAGGACGTATGGCACCTGATGTTCCACGGCGAGCTGCCGGACGCCGAGCAGAGCGCGGCCTTCGCCGAGCGCACCGCGTCGCTGCGGCACCTGCCCGCCGAGGTCCGCGCGGCGTTGCCCGCCATCGCGCGCGCCGGCGTGCTGTCGGGCCCGCTCTCCGGACTGCGCACCGCGTTGTCGCTCTTCGGGGCGTCGAAGGGCCTGCGGCCGGTGTACGACATCGATGACGACCGCCGCCGCGAGGACGCCCTGGCCACGTCGGCGGTCGTGCCGACCCTGCTCGCCGCGCTGTACCGGCTCGGTCAGGGCCTTGAGCCCGTCGAGCCGCGCGACGACCTGTCGTACGCGGCCAACTACCTGTACATGCTCACCGGTTCCGAGCCGGACGCGGCCCGTGCGCGGGCGATCGAGCAGTACTTGATCTCCACCATTGATCACGGCTTCAACGCGTCAACGTTCACGGCGCGCGTCGTCACCTCCACGGGTGCGGATGTGGCGGCCTGTCTGGTGGGTGCGGTCGGCGCGCTGTCGGGGCCCCTGCACGGCGGTGCGCCGAGCCGTGCCCTCGACACCCTTGACGCGATCGGCACCGCCGACCGCATCGACGGCTGGATCCGCGAACGGGTCCTCGCGGGCGACCGCATCATGGGCTTCGGGCATCCCGTCTACCGCACCGAGGACCCGCGCTCGCGCATGCTGCGGGAGATCGCGCGGCGGTTCGGCGGTGATCTCGTGGAGTTCGCCGTGGAGGTCGAGCGCCAGGTCGAGGCGATCCTCGCCGAACTGAAGCCGGGGCGGGAGCTGCACACGAACGTGGAGTTCTACGCGGGTGTGGTCATGGAGCTGTGCGGACTGCCCCGGGAGATGTTCACGCCGACGTTCGCCTGCGCGCGGGTGGTGGGCTGGGGGGCCAACATCCTTGAGCAGGCGCACGACTCGAAGATCATCCGCCCGGCGGCGCGGTATGTGGGGGTGGAGCCGCCGGCCGCGGTGCCGCCACCGCCCGGGGCATAGGGTCCGCGTCGCCGAGCCCGGTCCGGGATGACGTGCCGTCAGCTGTCGGGAATGTCGGCCTTGGCGCGCACGAGTGTTTCCCTGGTGACGATGACGATGCGCTCGTAGTGGCCTCGGGAGGCGTCCGTAGGGAGTTCGGCGTCGAGCTTCGCGGTGGCGTCTGTGCCGATCACCGCGAAACTTCCGTCGGACAGTTCGAAGATATCCGGGCAGTTCTGTCCGGATACGCTGCCTCGCGCGCGTGGGCTGGCCCCGATCCGACGGATGATGTGGCTCACTGATTTCCCTCTGGTCTCAAGCTGACGCACGGACACCGGGACAGACCGGGCGTCCTTGTGGGCTTGCCTCGACCGGTGGGGTGGGGCGTCGGATGGGGTGGGGCGATTTCCTGCGCGGTCCGCGCGGTCAGCGGCCCGAGATGGCATTAGGTAAACGAGGGCTGCCACTTCCGGTGACTCACCCGTCCGCGTGATGCCCTGACGGCGCGGCGACGGACGAAACGAGGGATGAAACGAGGGATGAAACGAGAGATGCGCAAGTGAAGGGGGGAGAGCGGCGGTGACGGTGCGGGAGGCGTGCCGCAGTCTCGCGGGGCCACGGCGAGCTGCGGCTTTCCCGTCTCAGGGCTCTCTGCTCGGCGGCTCGCCGATGACCCACCATTCGTCGATGTCGGCCTCCTCCAGTTGCATCAGCAGGTCGTCCACCAGATGTCCGAGCTCGGCCTCGTCCGAGGCGTTCGCGATGGTGGCCCTGTGGTGCCTGCCCGCGTTCCAGTACTCCCTGACGATCGGGTTCTGGAAGATTCCGCGCACGAACCCGAAGAACTCGTCGCGGTCGATATTGCCGACGCGGTGGTAGAACAGCAGATTCGTGTAGAGGGCGTTGGCGAAGAGGTACTGGCGGTGTCGCTGCGGAGTGACGTCCTCCTCGTAGGTGTTCAGGACTTCGGCCAAGTCCTGGTCGTCCATCGCTTTGCTCAGCAGCTCCCAGTGGAGGCGCTGCTGCATGGCCAAGTTGGCGTCGTGCTGGTCGTGTGCGGCCTGTTCCAGTTGTTCGAGCCGGACGCGCAGCGCGTCAATGGTGTGGCGCTGTGCGGTCAGCGCGCCGATGGCTCCTGCCACGAGGCCGAACCCGGCCGCGACGGCGGGCCGGAGGCTACCGGCGGCTATTCTTATAGTGAGCATGTCAACCCCCGATTTAGGCGACCGTCCGCCGGTCGTCGGGGTGCGGGTCGACAGGGAACGGACCGGCGAGCGATGGGCGTGCGCTTGCCGTCTCCCAGAGTGCCGAGCGGCTCTGATCGGCGGGGAGGCGGAGAGGAGGCGCACGGAAGGAAGCGGTGGCCGCACATCCCGACGCCGTGCACAATGTGTGCCCCGCGAGCGCCGCTAACAATCGTTCACTTCGAGGCACCTCCACGCGCACGTGACGCCGCTTTTCCACGCGCGTCCATGTGACTCGCGCGCCGCGCATATCCTGGCCCCGGTCTTATTCGTCGTACGGAATGCACCGGCGTCCGTACGAGTGTCGGTGTGAGGGGCACACGGTTGTGAACAAGCGGCAGATTCCCGTAGTCGTCCTCGCCGGGTTCCTCGGGTCCGGCAAGACCACCCTGCTCAACCATCTGCTGCACCGCAGCGGCGGCACCCGTATCGGGGCGATCGTCAACGACTTCGGATCGATCGAGATCGACGCCATGTCGGTCGCCGGGCAGCTCGGCGACTCCACCGTCTCCCTCGGCAACGGGTGCCTGTGCTGTGCCGTGGACGCGAGCGAACTCGACGAGTATCTGGAGCGGCTGGCCGCTCCCGCCGCCGGGATCGACGTCATCGTCATCGAGGCCAGCGGGCTCGCCGAGCCGCAGGAACTCGTCAAGATGGTGCTCGCCGGCGAGAACCCGCACACCGTCTACGGGGGGCTCGTCGAGGTCGTCGACGCCGCCGAGTTCGACGCGACGCGGCAGCGGCACCCCGAGGTCGACCGGCATCTGGGCATCGCCGATCTCGTCGTCGTCAACAAGACCGACCGGGTGCCGGGGGCCGAGCGCGAGCGTGTACTCGACGTCGTCCGCGGTCTCGCCGGGCGCGCGGCCGTGGTCGCCGCCTCCTACGGGCGCGTCGACGTCGAGCTGTTCTTCGACCGTGCTCCCGTGGGTGAGCGGGTCGGGCAGCTCTCCTTCGACGACTTGCGGGACCACGACGCGACCGTCGGCCAGGACGGCGATGCGGACGCCCTCCAGGGGGAGTGCGCCGACGGCGAGTGCTCCGGACACGCCCACCATCCGCACTCCGCCTACGAGAGCCTCTCCTTCACCTCGGAGGTGCCTCTCGATCCGCGTCACCTGATGGCCCTGCTCGACAGCAGGCCCGAAGGGCTCTACCGCATCAAGGGGTACGTCGATTTCGGCGCCTCCGATCCGCGGAACCGGTACGCCGTGCATGCCGTCGGGCGGTTCCTGCGGTTCTACCCGGAGCCCTGGGGCGCCGATGAACCCCGGCTGACCCGGCTCGTGCTCATCGGGTCGGACATCGACGCGGCGGGCCTGGGGAAGGGCCTCGACGCCTGTCGCGCGGACGCCCCGCACACCGCTGACGAGCAGGGCATGTGGGGCGTGCTGCGCTATGTGCAGGAGCCCGAGGAGACGGCGGAAGCCGACCCGGAGGGGTAGAGCGGCTACACCGGTCCGGCCACCGCCGCCACCGGCTTCGCCAGGGAGACGCCCGAGCCGTCGCGGCGCGGGTCGATGTCCGGGAGCGTGGCCGGCGTGCCGTTGCGCTGTGCCGCGTGCGGGGGCGTCGGGCCCGCCCAGGCGAAGCTCAGGCAGTCCTCGCCCTTCAGGAACCGCTGGACGCGCACGCCGCCCGTGGCGCGGCCCTTGCGCGGATACTGGTCGAACGGCGTCAGCTTGGCCGTGGTCTGGACGGAGTCGTCGAGCGTGCCGCGCGATCCCGCCACCGTGAAGACGACCGCGTCCACCGCCGGGTCGACCGCGGTGAAGGAGATGACCTTCGCCCCCGCGGCCAGCTTCACACCCGTCATACCGCCCGCGGGACGGCCCTGGGGGCGGACCTGGGAGGCCTGGTAGCGCAGGAGCTGGGCGTCGTCCGTGATGAAGACCAGGTCCTCCTCGCCCGTACGCAGCTCGGCCGCGCCGACGATCCTGTCGCCGTCCTTGAGGGTGATGACCTCCAGCTCCTCCTTGTTCGAGGGATAGTCCGGCACCACCCGCTTGACCACGCCCTGCTCGGTGCCAAGGGCCAGGCCCGGCGACGACTCGTCGAGGGTCATCAGACAGATGAGCTTCTCGTCCTTCTCCAGGGGGAGCAGCTCGGAGACGGGTGCGCCGCCGGAGAGGTTGGGCGCGCCCATCGTCTCCGGGAGCTGCGGCAGGTCCACCACGGAGAGGCGCAGGAGCCGCCCCTGGGAGGTGACCGCGCCGACCTCGCCGCGCGCGGTGGCGGGCACCGCCGAGACGATCACGTCGTGCTTGACGCGCTTGGTGCTGCCCTCCCCGAAGGGGTCGCCGTTGGCCGTGCGGGCCAGGAGGCCCGTGGACGACAGGAGCACGCGGCAGGGGTCGTCGGCGACCTGGAGCGAGACCGTGGCGGCGGGCGAGCCCGCCGACTGGAGGAGCACCGTGCGGCGGTCGGTGCCGAACTTCTTGGCGACCGCGGCCAGTTCGGACGAGACCAGCTTGCGGAGCTCCGCGTCCGAGTCAAGGATTCCGGTCAGCTCGTCGATCTCGCCGTTGAGCTTGTCGCGCTCGGACTCCAGCTCGATGCGGTCGAACTTGGTCAGACGGCGCAGCGGGGTGTCCAGGATGTACTGCGTCTGGATGTCGCTCAGCGAGAAGCGCTCGATCAGGCGCTCCTTGGCCTGCGCGGAGTTCTCGCTGGAGCGGATGAGGCGGATGACCTCGTCGATGTCCAGGAGCGCGACCAGGAGGCCCTCGACCAGGTGCAGGCGGTCGCGCTTCTTGCCGCGGCGGAACTCGCTGCGCCGGCGCACCACGTTGAAGCGGTGGTCGAGATAGACCTCAAGGAGTTCCTTGAGGCCGAGGGTGAGGGGCTGGCCGTCGACCAGTGCCACGTTGTTGATGCCGAAGGACTCCTCCATCGGCGTCAGTTTGTACAGCTGCTCCAGGACGGCCTCCGGGACGAAGCCGTTCTTGATCTCGATGACCAGACGCAGGCCGTGCGAGCGGTCGGTGAGGTCCTTGACGTCGGCGATGCCCTGGAGCTTCTTCGAGCCGACCAGGTCCTTGATCTTGGAGATGACCTTCTCGGGCCCCACGGTGAAGGGCAGCTCCGTGACGACGAGGCCCTTGCGGCGCGCCGTCACGTTCTCCACGGTGGCCGTGGCGCGGATCTTGAAGCTGCCGCGGCCCTTCTCGTACGCGTCCCTGATGCCGGTCAGGCCGACGATCTTGCCGCCGGTGGGCAGGTCGGGGCCCGGCACGTACTTCATCAGGGTGTCGAGGTCGGCCCCCGGGTGCCTGATCAGGTGCCGGGCGGCGGCGATGACCTCGCCGAGGTTGTGCGGCGGCATGTTCGTCGCCATGCCGACCGCGATGCCCGACGCGCCGTTGACCAGGAGGTTCGGGTATGCCGCCGGGAGGGCTGACGGCTCCATCTCCTGGCCGTCGTAGTTCGGCTCGAAGTCGACCGTGTCCTCGTCGATCGACTCCGTCATCAGGGACGTGGCGTCGGCCATCCGGCACTCGGTGTACCGCATGGCGGCCGGCGGGTCGTCGTTGCCCAGCGAGCCGAAGTTGCCGTGGCCGTCCACCAGGGGCAGGCGCATCGAGAAGGGCTGCGCCATGCGCACCAGGGCGTCATAGATCGACGCGTCGCCATGGGGGTGCAACTTACCCATGACCTCGCCGACGACACGGGCGCACTTCACATAGCCGCGGTCGGGGCGCAGACCCATCTCGTTCATCTGATAGACGATCCTGCGGTGCACCGGCTTCATGCCGTCGCGGGCGTCCGGCAGGGCGCGGGAGTAGATGACCGAATACGCGTACTCGAGGAAGGAGCCCTGCATCTCGTCGACGACGTCGATGTCGAGGATCCTCTCCTCGAACGACTCGTCGGGCGGCGGGGTCTTCGTGCTGCGGCGGGCCATCGCTGCTGCGGCTCCTTCGACAAGCAAGTGCGGGTTCTGACGCCGACCATTGTGGACTGTCCCACTGACAACGCCGACCACGACCCGTGCACCGGCGGTGTCGGAGGCGACTACGCCGTGAGCGGACCGGGAACTTCGTGAGGTGTCGGCACGCTGCATACAGTGGCGGGACTCGCAGCAATTCTGCAGATTCAGCGATCGAAGGGACGTACATGCCCATGGGTCACACGGCCACAGCCGAGCCCGGCTCCGGCGGCCTGACAGCGACCGAGCACCGGCTGGCCAACGGCCTGCGCGTGGTGCTCTCCGAGGACCACCTGACCCCGGTCGCCGCGGTGTGCCTCTGGTACGACGTCGGCTCGCGCCACGAGGTCAAGGGACGGACAGGTCTTGCTCACCTTTTCGAGCACCTCATGTTCCAGGGCTCGAAGCAGGTGTCGAACAACGGCCACTTCGAGCTGGTCCAGGGCGCCGGCGGCTCGCTCAACGGCACGACGAGCTTCGAGCGCACCAACTACTTCGAGACGATGCCCGCCCATCAGCTGGAGCTGGCCCTGTGGCTTGAGGCCGACCGGATGGGCTCGCTGCTCACCGCGCTAGACGAGGAGTCCATGGAGAACCAGCGGGACGTGGTGAAGAACGAGCGCCGCCAGCGCTACGACAACGTCCCCTATGGCACCGCCTTCGAGAAGCTGACCGCCCTCTCGTACCCGGAGGGCCATCCGTACCACCACACGCCGATCGGCTCCATGGCGGACCTGGACGCGGCCACCCTGGAGGACGCGCGCCAGTTCTTCCGTACGTACTACGCGCCGAACAACGCGGTGCTCTCGGTCGTCGGCGACATCGACCCGGAGCAGACGCTCGCCTGGATCGAGAAGTACTTCGGGTCCATCCCCTCGCACGACGGCAAGCAGCCGCCGCGCGACGGCTCCCTGCCCGAGCGCATCGGCAGGGAGATCCGCGAGGTCGTCGAGGAGGAGGTCCCCGCCCGCGCCCTGATGGCCGCCTACCGGCTGCCGGAGGACGGCACGCGTGCGTGCGACGCGGCCGACCTGGCGCTGACCGTCCTGGGCAGCGGTGAGTCGTCGCGGCTCTACAACCGGCTCGTGCGCCGGGACCGCACCGCCGTCGCCGCCGGGTTCGGCCTGCTGCGGCTCGCCGGCGCGCCCTCGCTCGGCTGGCTCGACGTGAAGACCTCGGGCGACGTCGAGGTCCCCGTCATCGAGGCCGCCGTCGACGAGGAGCTGGCCCGCTTCGCCGAAGAGGGTCCCACCCCGGAGGAGATGGAGCGCGCGCAGGCGCAGCTGGAGCGCGAGTGGCTCGACCGGCTCGGCACGGTCGCGGGCCGCGCGGACGAACTGTGCCGGTACGCCGTCCTCTTCGGTGACCCGCAGCTCGCCCTCACCGCCGTGGGACGCGTCCTCGACGTCACCGCGGAGGAGGTCCAGGAGGTCGCCAAGGCCCGCCTGCGGCCCGACAACCGCGCGGTGCTCGTGTACGAGCCCGTGGCCGCCGGAGGCGCCGGGGAGACGGCCGCCGACGGGACCGAGCAGACCCCCGCCGGCGAGACCGAACAGGAAGAGGAGGCGGCGAAGTGACCGAGGCCGCGACCATGCAGTTCCACCCGCAGCCAGAGCCCGGCACGGCCAAGCCGTGGGCCTTCCCCGCCCCCGAGCGCGGCGCCCTGCCCAACGGCCTGACGGTGCTGCGCTGCAACCGCCCCGGCCAGCAGGTCGTCGCGGTGGAGGTCCACCTGGAGGCCCCGCTGGAGGCCGAGCCCGCGGGCCTCGACGGCGTCGCCACGATCATGGCGAGGGCCTTCAACGAGGGCACGGACAAGCACTCCGCCGAGGAGTTCGCCGCCGAGCTCGACCGCTGCGGCGCCACCATGGACGCGCACGCCGACCACCCCGGCGTCCGCGTCTCCCTCGAAGTGCCCGTCTCCCGCCTGCCGAAGGCGCTCGGACTGCTCTCCGACGCCCTGCGCGCCCCCGCCTTCGCGGACAGCGAGATCGAGCGCCTGGTCCGCAACCGCCTCGACGAGATCCCGCACGAGGCGGCCAACCCGGCGCGCCGGGCCGCCAAGGAGCTGTCCCGGCAGCTCTTCCCGGCGAGCTCGCGCATGTCGCGCCCGCGCCAGGGCACGGAGGAGACGGTCGGCGCCATCGACTCGGCGGCGGTGCGCGCCTTCTACGAGAAGCACGTCCGTCCGGCGGCGGCCACCCTGGTGGTCGTCGGCGATCTGCAGGGCGTCGACCTGGACGAGATGCTCGCGGACACCGTCGGCACCTGGACGGGCAGCACGGCGGAGCCGCGCCCCGTGCCGGCCATCACCGCCGACGACACCGGCCGTGTGGTCATCGTCGACCGTCCCGGAGCCGTGCAGACGCAGCTCCTGATCGGCCGCATCGGCCCGGACCGGCACGACCGCGTCTGGCCGGCCCAGGTCCTCGGCACGTACTGCCTCGGCGGGACCCTCACCTCCCGGCTCGACCGCGTCCTGCGGGAGGAGAAGGGCTACACCTACGGTGTGCGCTCCTTCGGCCAGGTCCTGCGCTCGGCCCCGGACGGCTCGGGCGCCGCGATGCTCGCCATCAGCGGATCGGTCGACACGGAGTCCACGGGCCCCGCGCTCGAAGACCTCTGGACGGTGCTGCGCACGCTCGCCGCGGAGGGCCTGACCGACGCCGAGCGCGACGTGGCGGTGCAGAACCTGGTGGGCGTCGCTCCGCTCAAGTACGAGATGGCGGCCTCCGTGGCGGCCACGCTCGCCGACCAGGTCGAGCAGAACCTCCCGGACGACTACCAGGCGCAGCTCTACCGGCAGTTGGCCGCCACCGGCACCGTGGAGGCCACCGCGGCGGTCGTGAGCGCCTTCCCGGAGGACCATCTGGTGACGATCCTCGTGGGTGACGCCGCGCGCATCGAGGAGCCCGTCAGGGCCCTCGGCATCGGCGACGTGAGCGTCGTCTCCGGCTGAGCGGCGGCGCGGAGTCAGGGCATACCGGGACCCCGGTGGCCGTTTGTGGCCCCGGGGTCCCCATATGTCCGAATTACCATGGAGGTTGCCTGTCTGCCGTGTGGCGTGCGCTACAAAAGAGGCGTTCTGTTTGTCGTTCGAAAGAGGACACGTTTAGCGTCGGTCCGGCTGTTCGTCACGCAGTACGCCGCAGCCGCGGCACCGGACAGTCATCGCCGAGTCCCCGTACGGCGCGAGCCAGGGGAGCCGGGGACCCACACGTCCCTTGGGGTGAATCGGGCACCTTGCCGCACGGTGAGGGACTCGTAGGAGACCTTCCTGCTCCGAACCCGTCAGCTAACCCGGTAGGCGAGAGGGAAGGAAAGGACCAGCCGCTTCATGGCGTTCACCCGTGCCACCGGGAAGCACCGTCGTCCGAGCCGCCTGACGCGCACCACGGCCAACGCCGCCGGTGTCGCCGCGCTCACCACCACCGGTGTCATCGGGAGCCTGGCGGGCCCCGCGCTCGCCGCCGCCGACGACGCGCCCATCGAGCACACCGGACTCACCCAGGCGATCTCCGTCGGCGACTCGCTCGCCGACGGCGTCGACGCGCAGGCCGCCGCCCAGCGCCAGGCCGCCGACGACGCCGCCGCGGCCAAGAAGGCCGAAGAGGCGGCCAAGAAGGCCGAAGAGGCCGCCAAGAAGAGGGCCGCCGAGGAGAAGCGCAAGGCCGAGGCCGAGGCCAAGGCGAAGGCCGAGAAGGAGCGCGAGGAGAAGGAGCGCGCCGCCCGCGCGGCCGAGCGCAAGCGCCTGAACACCTACGCCTCCCCGATCGCCGGCTCCTACGTCTCCACGGGCTACCAGACCGGCGGGGCCATGTGGTCCTCCGGCAGCCACACCGGCGTCGACTTCCACGCCTCCTCCGGCACCCCGGTCCACGCGGTCGGCTCCGGCACCGTCGTCGAGGCCGGCTGGGGCGGTGCCTACGGCAACAACGTCGTGATCAAGATGAACGACGGCACGTACACCCAGTACGGCCACATGTCCTCCCTCGGTGTCACCGTTGGCCAGACGGTCACCCCGGGCCAGCAGATCGGCCTCTCCGGCTCCACGGGCAACTCCAGCGGCCCGCACCTGCACTTCGAGGCCCGCACCAGTGCGGAGTACGGCTCGGACATCGACCCCGTCGCCTACCTCCGCGCGCACGGCGTCAACGTCTGACACGTCTGACCGACGCGACCGACACCCCCGCGTCGTACCGACACCCCCGCGTCGTACCGACACCCCCGCGTCGTACCGAAAGCCCCGGCTCACGAATGAGCCGGGGCTTTCGCCGTCTGGCCAAAAGATATCCATGAATTCCCTCGCCCCGTCGGAAAACGCGACACCCTGCAATAGAGTCGCGGAAAGAGCGTCGGTCGACCGCGTCGCGCGGTATCAAGGCGGAGGTCAGGGCATGCGCATTCCCGCGCACTCGGTATGCACGGCGATACGGGACGACATCATTTCCGGAGTCCATGAGAGAGGCAGCCGGCTCACCGAGGACCTCCTCGCACGCCGCTACGGCGTCTCGCGCGTTCCCGTGCGCGAGGCCCTGCGCACCCTGGAGGCCGAGGGCTTCGTCGTCAGGCGCAGGCACGCGGGCGCATGCGTCGCCGAACCCACCGAGCAGGAGGCGGCCGACCTGCTCGACGTGCGCTCGCTGCTGGAACCGCTCGTCGCGGCCCGCGCGGCGCGCCGCCGCACCGACGCCCACCTCAAGGTCCTGCGCGGCCTCGTCAAGGTGGGCGGGGAGCGCTGCCGGAAGGGTCAGGGGGAGGATCTGGCCTCGCTGGAGGGCTGGTTCCACGAGACGCTCGCCCAGGCGTCCGGCAGCCCCGGGCTGATCACGCTGCTCGCCCAGCTCCGGCAGAAGACCGCCTGGATGTACGCCGTCGAGCCCTCCGCCGCGCCGGACGAGGCCTGGGCCGAGCGCGCGGCGATCGTCGACGCGGTCTCCCGCGGGGACGCGGAACGGGCCAGGGCGCTCGCCGCGGCGCACGCGGAGCGCACGGCGTCGGCCCACAGGCCGCGGCCCGCCGGACGCGCCCACCGCGTGAGGGGTCCGCAACGTGCCGTAAACACGGCGGGCCTTCTGAATTAACGCGGGCGCCGTACAAAAGAGAGTGGACGCCGGTGTGAGAAGGGCGCGGAATTTCAATGCGCTTTATGCGCCATGCTCCGTTGGCGATGTTGGCGATGTTGGCGATGTTAGCGATGCGCAGAGCGCCGCAATGCCGTGAAATCAGGAAGCGCGGAAAGCGCCGCATACGCCAAAGGGTCCACCCCGTGGCAGGGTGGACCCTTCAGTCGGTGCCGCTCGGTTCAGACCGTCTCCGGGAGCTCCTCAAGGCCCTCGGCGACGAGCTTGGCCAGACGGTCGAGGGCGGCGTCGGCGCCCTCGGCGTCGGACGCGAGGGTGATCTCCTCGCCGCCCTGGGCGCCGAGGCCGAGCACCGCGAGCATCGAGCCGGCGTTGACCGGGTTGCCGTCGGCCTTGGCGATCGTCACGGGTACGCCGGCGGCCGTGGCCGCGCGGACGAAGATGGAGGCGGGTCGGGCGTGGAGGCCCTCGGCCCAGCCGACGTTGACGCGGCGCTCAGCCATGTGTTGCTGCCCTTCCAGGTGTTTCCAAGTTGTCTAGACCAGTGTCTCATGTCGGCACGGGTGCTCTGCCGACCGTACGCCCAGGTCATCCGGCCGGCTGTCCCCGCGGTCACCGGGCTCCCAGCCTGCCAAGGTCCGAGCCGCCCCGCGACCCGTACCCTGGCTCCATGCAGACCCCGTCGGATCAGTCGGATCAGCAGGAGCGGCACGACTACCCCGCGCACTGGGAAGCCGATGTGGTGCTGCGAGACGGAGGCACCGCCAGGATCAGGCCCATCACGGCCGAGGACGCGGACCGCCTGGTCAGCTTCTACGAACAGGTCTCGGACGAGTCGAAGTACTACCGGTTCTTCGCGCCCTACCCCCGTCTCTCCGCCAAGGACGTGCACCGCTTCACCCACCACGATCTGGTGGACCGCGTGGGCCTGGCGGCGACGGTGGGCGGCGAGTTCATCGCGACCGTGCGGTACGACCGCATCGACGAGCGCGGCATGGCAGCCGCCGCGCCCGCCGACGAGGCCGAGGTCGCCTTCCTCGTGCAGGACGCCCATCAGGGCAGGGGAGTGGCCTCCACCCTCCTCGAACACATCGCGGCGGTCGCCAGGGAGCGCGGCATCCGGCGCTTCGCGGCCGAGGTGCTGCCCGCCAACACCAAGATGATCAAGGTGTTCACGGACGCGGGCTACCAGCAGAAGCGCAGCTTCGAGGACGGCGTCGTACGCCTGGAGTTCGACCTGGAGCCGACGGACCGCTCGCTCGCCGTGCAGCGCGCCCGCGAGCAGCGCGCCGAGGGCCGGTCCGTGCAGCGCCTGCTGACGCCGGGATCGGTCGCGGTCATCGGCGTGGGCCGGACCCCGGGCGGCGTCGGGCGCAGCGTCCTGAGCAACCTCCGTGACGCCGGGTTCGCCGGGCGCCTGTACGCGGTGAACAGCGCCTTCGAAGAGGGCACCCGGGTCGAGGGCGTGCCCGCGCACCGCGCCGTGGCGTCCGTGGCCGAACCCGTCGACCTCGCCGTGGTCGCCGTGCCCGCCGACCGTGTGCCGCAGGTCGTCGCCGAGTGCGGCGAGCGCGGGGTGCAGGGCCTCGTCGTGCTCTCCGCCGGGTACGCGGAGAGCGGCCCCGAGGGGCGCGAGCGGCAGCGCGAACTGGTGCGCCGGGCGCGCTCGTACGGCATGCGCATCATCGGCCCCAACGCCTTCGGCGTCATCAACACCTCCCCCCGGGCGCGGCTCAACGCCTCGCTCGCCCCGCAGTCGCCCGCGCGCGGGCGCATCGGTCTGTTCACCCAGTCGGGGGCGATCGGCATCGCGCTGCTCTCCGGGCTGCACCGCAGGGGAGCCGGCCTGTCCACGTTCATCGGCTCCGGCAACCGGGCCGACGTCTCCGGGAACGACGTCCTCCAGTACTGGTACGAGGACCCGGACACCGACGTCGCGCTGATGTACCTGGAGACCATCGGCAACCCCCGCAAGTTCACCCGCCTCGCCCGCAGGGCCGCGACCGCCAAGCCGCTCGTCGTCGTCCAGGGAGCCCGGCACAGCGGCATCGCCCCCACCGGGCACGCGGTGCAGGCCACGCGGCTGCCGCACGCCACCGTGTCGGCCCTGCTGCGCCAGGCGGGCGTCATCCGCGTGGACACCGTCACGGAGATGGTCGACGCCGGGCTGCTGCTCGCCGGGCAGCCGCTGCCCTCGGGGCCCCGGGTGGGCATCCTCGGCAACTCCGAGTCGCTGGGACTGCTCACGTACGACGCCTGCGTCGCCGACGGGCTGCGACCGCTGCCGCCGCGCGATCTGACCACGGGGGCCACCCCCGCCGACTTCCGGGCCGCGCTCGCCGAGGCGCTGTCGGACGACGGGTGCGACGCGGTGATCGTCAACGCGATACCCTGGGTGCGCGAGGACAACGTCGCCGCCGACCCCGAGACACTGGCCGGCGAGCTGCGCGCCGCCGCCGCGGGGTGCCCGGCGAAGCCCGTGGCCGTGGTCCACGTGGAGCTCGGCGGCCTCGCCGAGGCCCTGGCCGCCGCCGCCAGGACCCGGCCCGACGCCCCTGCCGCGCCCTCCGGCGGGAGCGAGCCCCCCGCGCCCGCCCCGGCGGCCGAGACCGCCCCGGACACCGGGGCCGCCGGGGAAGCGGCGCACTCCCACCGCATCCCGGCCTACCCCGCGGCCGAACGCGCCGTCCGCGCCCTCGCCGAAGCCGTCAGGTACGCCCAGTGGCGCCGCGAGGCGGCCGAACCCGGCAAGGTGCACGAGTACGACGACATCGACGAGAGCGGGACCGCCGACCGCATCGCGGAGCTGCTCGCGCGCGAGGAGGGCCGCCGCGGCCTCACCCTCGCCGCGGCCGACGCCCACGAACTGCTCGGGCGGTACGGCATCCCCGTACGCGAGGCGCTGCCCGCGCCGGGCCCCGACGAGGCCGTGGAGGCCGCGCGCAGGCTCGGCTACCCCGTGGCCCTGAAGACCACCGCCCCGCACCTGCGCCACCGTGCCGATCTCGGCGGGGTGCGGCTCGACCTCGCCGACGAGGATCAACTGCGACGGGCCTATCAAGAGTTGATCGACCTGTTCGGCAAGCCGGCGGAGCTGCGGCCCGTCGTCCAGGGGATGGTGCCGCGCGGCGTCGACACCGTCGTGCGCGCCGTCATCGATCCGGCGGCCGGAGCGGTGCTCTCCTTCGGACTCGCGGGCGCCGCCTCGGAACTGCTCGGCGACACCGCGCACCGGCTGATCCCGGTCACCGACCGCGAGGCGGCCTCCCTCGTCAGGTCCATCAGGACCGCCCCGCTCCTCTTCGGCTGGCGCGGCTCGGCCCCCGTCGACACCCCGGCGCTGCAGGAACTGCTCCAGCGGGTCTCCCGGCTCGTCGACGACCACCCGGAGGTGGCCGGCGTCTCCCTGGAGCCCGTGGTCGTGGCCCCCCGCGGGCTCTCCGTGCTCGGCGCGTCGGTCCGGCTCGCGCCCCCGCCCGCGCGTGACGACCTGGGCCCGCGGACGCTCCCCCGCTACTGACGACGCTTCCCGGCGCCGGGCCGCCCGCGGGGGCTCATGGGCCCCTCGCCGGGCCGTAGGATGGACGGCATGGCAAAGACCGGTACGACGACCCAGGGGCTGCGCGCGGCGATCGAGCGCAGCGGCTACTACCCGGCCCTCGTGGCCGAGGCCGTGGAGGCCGCCATCGGCGGCGAGGCCATCGGGTCGTACCTGGTCCACCAGGAGACGACGTTCGACGCCAACGAAGTGCGCAGGCACGTCACGGTCCTCGTGCTGACCGGCACCCGCTTCATCGTGAGCCACACCGACGAGCAGGCGGCGGACGGCACGTCCCCGACGCCGTACGCGACGACCTCCACGGAGTCGGTCAAGATCGGCCGGATCTCCTCCGTCGTCCTCAGCCGCGTCGTCGCCAACCCCGAGAAGTACGTGCCCGGCACACCGCCCCGCGAGGTCGTCCTGACCATCGGCTGGGGCGCCGTCTCCCGCATCGACCTGGAGCCCGCGGCCTGCGGCGACCCCAACTGCGAGGCCGACCACGGGTACACCGGCAGCTCCACCGCCGACGACCTCAGCCTGCGCGTCAGCGAGGCCGGTGACGGCCCCGACGCCGTGCGGCAGACGCTCGCCTTCGCCCAGGCCCTGTCCGAGGCCACCGCGGAGACCGCCCGCTGATGTCGCTGCCCGCCTGGGACGACGTGGAGCCGCTCGCCCTCGACACCGCCCCCGTGCCCGCGTACGGCTCGGGATCGCTCGCCGACCTGCTGCCGACGCTCGTCGCCCACCAGGGCGTGCCGGGCCACGCTCCGGCCATCGCCGAGCTGGCTCCCGCCGACCGCAACTGCGTCTTCCTGATCGACGGCCTCGGCTGGGAGCAGCTCAAGGCGCACCCCGCGGAGGCCCCCTTCCTCAGCTCGCTGCTCGCCGGCTCGCGCGGCGGCACGGGACAGCCGATCACCGCCGGTTTCCCCGCCACCACAGCGACGTCGCTCGCCTCGGTCGGCACGGGGCTGCCGCCGGGCGCCCACGGCCTGCCCGGGTACACCGTGCGCGATCCCGCCACGGGCGAGCTGATGAACCAGCTCCGCTGGAACCCGTGGACGGACCCGCACGCCTGGCAGCCGCACCCCACCGTCTTCCAGCAGGCCCACGAGGCGGGGGTGCACACCGCCCAGGTCTCGGCGCCCGGCTTCGAGCACACCCCGCTCACGAAGATCGCCCTCAGCGGCGGCACCTTCCGCGGCAGACTCTCCGGGGAGGACCGCATGGACCTCGCCGCCGAGCAACTGGCGGCGGGGGACCGGTCCCTGGTCTACACGTACTACGCGGAGGTCGACGGCAAGGGCCACCGCTTCGGCGTGGACTCCGACGACTGGCGCGGCCAGCTCATGTACGTCGACCGGCTCGCCCAGCGCCTCGCGGAGCGGCTGCCGCCGCGCAGTGCCCTGTACGTCACCGCCGACCACGGCATGCTCGACATCCCCTTCGACGAGCGGTCCCGTATCGACTTCGACGAGGACTGGGAGCTGCGCGCCGGCGTCGCCCACCTCGGCGGCGAGGGCCGCGCCCGCCATGTCTACGCGGTCCCCGGTGCGCAGAACGACGTATTGACGGTGTGGCGCGAGGTGCTGGGCGAGCAGTTCTGGGTCGCCTCACGTGACGAGGCGATCAACGCGGGCTGGTTCGGTCCACACATTGATCAACGTGTGTACGAGCGCATCGGCGACGTGGTCGCCGCCGCGCACGACGACGCGGCGATCATCGCCACGCGGCGCGAGCCCAACGAGTCGGCACTGGTCGGCATGCACGGGTCCATGACCGCCGTCGAACAGCTCGTTCCCCTCCTCGAAGTACGCTCCTAGACCCCCACTCCGCACGCCTCGAAAGGTCCGCCACCCCCCATGCCCGAGCTGGTGTTCTTCTCCGGAACGATGGACTGCGGAAAGAGCACACTGGCTCTGCAGATCGAGCACAACCGCTCGGCCCGCGGGCTCCAGGGACTGATCTTCACGCGGGACGACCGCGCGGGCGAGGGCAAGCTCTCCTCCCGGCTCGGCCTGGTCACCGACGCGATCGAGGCCGCGGACGACTTCGACTTCTACGCCCACCTCGTCGACCACCTCTCGCGCGGCGGACGCGCGGACTACGTGATCGCCGACGAGGCGCAGTTCCTCACCCCGGACCAGATCGACCAGCTGGCCCGGATCGTCGACGACCTCGCACTCGACGTCTTCGCCTTCGGCATCACCACGGACTTCCGCTCCAAGCTGTTCCCCGGCTCGCAGCGCCTGGTGGAGCTCGCCGACCGCGTCGAGGTGCTCCAGGTCGAGGCCCTGTGCTGGTGCGGCGCCCGCGCCACGCACAACGCCCGCACCATAGGCGGCGAAATGGTCGTCGAGGGCGCCCAGGTCGTCATCGGCGACGTCGACCAGTCGCCCGACGAGGTCGGCTACGAGGTCCTGTGCCGCCGTCACCACCAGCGCAGGACGACGGCGGCGACCGCACGCGCGGGTGCCCTCTCACCCGACGTCCTGCCGGTGGACACCGCCGCCCTCCGCGCCTGAACGCGCCTGGGGGCCCGCGTCACCGCTCCGGCCGGATCAGCCCTCGCGGTCGGAGCGCACGACGGTGAAGACCGCGCCCTCCGGATCGGCCACCGTCACCATCCGCCCGTAGGCGTCGTCCCACGCGGGCCGGACCACGTGGCCGCCCAGCTCGACGACCCGGCCCGCCGCCGCGTCGGCGTCGGCGACCTCGAAGTACGTCATCCAGTGCGGGCCCGTGTCGCGGGGCAGCGCGTCGCCCACGCCGTGCATGGACGCCACGGGGCGCCCGTCGACACACAGCCGCAGATAGTCGACGTCGGCCGAGACGACGGGCTCCTCGGTGAAGCCGAAGACGTTGCGGTAGAACGGGAAGACGCCGGAGGTCTCCCTGGTCACCAGCTCGTACCAGGCGGGCGCTCCCGGCTCGCCGACCACCGCGGAGCCCAGGTGGCGCGCGGCCTGCCAGAGCCCGAACACCGCGCCCGTGGGGTCGAGCGCCACGGCCATCCGCCCCGCCTTCCCGGCCGTGATGGGGCCGACGCCCACCGTGCCGCCGCAGTGGCGCACCGCCTCGGCCGTCGCGTCCGCGTCGTCCGTCGCCAGATACGGCGTCCAGGCGATGGGGAGCTGCCGGCCGGGCGGAAGCTGGCCGATCCCGGCGACCTCGTGGCCGTCGAGCAGCGCCCGCACATAGGGGCCGAGCTGTTCGGGTCCCGGCCGGAACTCCCAGCCGAAGAGCGCTCCGTAGAACTCCTGGGTCGCTGCCAGGCCGTGCGCCATCAGGCTCACCCAGCAGGGTGTGCCGGGTGTGCTCGGACCGGCTCCCGCGCCGTCACGCCGTCCGGCGGACGCCCGTGCCTCGGTCATCGTCACCTTCTCCTCGGCCTTCGTCACGGCCGCTTCGTCTTCGCTTCCGAGCGCGCGTGCCCTCGACGCACGCCCGCGCACCGTGCAGATGCTCGCACCACCCGCAGCGCTTCGCGTTCCGGCCGCGCCGCGCCGGGGGCTTCCCGCTCCGGCTCTCCGCCTCCGGCCTCCCGCGGAGCATGCCCGTTTCGCGGTCATCGACCCGCTGACGACCCGCTGACGCGGAATGTCCGGCCGGTGTCCGCCCACGGTACGGGGAGTGCCAGGTTCGGTACGCCCCGTGTCCGGTCGGGGTCCGGCCGAGCAGGCTAGCCGGACCTTGGCCGCGCGGCCACCCCATGCGCAAGGATGGGGTCCATGAACGCCATCATCTCCGCAGCCGAACTCGCGAGCGACCTGGCGGGCGAGAATCCGCCGGTCCTCCTCGACGTCCGCTGGCAGCACCAGGGCTCGATGCGATCCGCGTACGAGGAGGGGCACATCCCCTCGGCCGTCTTCGTCGACCTGGACGCCGACCTGGCGGGACCCCCCGGCCCGCGCGGCAGGCACCCCCTGCCGGACGTGGACCGCTTCGGCGCGGTGATGCGGGCCGCGGGGGTCTCCGCGGACCGGGACGTGGTGGTGTACGACGGTGGCCAGAACTGGGCGGCGGCGCGCCTGTGGTGGATGCTGCGCTGGACCGGGCACACCTCTGTCCGCGTCCTCGACGGCGGCATCGCCCTGTGGACCGGACCGCTGGAGCGGGGCGAGGGCAAGGCGCCCGCCGAGGGCACCTTCGCACCCGCCCCGAACAGCACGGACTACTTGGACGCGGACTCCGCGGCGGCTCTCGCCCGTTCGGGGCTGCTCCTCGACGCCCGCGCGGCCGAGCGGTACCGCGGCGAGGTCGAGCCGATCGACAAGGTGGCGGGCCACATCCCGGGCGCGGTCTCCGCGCCCACCACGGAGAACGTCCGGGAGGACGGCCGCTTCAAGCCGTCCGCCGAACTGGCCGACCGCTTCCGGTCGCTCGGCGCGGACGGCGGCACGGAGGTCGGCGTCTACTGCGGCTCCGGCGTCTCGGGCGCGCATGAGGTGCTGGCCCTCGCGGTCGCCGGCGTCCCGGCCGCCCTGTACGTCGGTTCGTGGTCGGAGTGGTCCGCGGACGGATCGCGGCCCGTCGCCACGGGCGCCGACCCCGGGTAGCGGTACGGGCCCACGCGCGGCGGCCCCGCACCTTCGAGGTGCGGGGCCGCCGGCGTACGACCTGCTACTCCTGCTTCTTGCGGCGTGTGCCGAAGACGATCTCGTCCCAGCTCGGGACCGCGGCGCGGCGCCCGGGGCGGACGCCGTCGGCCTCGGCCTGACGGTCCGTGGAGCCGACGAGGCGGTCGCGGTGGCTGGCCACCGCGCGTGGCATGAGCACGTCCGCGTAGGCCGCCCCGGCGCCGGCCGAGGCCGCGGGGGGCTCCTCGGCGTCGATCTCCTGCTCGGGCTCGTCCTGCACGGGCACGGGCGGCAGTTCCGCGGTGGACGCGACCGAGGGGCGCTCGGGCACCACCATGTCGCCGCGGAAGCTCGGCACCGCCTCCAGGAGGCTGGTCAGCGAGTCGCGCTCCTGCTCGGCCACCGCGGCGCCCGCGCCGATGCCCTCCTCCGGCGGCTCGACGGGGGCCGGAGGCACACTTGGACGGTCCATCTGCCGGTCGAGGGCGCGGTCGAGCGGCCGGTCGAGGGGGCGGTCCCTGGGCAGCCGGGCGATGCGCGGCACGAACGGGAAGCTGGGCTCGGGCGCGGCGATGTCGTCGGTCTCACCGATCAGCGAGCGCGCCTCGTCGTCCACGGCCTGGACGAGCCGCCGGGGCGGGTCGTACGTCCAGCTCGCGGAGTGCGGCTCGGTCGCGACGCGGTAGACGAGCAGGACCTCCCAGGTGCCGTCGTCGCGGCGCCAGGAGTCCCACTGGACGGTGTCCTTGTCGGCCCCGCGCAGCAGCAGCCGCTCCTGGACGGCCTCGCCGAGCTGGGGCCCCGTGTTCTCCCCGGGGCGGCGGACGGGTGTCTTCCGTGCGCGCTCGGCCATGAAGGCGCGCTCCGCGAGGACGGGTCCCTCGAAGCGGCGGACGCGGTCGACGGGGATGCCGGCGAGCTGGGCCACTTCCTCCGCGCTGGCACCGGCACGTATCCGCGCCTGGATGTCACGGGGGCGGAGGTGGCTCTCCACCTCGATCTCGATCTGGCCGAGTCGGGGCCGGTCACCGCGGACGGCCGCGCGCAACCGTTCGTCGATCGGAAGCGTGTACTCCGTGCTGTCCGCAGCTTTCAGCACCAGCCGTGTGCCGTCGTTGCTGACGGCCACGACACGCAGTTCGGGCATGGGAACCTCCCGGGTGGTGCCTGCCGACGTCACGTGCGTCGCTGCTTCCGCTAGTCGAGTGTGGCCTGCCCGGGTGCAGCCTGCCACAACCTTGCCGAGTTGCCCGGCGTGTCGGGCATGGGCCCTGGATCGCCGTTATGGCACGGTTACCCCTTCGCAACGCTAAGTGACGACGTTCGTCACCCTGTGCAGCAGGTCCCCCACCCGGCGGTCCTTGGAGGCCCGGGCACCCTGGCGGGAGACCGGACCCAGGGCTCGCAACAGTACTCCATTCGGGCCACCCGGGTGGACCGCCGCGCCGCCGAAGTTCTCGCAGGGGAAGGGAGTTGAACGCCTTCCCCGATCCCGTGTTCGTACACATGCGTGGCGCACTTCACGGAATCGCCCGAAACGGAACTAATCACTTCGCCCATACGTCCCTTTCTCGTGCAGTCAGTCGAGAAAGGCGAGAAAGGCAGGCAAGGGGCGGAGATGCGAGTAAAGCCGGATTCCGGCAAGGAGTCGAAGGACCAGGAGGAGCCGGAGGGCAAGCGGCGCCTCGATCTCAGCGTGCCGCAGGTCGCGGGCAGCGCCATGGCCGCGGTGGTGGCGGCCAAGCTCGCCTCGAACCTCGGTGTCTACGGGACGATCCTCGGCGCCGGCGTCGTGAGCGGCGTGGCGACCTGTGGCGGCACCATCTTCCAGCACTTCTTCAAGCGTACGGGTGAACAGATACGCGTCGTGGCCGTCCAGGCCAAGCCCAGGGCGCAGCAGGTGCCGGTGGCCCGGAGCCCCTCGGTGCCCGACACTTTCAAGCCACCGGAGACGTCCAAGCTCTCCGGCGCCGCCGCGGGCGCCACCGGGCCCGTGACCACGACGTGGGGCAGACCCCGCGACACCGCGGCCGGGACCGGCGCCGGCGCCGACGAGACGACGGTCCTGCCCGTCTCCGGAGCGGACGAGACGACGGTGCTGCCCGTCCCCGGCGGCGACGCGGACCCCACGACGGTCCTGCCCTCGGTCGCCGCGGCGGGCGCCGACGCCGAGCGGACCCAGCTCCTCGGCTCCGTCGACGCCACGCGCGCGTTGCCGACGGACGACGCCACGCGCGTGCTGCGCGCCGGCGCCCTGCCGGGGGCCCCGGAGGCGGCGGCTCCCGGGACGGCCGCCATGCCGCCGCTCCCGCCCGACGAGTTCACCGAGGGGACGACGCACCGCGCGCGTGTCCGCAGCTGGAAGCGGCCGCTGATCGCTGCGGCCCTGGTGTTCGGTGTCTCCATGGCCGGCATCACCACGTACGAGCTGGTCTCGGGCAAGGACTTCAGCGGCGGCGAGGGCACCACCATCAGCAACCTCACGCGGAACAACCACACCTCTCCGAAGGAGCCGTCCGCGCCCGCGGGCGATCCGACGGGGCAGCCCTCGGACAGCGGCACCTCGGGCACGGACGAGGGCTCCACCCAGGATGACGGCGGCGCCACGCGGGACCCGGAGGGGACCGGCGGCCAGACCCCGGGCACGGGCGAAGGCACCGGCTCGGGCTCCGCGTCCGAGGACCCCGGCACGGACTCCGGCGACACCGGCGAGGACAAGGGCACGGACTCCGGTTCCGGGAGCGACGACTCGCGTACGGACCCGACACCGACCACGGCCCCGACGCCCACCCCGTCCACCGGCACCGGCACGGGCGCCGGCGGCGACGCGCGGGAGGGCGAGACCCCGAGCCCGTAGGCGGGTCAGTCGCCGAGGACCCGCCGCAGGTAGTCGTTGCCGAACATGCGGTCGGGGTCGAGGCGGTCGCGCAGGGCCGTGAACTCGCCGAAGCGGGGGTACACCCCGGCGAGGTACGCCGCGTCGCGCGTGTGCAGCTTGCCCCAGTGCGGCCGCCCCTCATGGGCCGTGAAGATCCGCTCGGCCGCCGTGAAGTAGGCCTGGTACGGCGTGCCCTTGTACATGTGGACGGCGATGTACGCGCTCTCCCGGCCCGAGGCCGTGGAGAGCGCGATGTCGTCGGCGGGCGCGGTGCGGACCTCCACGGGGAAGCTGATCCGCAGCCGTGAGCGGTCCACCATGGCCTTCAGCTCACGCAGCGTCTCCACCAGGGCTTCGCGCGGCACGGCGTACTCCATCTCCGTGAAGCGCACCCGGCGCGGACTCGTGAAGACCTTGTACGGGATGTCCGTGTACGTCCGTGCGGAGAGCGCCTTGCTGGAGACCCTGGCGATGGCGGGGATGGTCGCGGGCGCGGCCCTGCCGATGGTGTTGACCACCTGGAAGAGGCCGTTGGAGAGGAGTTCGTCCTCCACGAAGGCGCTGATCCGGCCGGGCGGGGCGGCGGGACCCGGGCCGCGGTTGTTGCGCTTGGTGTTGCAGTTGCCGGTGTGCGGGAACCAGTAGAACTCGAAGTGCTCGTTCTCCGTGAAGAGCGCGTCGAAGTCCGAGGTGACCTCGTCGAAGGTCATCGGCTCCTCGCGGGCGGTGAGGTAGAAGACCGGCTCCACGGCGAACGTGATCGCGGTGATGACGCCGAGGGCGCCGAGCCCGACGCGGGCGGCGGCGAAGACGTCGGCGTTCTCCGCCGCGGAGCAGGTGAGGACCGTGCCGTCGGCGGTGACCAGTTCCAGGGCGGTGATCTGGGCGGCGATCGACGCCGAGTCCCGGCCCGTGCCGTGCGTACCGGTGCTGACGGCCCCGGAGACCGTCTGCTCCATGATGTCGCCCATGTTGGTCAGGGACAGGCCCTCGCGCGCGAGGGCCGTGTTCAGCCGCTTCAGCGGGGTGCCGGCCTCCACGGTGACCGTGCCGCCCTCGCGGTCGATGCGGCGGATGCCGGTGAGCAGGTCCGGGCGTATGAGGAGGCCGTCGGTGGCCGCCGCCGCGGTGAAGGAGTGCCCCGACCCCACGGGCTTCGCCCTGAGACCGTCCTCCTTGGCCCCGCGCAGCGCATCGGCCAGCTCGTCCACCGACGCGGGCATGGCCTCCCTGGCCGGCCGCGAGGTGACGGTGCCCGCCCAGTTACGCCACGCCGGTGTGCTCTTCGCGCTGCCCGTGCTCATGGGTCCCCCTCCGTTGCGGAACCGGCCGCTTCAGCCGGCGATACCCCAAGAACCCGACGACGACCGCGGCGGCCCCGGAGACGCCCGGGACCGCGTACCCGGCGTCCGGGCCCGCGGCGTCGATCACCCAGCCGGCCGCGGAGGAGCCGAGCGCGACGCCGACCGCGAGTCCGGTGCTCACCCAGGTCATGCCCTCGGTCAGTTTCGCGCGTGGTACGTGCTGCTCGACGAGGGCCATCGTCGTGATCATCGTCGGAGCGATGAAGAGGCCCGCCACGAACAGCGCCACGGCCAGGAACAGCAGGTTCCCGACCAGTTGAAGCGGGATCATACTCACGGCCATCGCACAGACGCCCAGCAGCCACCTGGGGGCCGGTGCGCCCTTGAAGTGCAGCAGGCCGAAGACGGCACCGGCGAGACAGGAGCCGAGCGCGTACACGGCGAGCACCAGGCTCGCCAGGGACTTGTGACCCTGGTCCTCCGCGAAGGCCACGGTGACCACATCGATCGCCCCGAAGATCGCGCCGGTCGCGACGAAGGTGGCCACCAGCACCTGGAGCCCGCCGGAGCGCAGCGCCGAGCCGCCGGTGTGGTGCTCGCGCGGGTGGGGGACGGGTTCGGTCTCCCGCTGGGCCGTCAGCCAGAAGACGCCCACGGCGAGGAAGGCCCCGGCGAGCAGGGGGCCCGCCTCGGGGAACCACACCGTGGAGAGACCGATCGAGATGATCGGCCCGAAGATGAAGCAGACCTCGTCCACCACGGACTCGAAGGAGTACGCGGTGTGCAGCTGCGGGGTGTCGCGGTAGAGCACGGCCCAGCGCGCCCTGATCATCGAGCCGACGCTCGGCACGCAGCCGACCAGCGCGGCGAAGAGGAACAGCGTCCAGTCGGGCGCCTCGAACGTGGCGCAGAGCAGCAGCCCGCTGACCGCCGCGAGGGAGACCAGTGTCGCGGGGCGGAGCACCCGGCGCTGGCCGTGCCGGTCCACCAGGCGCGAGATCTGCGGCCCGATCACGGCGGCGGACAGCGCGACGGTCGCCGAGAGCGCGCCCGCGAGTCCGTACCGCCCGGTCAGCTGCGACACCATGGTCACGATGCCGATGCCCATCATCGACAGCGGCATGCGGCCGAGGAACCCGGCGATGGAGAAGGACTTCGTACCGGGGGCGGCGAAGATGGCGCGGTAGGGGCTGGGCACGTGGACTCCGCTGGGGCGCCGGAGCGGCTCCCGCGGGGGAGGGGCTCCGGTAAGGCGTAAAGGTGGCCAATACAGCTTACGGCTCCCGCGGGGGGTGCCGCACCGGAATTCCCCGGACGGGAAGCGCGGGTCCCGGCCGGTCGGCGAGCCCCTCTCCGCGGCTGTCAGTGGGGGGTGGCAGGATCGGCTGCATGTCCGATGCGCTTGACCCCACTCCCTACGACGCCCTGCTGCTGCTCTCGTTCGGCGGTCCAGAAGGCCCTGACGACGTCGTCCCGTTCCTGGAGAACGTGACGCGTGGTCGCGGCATCCCCAAGGAGCGACTCAAGGAGGTGGGGCAGCACTACTTCCTGTTCGGCGGGGTCAGCCCGATCAACGACCAGAACCGCGCCCTGCTCGACGCCCTGCGCAAGGACTTCGCGGAGCACGGCCTCGACCTGCCGGTCTACTGGGGCAACCGCAACTGGGCGCCGTACCTCACCGACACCCTGCGCGAGATGGTGCGGGACGGCCGCCGCCGCATCCTGGTCCTCGCCACCAGCGCCTACGCCTCGTACTCCGGCTGCCGCCAGTACCGCGAGAACCTCGCGGAGTCCCTGGCCGCCCTGGAGGCCGAGGGCCTGGAGCTGCCGCGCGTCGACAAGCTGCGGCACTACTTCAACCACCCCGGCTTCGTGCGCCCCATGACGGACGGCGTCCTGAAGTCCCTCGCCGAGCTGCCCGACGACGTGCGGGACGGCGCGCACCTGGCCTTCACGACGCACTCCATCCCCGACTCCGCGGCCGACACCTCCGGCCCGGTCGAGCAGCACGGGGACGGCGGGGCGTACGTCAAGGAGCACCTGGACGTGGCCCGGCTGATCGCCGACGCGGTCCGCGAGGAGACCGGCGTCGAGCACCCCTGGCAGCTCGTCTACCAGTCGCGCAGCGGCGCCCCGCACATCCCGTGGCTCGAACCGGACATCTGCGACCACCTGGAGGAGCGGCACGGCGCCGGGGCCCCCGCGGTCGTCATGGTCCCCATCGGCTTCGTCTCGGACCACATGGAGGTCCTGTACGACCTCGACACCGAGGCCGAGGCCAAGGCGGCGGAGCTCGGCCTCCCGGTGCGCCGCTCGGCGACGGTCGGCGCCGACCCGCGGTTCGCCGCGGCGGTCAGGGAGCTGGTCATGGAGCGCGCCGCGCGCGAGAGCGGCACGGCGGTCGCGCCCTGCGCCCTCGGAGCCCTCGGCGCGAGCCACGACGTGTGCCCGGTGGGCTGCTGCCCGGCCCGTGCCCCCAGGCCCGCGGCCGCCGGCGCCGACAGCCCGTACGCGTGAACCAGAGCACGCAGAGCACGCAGAGCACGAGGAGCACCATGACGGACCCGCTGAGGGCGCTGAAGGCCGAGCTGCTCGACGTCGCCCTGGAGACCGCGCACCGGGCCGGCGCCTTCCTGCGCGACGGCCGCCCCGCCGACCTGGGGGTCGCCGCGACCAAGACCAGCGCCGTCGACGTCGTCACGGAGATGGACCTCGCCTCCGAGAAGCTGATCACCGACTTCCTCGCCGAGCGCAGGCCCGACGACGGCGTGCTCGGCGAGGAGGGTGCCAGCTTCGAGGGCAGCAGCGGCGTGCAGTGGGTGATCGACCCGATCGACGGCACGGTCAACTACCTGTACGGCCGCCCCGACTGGTCGGTGTCCGTCGCCGCCCGCAAGGACGGCGAGACCCTGGTCGGCGTCGTGTACGCCCCGGTGCGCGGGGAGACCAGCCGCGCGGTCCTCGGCGGGGGCGCCTTCCTCGACGACGAGCCCACGCGCGTGCGTCCCGCGCCGCCGTTCGAGCAGGCCCTGGTCGGCACCGGCTTCGGGTACGTGGCCGAGCGCCGCGCCCAGCAGGCCGAGGTGGCCCGGCAGCTGATCCCGCGGGTGCGGGACATCCGGCGCGGGGGCTCGGCCGCGATCGACCTGTGCGATGTGGCGGCGGGCCGCCTCGACGCGTACTACGAGCGCGGGCTCAACCCCTGGGACTTCGCCGCGGGCGAGCTCATCGCCAGGGAGGCGGGCGCGCTGACCGGTGGCCGCCCCGGAGAGCGCCTCTCGGGCGAGCTGGCCGTCGCGGCCCCGCCCGGTCTCTTCCCGGCGCTCCAGGGCCTCTTGGAGGACCTCGGCGCCTGGCACGACTGACCCCGGACCCCCGCGCGGGAACGCGAAGGCCCCGGCACCTCGTCCACAGGTACCGGGGCCTCGCGCGCGGTGGGTCAGACGTGCAGAGCGTTTACCTCGACGCCGTGCTCGGCGGCCAGGCGGTGGAGGTCTTCCAGCTCCGCCTGCTCGACCTCGGCAAGGAAGTCGTCTCCCGTCTCACGGGCCATCGTGAGGTCGGACTCCGTGGCCTTTATGCGCTGCAGAAGACCTGCGGTGAATGCGTCCATGGTTGCGCCCCCTCGGCTGGGTCGTGGGTCGATGGCACGGGGGTGTGCCCTCAAGAAGGGGCGATCACGTCTCTCGCCGCCCTGGAGTAAGCGGTTGGTGGCACGCCACTGACAAAGCGTGATCGCGGGTGTAAGCCCGTCCTCCCCCCGCACGGCGCCGCAGAAACCTCGGCGGCCCGAGAAAGTCCCGCGTTCGCGGGGGCCGGTCCGCCTTACAGCCGGTTTATGGCCGAAAGGGGCAGGATGGAGCCCTACCCCCAGACAGACCTGCCCGCAGGGGCACAGAGGAAGGACAGCGACGTGCGCGTACTCGTCGTCGAGGACGAGCAGCTGCTCGCCGATGCGGTGGCCACCGGACTGCGCCGGGAGGCCATGGCCGTCGACGTCGTGTACGACGGGGCGGCCGCCCTGGAGCGCATCGGCGTCAACGACTACGACGTCGTCGTGCTCGACCGGGACCTCCCGCTCGTGCACGGTGACGACGTCTGCCGCAAGATCGTCGAGCTCGGCATGCCGACCCGCGTCCTGATGCTCACCGCGTCGGGCGACGTCAGCGACCGCGTCGAGGGCCTGGAGATCGGCGCCGACGACTATCTGCCCAAGCCGTTCGCGTTCAGCGAGCTGACGGCACGCGTGCGTGCCCTCGGCCGGCGGACCAGCGTGCCGCTGCCGCCCGTCCTGGAGCGCGCCGGGATCAAGCTCGACCCCAACCGCCGCGAGGTCTTCCGCGAGGGCAGGGAGATCCAGCTCGCCCCCAAGGAGTTCGCCGTGCTTGAGGTGCTGCTGCGCAGCGAGGGCGCGGTCGTCTCCGCGGAACAGCTCCTGGAGAAGGCCTGGGACGAGAACACCGACCCGTTCACGAACGTCGTCCGGGTGACCGTCATGACCCTGCGCCGCAAGCTCGGTGAGCCCGCCGTCATCGTGACGGTCCCCGGCTCGGGCTACCGGATCTGACCCCCGGTGGCCTCGACACCGGCGCCACCGACAGCGCCACCGAAGCCGACGTGGGACCCGAGGAAGGTCGAGCCGCCCTTCCCGTGGCTGCGGCCCACGATCCGCATACGCCTCACCCTGCTGTACGGCGGGATGTTCCTGATCGCGGGCATCCTGCTGCTCTCGATCATCTACCTGCTCGCCGCGCAGGCGCTGAACGTGGGCAGTGAGCTGCCGTTCAAGATCATCGAGGGCCAGGTGGCCAGCACGGTCTGCAACCTGCCCCGCAACCCCAGCGCCGACGACCTCAACCAGGCCATGGGCGCGTGCGTCAACGAACAGCGCCAGCACGCGCTCGACAACCTCCTGAGCCGTTCGCTGCTCGCGCTCCTCGGCCTGGCCGTGATCGCGTTCGCGTTCGGGTACGCGATGGCGGGCCGCGTGCTCTCGCCGCTCGGCCGCATCACCCGTACCGCCCGCAGGGTGGCCGGCACGGACCTGTCCCGGCGCATCGAGCTCGACGGGCCCGACGACGAGCTGAAGGAGCTGTCCGACACCTTCGACGAGATGCTGGACCGCCTGGAACGGGCCTTCACCGCCCAGCAGCGCTTCGTGGGCAACGCCTCGCACGAGCTGCGCACGCCCCTGGCGATCAACCGCACGCTGCTGGAGGTGCACCTCTCCGACCCCGGGGCGCCGCCGGAGCTGCACCAGCTCGGCAAGACGCTGCTCGCCACCAACGAGCGCAGCGAGCAGCTCGTGGAGGGCCTGCTGCTGCTCGCCCGCAGCGACAACCAGATCGTGGAGCGCAAGCCGGTCGACCTCGCCGAGGTGGCCGACCGCGCCGTCGACCAGGTCCTGGCCGAGGCGGAGGCCAAGGGCGTGGAGATACGCGGCGAGCGCGGCGTGGCCGTCGTCCAGGGCAACGGCGTCCTCCTTGAGCGCATCGCCCTGAACCTCGTCCAGAACGCCGTGAGGTACAACGTGCCGAGCCACGAAGGGCAGGGCGGCTGGGTCGAGGTCACCACGGAGGCCCAGCACGGCCAGGCGGTCCTGGTGGTCTCCAACACGGGGCCGGTGGTGCCCGCGTACGAGATCGACAACCTCTTCGAGCCGTTCCGGCGGCTGCGGACCGAGCGCACGGGCAGCGACAAGGGCGTCGGGCTCGGCCTGTCGATCGCCCGGTCGGTCGCGCGGGCCCACGGGGGCCGTATCATCGCGGAGCCGCGCGAAGGGGGTGGGCTCGTGATGCGTGTCACCCTGCCCCTCTGAGGAGGTGCCGCAGCCGCGAGCGCTTGTTCGCTTTGCGCGGAATTTTCGGGACCCGTTCCCGGGGAATCCGTGTGCGATCGATCACAGGGGCGATTTTTTCGCCATCTACTCTCCGTGATCACGAAAGTCGCCGGAAAGCCGGGAAAATCCGGGTTTTCGGGGGTCTTGATCACGGGAAGTACACGGGGTGGCGCCCGTGAGTGCGACATTCGGACCGTGTACGGTCCCCATCGCCATCCAACCCATCGCCTCTTCAGAGGTGCGGTTGGGTGTCGATTGAGTAACAGACCTTGATGTGAGGCAAAATCTCCGCCTCGGGTCGGGCACAAGTCCGGCTCCTCACGCGTTACGTGCGCTGAGACACCGCAGACACCCAGAGGGGGAGAGCGACAATGGCAACGGACTACGACACCCCACGCAAGACCGACGATGATGTCAACGAGGACAGCATCGAGGAACTGAAGGCGCGGCGGAACGACAAGTCGACCTCGGCCGTCGACGTCGACGAATTCGAGGCCGCCGAGGGCCTTGAGCTGCCCGGCGCGGACCTTTCCAACGAGGAGCTCGCCGTGCGCGTGCTCCCGAAGCAGCAGGACGAGTTCACCTGCATGAGCTGCTTCCTGGTCCACCACCGCAGCCAGCTGGCCCGCGAGAAGAACGGCCAGCCGATCTGCCGCGACTGCGACTGAGGCGGGGTCGGCCAATGACTGGCTCGACCCCGTCCAGGAAGCGCCGCTTCCGCAGGCGTGGAGCGGACGAAGCCGGCGCCACGGGCGACGGCGTGCGTGACGACGGGCGAGGCTCTTCCCCCACAGGATCAGCCTCGCTCGAACCGGCGGACGCCCTCACCTCGGTGCCGGACCGGACGGCGGACGACAAGGGAACCGAGGTCGCCCGGAGAGCCGGGGCCAAGGGCCGTGTTGCCGCCGTCGCGGGCGGGATGAGAGAAGGCGTGCGCAAGGGCGGGCGCGGCGCCAAGGCCGCCATCGGCCATCTCGCCGACCGGATCATCGACATCGCCCCCCGGGTCCCGGTCCGCGACCTGGCGACCCTCCGCAAGCAGTTCCCCGGCCTCGGCCCCGAGCAGCTCGCGGACAAACTGATCGCCGGTGCGGCCAACGCCTCGTCCACCGTGGGCGCGGGTGTGGGCGCGGCGGCGATGCTCCCCGTACCGCCCGCGATGCCCGCCGAACTCGCGGCGGAGATCACCGGCGTGGCCGCCATCGAACTGAAGCTGATCGCCGAGCTGCACGAGGTCTACGGACGGCGCCCCGAGGGCAGCCTCGCCCAGCGCAGCACGGCCTATCTGACCGCGTGGACGCAGGAGCGCGGCGTCGACGTGGCCAAGCCCTCGACGCTCAACGCGGCCCTGGGCGGCCAGGTCAAGCGCGAGCTGCGCCAGCAGATCATGAAGCGGATGGTCCGGAACCTGCCGAACCTCATGCCCTTCATGGTGGGCGCCGCCGTCGGGGCGGTCATGAACCGCCGGGACACCAAGAAGCTGGCCGCGCGGGTCCGTGCGGACCTGCGGAAGACCCAGGTGCCGTGGGACTCCCTGCGGGAGCTGCCCCCTCTCGAAGCCCCCGCGAACGCGCTGCCGCCCGGACGGTTCCCCGGGGAGCCCGGAGCCTGACGGCCCCCGCGGGGCCGCTGCTCAGGCGGCGTTGTTCCGCACCGACTCCAGGGCCTCCGCCAGGGCCTCGGGGTGCCGGGTGGAGATGTAGGCGTACGGCGTCGGGTCGTCCGGGTCGGTGATGTTCACGCGCAGGGCCGTCGGGATGTACGCGCGCAGCAGCATGAAGGCGCGCGGATCGGCCTTGTACGTGCGCCAGGCGCGGGTCTCCTCGTCCTTCAGGACCTCGGCGTCACCCAGCGCCGACACCGGGATCTTCGCGTCGCCCGCGACCAGCGAGCCCGCCACCACGCGGACCCGCACCGAGCCGTACGCACTGGTGACGACCGCCGCCACGGCCGTCCCGCCGACCAGCCCCGCGAGGAGCGGCAGCGTGCCGAACGGCAGCAGGACCAGGGCCATCGCGACACCCACCAGGACCGAGGCGAGCCACCAGGAGCGGGGTGCGGTCAGGCGTTCTTCGTAAGGCTGCATGGAACCAAGCTTGGCACGGTGCGCCGACCGGCTGACGCGGAGGTAAGGTCTGCGCCTGTGAGTGGTACATCTGCAGCTCTGAAGCCCCCGGCCGAGGCCATAGCGCCCGTACGCCATCCTGACGCGCCCGCACCCGGCGAGCTGATCGGGGCCCACTACGAACACTGTTTCGGATGTGGGGGAGGGCAGGAGCACGGCCTGCACCTGGCGGCGCGCGCCGGGGAGGGCGTGGCGATCACCGCCGAGTTCACCGTGCGCGACGCGCACCAGGGCGCCCCGGGGCTCGCCCACGGCGGCATCCTCGCCACCGCGCTCGACGAGACGCTCGGCTCGCTGAACTGGCTGCTGCGGGTGATCGCCGTGACCGGCCGCCTGGAGACCGACTTCGTACGGCCCGTGCCGCTGGGCACCGTGCTGTACCTGGAGGCCGAGGTCATCGCCGTCGCCGGCCGCAAGATCTACTCGACCGCCACCGGCCGGATCGGCGGCCCCGAAGGGCCCGTGGCGGTCCGTGCCGACGCCCTCTTCATCGAGGTGAAGGTCGACCACTTCATCGACAACGGCCGCCAGGAGGAGATCCGGGCGGCCATGAACGACCCGGACCAGATCCGGCGCTCCCGCGCCTTCGAGGTGAACCCGTGACGTCCCTTGCCCCCGACGACGGCCCGAGCGGGCTGGACGTGCTCATCAGGCGCGTCGACCCCGACGTCCCGCTGCCGGCGTACGCGCGGCCCGGCGACGCGGGTGCCGATCTGCGGACGACCGAGCCCTGCGAACTCGCGCCCGGTGAGCGGGTCGTCCTGCCCACCGGGGTGTCCATCGCGCTCCCCGAGGGGTACGCGGCCTTCGTGCACCCCCGTTCGGGGCTCGCCGCACGCTGTGGTGTCGCTCTGGTGAATGCCCCGGGGACGGTGGATGCCGGGTACCGTGGAGAGATCAAGGTGATCGTGGTGAATCTCGACCCGCGCGACAGCGTGCGGTTCGAGCGCTTCGACCGGATTGCCCAACTGGTGGTCCAGCGGGTCGAGAAGGTGCGCTTCCAGGAGGTGGCGGAGCTTCCCGTGTCGGCACGGGCCGAGGGGGGCTTCGGGTCCACCGGCGGCCATGCCGCCGTGGACGCCGGCTCGGGCGAGCGTACGGGCGTGGGTCCGCGCGAGAGTGCGGGCGGGCAAACGGGTGGGAATCGATACGCATCGGTCGTATCCGACCGGGAAGGACAGTGACGTGTTCGGACGTCGCAAGAAGGACAGTGCCGCCGAGGACGCGGCGGGCGCGGACGAGCAGGTCGTCGACAGCGTGGCCGACGACTCGGCCGACGCCGCGCGCACGCGCGTGAGGCTCGAACCCGAGCCCCGTCCCGACGGTCCCTGGGACGTCTCCGAGGTCCGTGAGCCCGGCGAGGGCCGCGTGGACCTCGGCGGACTCTTCGTGCCGGGGGTCGAGGGCATGGAGCTGCGGGTGGAGGTCGCGGGCGACGCGATCGTCGCGGCCACCGTCGTGCTCCAGGACAGCGCCATCCAGCTCCAGGGCTTCGCCGCCCCGAAGAAGGAGGGCATCTGGGGCGAGGTCCGCGAGGAGATCGCCACCGGCATCACCCAGCAGGGTGGTGTCATCGACGAGGTCGAGGGCCCCCTCGGCTGGGAGCTGCGCGCCCAGGTCCCGGTGCAGCTGCCGGACGGCACGGGCGGCGTGCAGGTCGTGCGCTTCATCGGCGTCGACGGCCCGCGCTGGTTCCTGCGCGGGGTGATCTCCGGACAGGGCGCGGTGCAGCCGCAGGCCGCCGGGCTCCTTGAGCAGATCTTCCGGGACACCGTCGTCGTGCGCGGCGAGGGCCCGATGGCGCCGCGCGACCCGATCGTCCTGAAGCTGCCCGACGACGCGCAGATGGTCGCGGAGGGCGTCAAGGAGGAGCAGCAGGAGGGTTCCCGCTTCTCCGGCGGCATGGGCCAGCTCCAGCGCGGCCCCGAGATCACCGAGGTGCGCTGACCCCTCACCCGCTGCCTTCGCGACGCGAAGACAGGGGGCCGGCCGCCCTTCCTGTGGCCCGCGACGATCCGGTGTGTCCGGACCGTTGCGGGCCACAGGCGTGTCCGCCCATACTGTGCCGGGCTCGCACCGGGGGGCGACCGTGGCGTTGAGGGGAAGAGGGGCACCCGCGGCGGTGCGGGGGAGCCTGCGGCACGGGCTCGTCCTGGGAGCCGCCGGGCTCGCGGTGCTGCTCGCGGCCACCGTGCTCGCCGCCCTCGCGGCCCTCGCGGAGAAGTCCGTCGAGGGCGCGGTGCAGCGTCGGCTCGCCGCCGACAGGGACGCCGTCGTGGAGATCGCGGGACCCTACCGCCGGGGCGCCGACCGCGACCTCGACCGGGCCGCCCGCGCCGCCCTGGCCCGTACCTACGGCGACGCGCCCCAGCACACCTGGCCGGCCCTGCGCGCCCCCGCCGCCCGCAACGACGAGCTCGCCGTCACCGAGGCCGCGGGCCATCCGCGCCAGGACGCCACGCTCTCCGTCGTCGCCCCCGAAGGCGTACGGCGACACGCCTCGCTCGTGGCGGGGCGGTGGCCGCGCCCGCGCCCGGGGGCGGTCGAGACCGCGCTGACCGAGGCGGCCGCCGCCGAACTCGCCGTACGGCCCGGTGACGCGCTCACCGTACGGGGAGCGGACGCGCGGCTCGTACGGCTGAGGGTCGTCGGCCTCTACGCCGCGAAGGAGCGGGCGCCCGCCGTATGGGCCTCCCTGAGCAGCACGTTCGGGGTGCCCGGCACGATCGCGGTGGTGCCGCGCCGGGCGTTCGCCGGACAGCCGGGCCTCGCCGGGGACGCGACGGCGCTCTGGCTCGGGGTGCCCGACACGGGCGGGCTGCGGCTCGGGGAGATCGAGGCGCTGCGGGAGCGGGCCGGGCGGTTCGCGGGCAGTGACGCCTCGCTCTCGGTCCTCGCGGGACGGAGCGCGGGCGAGGGGGCCGACCGGGTCGACGGCAAGGACCTCACCGTCTCCGCGGGGCTGCGCAGGGCACTCGACCGGCTCACCACGCCGATCGCCGTGGCCCGCACGGGCCTCTACGTCCCCGCGACGCTCCTCGCCGCCCTCGCCGTGGCCGCGCTCGCCCTCACCGCGCGGCAGCTCGCCGAACACCGGCGCCCCGAGCTGGCGCTGCTCGCCGCGCGCGGGGCGGGCACCCGGCGGCTCCTGCTCTCCACGGCCGCCCTGTGGGCCTGCGCCGCCGTGCCCGCCGCGGTGGCCGCACCGTTCCTCGCGGGGCCGCTCCTGCGGGGGCTCGCGGCGGCCGGGCTCGTCGAGGGCGAGGTGCCGGGGACGGCGGCCACCGGCCTCGGTTGGGCGGCGGCGTCGGCCGCCCTCCTCGTGCACGGGGCCGCGGTGCTGCTGCCGACGGCCCGGACGGTGCGCGACCGGCGGGCGGTGGCGCGGCTGCGGCTGCGGGTCGCGCGGTTCGCGGGGGCCCAGCGGCTCGGCGCGGACCTGGCGCTCGCCGCGGTCGCCGTCCTGGGCTGGCTGCAACTGCGCCAGTACCGGTCGCCCGTGACCGGCGGCGACGGCGTCGACCCCGTCCTCGTGCTCGCCCCCGTCGCGATGACCGTGGCGGCGGCACTGCTCGCCCTGCGGTTCCTGCCGCTCGTCGCCCGCGTCATCGATCCCCTCGCGCGGCGGAGCAGCGGCCTCGTCCTGCCGCTCGGCGGCTGGCAGATCGGGCGGCGCGCGGCACGGCACGCGGGTCCTGCGCTGGTGGTGACGCTCGCCCTCGCCGTCGCGGCGCTCAGCAGCACGGCGCTGACCATCCTCGACCGGGGCGACCGCGACCAGGCCGCCTTCCGGGTCGGCGCCGACCTGCGCGTCGAACCGGGCGAGGGGACACCGGCCGGCGAGCGGCGCGCCCGGTACGAGGCGCTGCCGGGTGCCGAGGCCGTCACGCCCGTGATCACCTCCGAGGGGTACGTCGGGCAGGACGCGGTGGCCGTCACGGCCGTCAACACGCGGCGCGGTCCCCTGCCCGCCCTCCGCGGCGATCTCGCGGACGCGCCCGTGGCGGAGCTGATGGAGCGGCTGGGGCGGGGAGTTCCTGCGCATGGACTTCCGGTGCGGCTGCCGAAGGGCGGCGCGGTGCGGGAGGTGCCCCTGCGGGTGCGGATGTCCGCCACCGGCCGCGGCGAGGCGGTGCCCGTACGGCTCACCGTCTTCTACGAGGACGCCGACGGGCTCGCGCGGTCCGGCTCCGTGCGGATCGAGGAGGGCGGGGCCAGGGCCGTGCCGCTGCGGGTCGCGGTGCGCGGGGCGTCCCTGCGGGTGCTCCAGGTCGAGCTGAGCATGGTCGGCGAGCGCGTCCGGCGGACCTACCGGGTCACGGTCGACCGGGTGCCGGGGCTGCGGACGCCCGCGCGGTGGCGGGACCTGCGGGCCGACGCCCCCGACCGGGCCGTCGCCGGGTGCCCCGGGGTGGAGCGGCGTCCTCCGGGCCGGCGGGCCGCCGAGGGGGACGCGCCGGGACCCGTGCTCTGCCGGGACAGGGCGGCGGCCGGCACGCTCATCGACGCCGTGCTGCGGGGGCCCGACGGGCGGCTCACCCACCCCCCGTGGGGCGTGCGGCTCGGCACCGACCGGGCGAAGGGGCGGCCCGCGGCGCCCGTCCTCGCGGATGACCTGCTGCTGCGTTCGGGCGCTGTGCGGGTCGGCGACACGGTGACCGTGCGGCGCAGTACCGGCGGGAGCGCGCGGGTCCGCGTCGTCGGGCGGATCGCCGGGGTGCCGGGGGAGCCGCGCGACCGGCCGCGGCTGCTCGCGGACTCCCGGTGGATGGCGGCGCAGTGGGCGTTCGGCGGGGCGCTGCCCGGTGCCGACGGTGCCTGGTGGGTGGGGGTGCGGGGCGCCGACGCGCGCCCGGCGCTCGCAGCCGTGCGGGCGGAACCGCGGCTCGGCCGGGCCGTCGACGTGCCGCGGGCGCGGGACGCCCTGGCGGCCGATCCGCTGCGGCGGGGGGCCCGGGGCGCGCTGACGCTGTGCCTGGTCCTCGCCCCTGCCTTCGCGGTCATCGCGTTCGCCCTGCATACGGTCGTCTCGGCGCGGGGCAGGGAACGGGAGTTCGCCCTGCTGCGGGCGCTGGGGGTGCGGCGGCGGGAGCTCGCGGCATGTCTGTGGGTGGAGCAGGTCGGTCTCGCCGGGGTCGCGGCGACCCTGGGCACCCTGCTCGGAGCGGGTCTCGCGGCCCTGGTCATGCCGGTGGTGACGGTGGACGCCGGCGGGCGGCCCGTCTTTCCCTCGCTGGTGGTGGAGGTGCCGTGGGGCCGCGTGGGACTCACGGGAGTGGTCACGGCGGGGGTGATCTGCGGGGTGGTGGCCGTGGCGGCACGGGTGCTCGGCCGGGTGGACCTGGCGCGGGTGCTGCGGGCGGGGGACGGGGGGTGAGCCGCGTGGGCGGTCCCGCGGGATCTCACGCGGTGCGGGGAGCCGCGCGGCCTCGCGGCGCACCGGGCCCGGCGGGGGCGTGCGGACGCCGGGGGCGCCGCCATGCGTGAGTGGACGCGGGACGCGCCCCTCGCCGTGGGCTTCGCCGTGCTGGTCGCGGTCCTCGTGGCGATCGGTGCGGGCGGGGGCGGGGCTCTCGACCGGCTCGGGGGAGAGGCCCTGCGGGAGCGGTTCGCGCAGGTCCAGCGGGCCGCGCCCGGGATCGTGCACAGCACGCGGTTCGACCCCGAGGACCCCCGGGCGGGGAGCGCGGACGAGGACTTCGGGGAAGTGCTCGGACGGTACGGGGCGGCCGTGGAGAACGCCTCGCCCAAGGCCCTGGGCGGCGGGCTCGTGCTCGACGCCACGCGGGTCGTGCTGCCCACCGTCCGCGGCGACGCTTCGGAGGGCGCAGTCGGCCTCTCCCTGGTGTACGCCTCCGACGCTCCGGAGTCCGCCGGGTACGTGGCCGGGCGCGCGCCCCGGGCGCGGGGGAACGTGGTGGAGCTCGCGGTGTCCACGCGTACGCGTGACGCGCTCGGACTGCGGGTCGGACAGCGGTTCCGGCTCGGGGACGGGGCCCTGAAGGACGTCGACTCCGTGGCACGGGTCTCGGGGGTCTTCCGGGCCGACGGCGAGCGGCGGCTCTGGAACGAACAGCCCCTGCTGGTCCGCCCGCTGCGCGCGCCGGGCGCCTCGAACGCCGGGGCGCTGGTCGCTGCCCGTGGCGTCGAGGTGCTGCAGAGGCAGGCCGGCGCCGAGCTGACCGTCGACTGGAACATGCGTCTGACGCCCGCGGACGAGGTCGCCGACCGGTTCGTGAGCGCCGAAGGGCAGCGGGAGTTCCAGCGGATCATGACCCGCTACCCGCCCTCCGCGCGTCAGGCGTTCTGCGGTGCCGAAGGGGCGTACGGGGGCAAGTTGTGCGCTCTCGGGAACCATCTGGCCACGGAGCTGGAGACCGTCACCGCACTGCCGGACACCATGGAGGAGTTCTTCCGGCAATGGGGCCAGGCCCGTGTGGTGATCTCGTTCGCCTGGGCCTCGCTGCTCGGGGTCGGGTTCGCCGCCCTGGTCGTGACGGCCCTGTCGGTGGTGCGGCGCGGGCTCGAAGGGGACCGGCTGCGGCGGGCGCGCGGCGCGTCGGCCGCGGGGATCGCCGCACGGCGTGCCCTGTGGAGCGCGCCCGCCGTCCTGGCCGGGTTCGGCGGCGGCTGCGCCCTCGCCGGAGCGGTGACCGGGATCTCCCCCTCGTACGAGGGCGGGCTCGCCGTCGCCCTGCTGTGTTCGGTGCCGCTGCCCCTGCTGACCTGGGCGGCCCTGCGGGACGCGGCCCTGCTGCGGGGGCGCGCGGGGCGCACGGGGCGGCGGCTGGTCGGCGAGGCCGCGGTGCTGCTGCTCGCCGCGGGCGGCGTGTTCGCGCTGCGGGCGCGCGGGACCGGGGGGAGCGCGGGCCCCGATCCGCTGGTCGCCGCCGTCCCCGCGCTGCTCGGGGTCGCCACCGTGGTCCTGCTGGTGCGGTGCTACCCCTGGCCGGTGCGGGCCGCGGCGCGGTGGTCGGCCGCGGGGCGCGGCGTCGTCCCCCTCGTCGCGCTGTCCCGTGCGGCCAAGGAGGCTCCCGCGCGTGGGCTCGCGCTGCTCGTCCTCGTGGTGACGCTCGCCGGAGCCGTCTTCGGCGGGCTCGTGTCGGGGACCTTGCTCGAAGGGCGGCGGGCGGCCGCCGCCTGGCACGTCGGCGCCGACGCGTCGTTCCTCGGGGCGGGCCGCGACCCCGCCATGGCCGAGCGGCTGGCACGCGCGCGTGGGGTGCGGGAGACGGCCGCGGTGCGGCAGCTGCGGGTCGACCCCCTGAGCGGGACCGACGGCGGACGGTACGGCATCTCCAGCCTGGTCGGGGTGGACACGGACGCCCTGCGGGACGCGGGCGCGGGCTCCGCCGCCGCCCGCGCGTTGGCCGACGCCGGGCTCGACGGGGGCGGCGGGGGCGGGGACATCCGCGTGCTGGCCTCCGAGGGGCGGGCCGGCGAACTGCTGACCTTCACCCGGCACGGCAAGGAGAAGCGGATACGGATCGTGGGGGCGCTGCCCGACGACGTGGCGCGTGACCCCGCCCTCGGCCCCGTACGCGGTGCCACCGAGGCCCGGCAGCATCTGCTGCTCGCGGACTCCGGCGACCTGAAGGGGTTCGCCGCGTCCGACTTCGAGGAGGCCGCGCTGCTGCTCTTCGGGGACCGGCTCGACACCGCCGAGCTGCGGTCCCTCGTACCGCGAGCGGCGCCGGGAGCGGCCACCGGGGAGCTGCGCGTCCTCGCCGAGGAGCGGGCCGGGGCGGCGGACGACGGGCTCGTCGCCGCCGTGGACTCCGCCCACGCCGGCTGCACCGCCCTCGCCGTCGTGCTCGCGCTGCTCGCCCTGGTCATCGATCTGTCGCTGGCGGCGCCTTCGCGCGGGCGCGTCGCCTCGTACCTGCGGACGCTCGGGCTCGGCGGCCGTGCCGCATCCGCGCTGCATCTGCTGCAACTGCTGCCCATGGTGTGCGCGGCCGTCGTGGGCGGTGTCGCGCTCGGGCTCGCCCTGCCCGCGCTGCTGGGGCCCGTGGTCGACCTGCGGGAGTTCACCGGAGGTCCCGTCGTGCCGGAGCGGCACGTCGATGTGTTCTTCGTCGCCGCCCTCGGTGCGGGGATCTGCGTCCTGGTCGCCGCGGCGGTCGCCGTGGAGAGCCGGATCGGGCGCGGGCGGCGGCTTGGTGCCGTCCTGCGGCTCGGGAGAAGTGATGACTGACGACGCCGTGAACGAGCTGGCCGGTCTTGAGGCGCGGGCCCGTGCCCGGAACCGTCCCGCGGACGATGACGGGCTCGTCGTCTGCGACAACCTCGTGCGGGTCTACCGGACGGACGGGGTGGAGGTGCAGGCGCTGCAAGGGCTCGACCTCGTCGTGGCGGAGGGCGAGTGCGTCGCGCTGGTCGGCGCCTCGGGGTCGGGGAAGTCCACGCTCCTGTCGATCCTGTCCGGGCTCGACCTGCCCACCGCGGGCCGCGCGAGGGTCGCCGGGCACGATCTGCTCGCCATGGGGCGCAAGGAGCGCCTGGGGTACCGGAGGCGGACCGTCGGCTTCGTGTGGCAGCAGACCGCGCGGAACCTGCTGCCCCACCTGACCGCGCTGGAGAACGTGGCGCTGCCCATGCGGTACGCGTGCGTGCCGCGCCGTGCCCGGCACGGGAGGGCCGCCGGACTGCTCGATGTGCTCGGCGTCGCCCACTGCCGCGACCGGCGGCCCGGCGAGCTGTCCGGGGGCGAGCAGCAGCGCGTCGCCGTCGCGGTCGCCACGGCGAACTCCCCGCGCGTCCTGCTCGCCGACGAGCCGACCGGTGAACTCGACACGGCGGGCGGCGAGGAGGTCTTCGCGGCACTCCGCCGCGCGAACGAGGAGCTGGGCGCGACCGTTCTCGTCGTCACCCATGACCCCCTCGTCTCCGGGCAGGTGCGCCGCACGGTCCGTATCCGCGACGGGCGCACCTCCACGGAGACGCTGCGCGAAGCGGGCGGCGGCGGCGAGGAGTTCACCGTCCTCGACCGGGCGGGCCGCCTGCAGCTGCCGGGCGACTTCGTGGAGCGGTACGGGCTGCGGGGGCGCGTGCGGCTCACCGCGGAGACCGGCCACGTGGGCATCTGGCCCGACACGGCCGCGGCGCCGGGCGAGCGGACGGGGCCCCGGACGCGATCACCGCGTACGCCACCGCCACCGCCCCCGCCCGGGAAGTCCTGACGCCCGCCGGCGACCGAGCCGGCCGGGTCCTTGTCGGCCGCGCGCCCGGACGGTGATACTGGCGCCCGGCCGACCGGGGGGTGTGGTGCGGGTGGCAGAGGCCATGGTCGTCGTCGAGGATCTCCACCGGACCCACGGCAGCGGTGCCGCCGCCGTGCACGCGCTGCGCGGCGTCTCCCTCACGGTGCCGCGCGGCGAACTCGTCGCCCTCAAGGGCCGCTCGGGCTCCGGCAAGACGACGCTGCTGAACCTGGTCGGCGGGCTCGACACCCCGGACCGGGGGACGGTCGCCGTCGACGGCGTGGAGCTGGCGGGTCTGGGGGAGAGCGGCCTCCTGGAACTGCGCAGGGACCGTTTGGGGTTCGTGTTCCAGTCCTTCGGCCTCATCCCCGTCCTCACCGCGGCCGAGAACGTCGGCGTCCCCCTGCGGCTGCGCAGGACCGACCCACGCGCGCGTGAGGAACGCGTCGCCCGGCTGCTCGCCCTCGTCGGCCTCGCGGACCACGCCGCCCAGCGGCCGGGCGAACTCTCCGGGGGACAGCAGCAGCGCGTCGCCATCGCACGGGCCCTCGCCAACGAACCCGCCCTGCTCATCGCCGACGAACCCACCGGGCAGCTCGACGCCGAGACCGGCCACGCCGTGATGGAGCTGCTGCGCGCGGTCGTGCGCAGCCAGGGCGTCACGGCCCTGGTCGCCACGCACGACGCGGCCCTGCTCGACCTCGCCGACCGGGTCCTCGAACTGCGTGACGGCACGGTCGTCCAGCACTGAGCCGCCCCGCCGACGCGTCACCGCGCGCGGCGGGCGCCGGGCGTATCAGGGTTGTGTCAAGGGTCGCCCCCCGGCGGCCCCACGTCCGCAATGTCGGGATCGGTGGCCGTAGGGTCGGCTCTGCGTACACAGCGGTTCCAGGAAGACAATGAGGCCATGGCACGCGGCAAGCTTCGGATATACCTCGGCGCGGCACCGGGCGTCGGCAAGACGTACGCCATGCTCTCCGAGGCGCACCGCCGCGTGGAGCGGGGCACCGACTGCGTGGTCGGCTTCGTGGAGCACCACGACCGGCCGCGCACCGAGGTCATGCTGCACGGCCTGGAGGAGGTCCCCCGCGACCGCCTGGAGCACCGCGGCACCACCTTCACCGAGATGGACGTCGACGCCGTCCTGGCGCGCGCCCCCGCCGTCGCCCTGGTCGACGAGCTCGCCCACACCAACGTCCCCGGCTCGCGCAACGCCAAGCGCTGGCAGGACGTGGAGGAACTGCTCGCCGCCGGCATCGACGTCGTGTCCACCGTCAACATCCAGCATCTGGAGTCGCTCGGCGACGTCGTCGAGTCGATCACCGGGGTGCGCCAGCGCGAGACCGTGCCGGACGAGGTGGTGCGCCGCGCCGACCAGATCGAGCTGGTCGACATGTCGCCCCAGGCGCTGCGCCGCCGCATGGCGCACGGCAACATCTACAAGCCCGACCGGATCGACGCCTCCCTCTCGAACTACTTCAGGCCCGGCAACCTGACGGCTCTGCGCGAGCTGGCGCTGCTCTGGGTCGCCGACCGCGTCGACGAGTACCTCCAGCAGTACCGGGGCGAGCACAACATCCGCTCCACCTGGCAGGCCCGCGAGCGCATCGTCGTCGGGCTGACCGGCGGCCCCGAGGGCCGCACGCTGATCAGGCGCGCGTCCCGCATGGCCGCCAAGGGCTCGGGCAGCGAGATCCTCGCCGTCTACATAGCCCGCAGCGACGGTCTGACGGCCGCCTCGCCCAAGGAACTCACCGTCCAGCGCACCCTGGTCGAGGACCTGGGCGGCACCTTCCACCACGTCATCGGCGACGACATACCGGCCGCGCTGCTCGACTTCGCCCGCGGCGTCAACGCCACCCAGATCGTCCTCGGCTCCTCGCGCCGCAAGACCTGGCAGTACGTCTTCGGGCCCGGCGTCGGCGCGACCGTCGCCCGCGAGTCCGGGCCCGACCTCGACGTGCACATCGTCACGCACGGCGAGGTCGCCAAGGGCCGCGGCCTGCCCGTCGCCCGCGGCGCGCGCCTCGGCAGGGCCCGGATCATCTGGGGCTGGCTGGTCGGCACCGCGGGACCGGTGCTCCTGACGGTGCTGCTCACCCATGTCGACGCCGACCTCGGCCTCGCCAACGACATGCTGCTCTTCCTGACGCTGACGGTGGCTGCCGCACTGCTCGGCGGGCTGCTCCCGGCGCTGGCGGCGGCGGCCTCCGGCTCGCTGCTCCTCAACTACTACTTCACGCCGCCCCTGCACCTGTGGACGGTCTCCAACAACAAGAACATCGTCGCCATCGCCGTCTTCGTGGGCGTCGCCGTCTCGGTCGCCTCCGTCGTGGACCTGGCCGCCCGGCGCACCCACCAGGCGGCCAGACTGCGCGCGGAGTCGGAGATACTGTCCTTCCTCGCGGGCAGCGTCCTGCGCGGCGAGACCAGCCTGGACGCCCTCCTCGACCGGGTCCGCGAGACGTTCGCCATGGACTCGGTGGCCCTCCTGGAGCGGGCGGGCGACACCGACCCCTGGACCTGCGCGGGCAGCGCGGGCGAGGGCCGTCCCTCGGCGCGCCCCGAGGACGCCGACGTGGACGTGCCGGTCGGCGACCACATGGCGCTCGCCCTGACCGGACGGGTCCTGCCCGCGGCCGACCGCCGCGTCCTCGCCGCGTTCGCCGCGCAGGCGGCCGTCGTCCTGGACCGCCAGCGCCTGCAGTCCGAGGCCGACAGGGCCCGCGCGCTCGCCGAGGGCAACCGCATCCGCACCGCGCTGCTCGCCGCCGTCAGCCACGATCTGCGTACGCCTCTCGCGGGCATCAAGGCGGCCGTGTCCTCGCTCCGCTCCGACGACGTCGAGTGGTCCGACGAGGACGAGGCCGAGCTGCTCGCGGGCATCGAGGACGGCGCCGACCGGCTGGAGCACCTGGTGGGCAACCTGCTCGACATGTCACGCCTGCAGACCGGCACCGTGACCCCGCTGATCAGGGAGATCGACCTCGACGAGGTCGTCCCCATGGCGCTCGGCGGCGTCCCCGACGGCAGCGCCGAGCTGGACGTCCCCGAGACGCTGCCGATGGTGGCCGTCGACAAGGGCCTCCTGGAGCGGGCGGTGGCCAACGTCGTCGAGAACGCCGTCAAGTACGCCCCCGCGGGGCAGCCCGTCAAGGTCTCCGCGAGCGCCCTCGGCGAGCGCGTGGAGGTCCGCGTGGTGGACCGCGGCCCCGGGGTACCCGACGCCGCCAAGGACCGCATCTTCGCCCCCTTCCAGCGCTATGGTGACGCCCCGCGCGGCTCCGGCGTGGGCCTCGGCCTGGCCGTCGCCCGCGGCTTCGCCGAGGCCATGGGCGGCACCCTCACCGCCGAGGACACCCCCGGCGGCGGCCTGACCATGGTCCTTACGCTGCGGGCGGCGGCCGGCCGGCCACCCGCCCGCCCCGATCTCTCCGCGCGGGTCACCTCGTGACCCCGAACCAGAAGCACGAAAGGCAGGCCGGCATGACCCGGGTGCTCGTGGTCGACGACGAGCCGCAGATCGTCCGCGCGCTCGTGATCAACCTGAAGGCGCGCAAGTACGAGGTGGACTCGGCCCCCGACGGCGCGACGGCGCTCCAGGTGGCCGCCGCCCGCCACCCCGACGTGGTCGTGCTCGACCTCGGTCTGCCCGACATGGACGGCGTCGAGGTCATCAGGGGCCTGCGCGGCTGGACCCGGGTGCCGATCCTGGTCCTCTCCGCGCGGCACAGCTCCGACGAGAAGGTCGAGGCGCTGGACGCGGGCGCCGACGACTACGTGACCAAGCCGTTCGGCATGGACGAGCTGCTGGCCCGGCTCCGCGCCGCCGTCCGCAGGGCCGAGCCCACCGGTCCCGGCGAGGACGACGTGCTCGTGGACACCGAGGACTTCTCCGTCGACCTGGCCGCCAAGAAGGTGAACAGGAACGGCCGTGACGTCCGCCTGACCCCCACGGAGTGGCACCTCCTGGAGGTCCTGGTGCGCAACACCGGCCGCCTGGTCAGCCAGAAGCAGCTGCTCCAGGAGGTGTGGGGACCCTCGTACGGCACGGAGACCAACTACCTCCGCGTCTACATGGCGCAGCTCCGGCGCAAGCTGGAGGCCGACCCCGCGCACCCGCGCCACTTCATCACCGAACCGGGGATGGGGTACCGGTTCGAGAGGTGACCGAGCGGGCATGAGCACAGATGAGCGCACCGCTTCCCCCGGTGTCGGCACCCCCCGGTACGCTTTCTGTATGAGTGCTGCCCCAGGTTCCGAAAAGCCGGCAGGCCGTTTCCGGCGCATGCTCGACCGGCTGTCCTCCTCGCAGGAGGACCTGGAGTCGGAGGAGCTGCGGGAGGACGCCGAGACCGCGGGCTGTGTGCGCATCGGCGACTGTCACGACCGCCAGATAGTCACCGTTACTGGTACCTTGCGCACGGTCACCCTGCGGCCGCGCGCCGGGGTCCCCGCGCTGGAGGCCGAGCTGTTCGACGGCTCGGCGGCGCTGGACGTGGTGTGGCTCGGCAGGCGCTCCATCGTGGGGATCGAGCCGGGGCGCAGACTGATCGCGTCGGGCCGGATCTCGATGAGCCGGGGCCGCCGGGTGCTGTTCAACCCCAAGTACGAACTCAGACCGCTCGGACGGGAGTAGCCGGTGACGTCCCTCGACGACAAGCCGAAGGACCAGGAGAACGGCCAACGGGACGCGGGCCACAGGGCCGTGACCGAAGCAGCGCTCTTCGAGGCCTTCGGCGGCGTGCGGGGCATGGTGGAGACGGTCGTCCCCGGCCTGCTCTTCGTCACCATCTTCACGGTCAACAAGGACCTGCACATGTCGGCCATCGCGGCCCTCGCGGTGTCCCTGGTGCTCGTCGTGGTCCGCCTGGTCATGAAGGACACCGTCAAGCACGCCTTCAGCGGCGTCTTCGGGGTCGCCTTCGGCGTGGTCTTCGCGATGATGACCGGCAACGCCAAGGACTTCTACCTGCCGGGCATGCTCTACACCCTGGGCCTCGCCCTGGCCTACCTCATCACGACCCTCGCGGGCGTCCCCCTGATCGGCCTCATCCTCGGCCCGGTCTTCAAGGAGAACCTCTCCTGGCGCACCCGCAACCCCGGCCGCAAGAAGGCGTACGCGAAGGCCAGCTATGCCTGGGGCCTCATCCTGCTCGCCAAGTGCGCGATCCTCTTCCCGCTGTACTGGTGGGGCGACACGACGCAGTTCGGCTGGGTCCTCGTCGCCCTGAAGATCCCGCCGTTCCTGCTCGCCGTCTACCTCACCTGGGTCTTCCTGGCGAAGGCCCCGCCGCCGATCGACGTCTTCGCCGAGATGGAGGCCGCCGAGAAGGCGGAGGAGGAGCGCAGGGCGGAGCGCGAGCGGGAGCGCCGCGAAACCTGATTCCTCGTCCGTACGTAGATGGGGGGCGCCCGGTGACCACCGGGCGCCCCCCATCCACGTACGAGCCGGGGCGCCTAGCCCGCCGCGTCCTCGCGGCGCACGGACAGCAGGTCCTCCAGCTGCTCCTCGCGGGCCTGGGCCGCGACGAAGAGCAGCTCGTCGCCCGCCTCCAGGGAATCGTCCGCGGTCGGCGCGAGGACGCGCGTACCGCGGATGATCGTCACGAGCGAGGTGTCCTCGGGCCACTGCACGTCGCCGACCTGCGTGCCCGCGAGGGCCGACTCGGGCGGCAGCGTCAGCTCGACGAGGTTCGCGTCGCCGTGGCTGAAGCGGAGCAGCCGGACGAGGTCGCCGACGCTGACGGCCTCCTCCACGAGCGCGGACATCAGACGCGGCGTGGAGACCGCGACGTCGACGCCCCAGGACTCGTTGAAGAGCCACTCGTTCTTGGGGTTGTTCACGCGGGCGACGACCCGCGGGACGCCGTACTCGGTCTTCGCGAGCAGGGAGACGACGAGGTTGACCTTGTCGTCGCCGGTCGCGGCGATCACCACGTTGCAGCGCTGGAGCGCGGCCTCGTCGAGAGAGGTGATCTCGCAGGCGTCGGCGAGCAGCCACTCGGCCTGCGGGACGCGCTCGACGGAGATGGCCGTCGGCGCCTTGTCGATGAGAAGGACCTCGTGGCCGTTCTCCAGGAGCTCACCGGCGATGGAGCGGCCCACCGCGCCGGCTCCGGCAATGGCGACCCTCATCAGTGACCGCCCTCCTCGGGGCCTTCGGCGAACGCCGCCTCGACCTTGTCGACCTGGTCGGTCCGCATCATCACGTGCACCAGGTCACCCTCCTGCAGGACCGTCTGCGAGGTGGGCAGGACCGCCTCGCCCAGCCGGGTGAGGAAGGCCACGCGTACGCCGGTGTCCTCCTGGAGCCGGCTGATCTTCTGCCCGATCCAGGACGGGGACGTGTGCACCTCGGCGAGCTGCACACCGCCGGTGGGGTCGCGCCAGAGCGGCTCGGCCCCGGAGGGGAGCAGCCTGCGCAGCATCTGGTCGGCGGTCCAGCGGACCGTGGCGACCGTGGGGATGCCGAGGCGCTGGTAGACCTCGGCGCGGCGCGGGTCATAGATCCGGGCCGCGACGTTCTCGATGCCGAACATCTCGCGGGCGACGCGCGCGGCGATGATGTTCGAGTTGTCGCCGCTGCTGACGGCGGCGAAGGCGCCCGCCTCCTCGATGCCGGCCTCGCGCAGGGTGTCCTGGTCGAAGCCGACGCCGGTGACGCGGCGTCCGCCGAAGCCGGAGCCCAGACGGCGGAAGGCCGTGGGGTCCTGGTCGACCACGGCGACCGTATGCCCCTGTTGTTCCAGGGTCTGCGCGAGAGCGGAACCGACTCTCCCGCAGCCCATGATGACGATGTGCACGACCGTCCTTCCGGCTGTGTCAATACTCTGTGCTCGGGCTGAACGGTGAATAGCGTCTCAGACCGGAGCCCAAGCTACACACGCGCGGTCCGCGGACGGCACCCCCGTGCGTCTGCCGCGAGGGGCGGAAGGGGCTCAGTCCACGCTGCGCAGCAGGCCCTCGACGTTCTGCAGCCGGTGGCTGAGCTCGACCAGCTGGAGACGGGTCGCCTCCTGCTCCGACCTGGCACGTTCGACGACCTGGCGGTACTCGTGCATGGCCTCGGCGTACTGCCGGTCGCGCTCGCGGTTGCGCTGCGTCTGGAAGTAGGCGACGGCGACGATGGCACCGGCGAGTATCAGGAAAAATGCGACGGGAATGATCACGTCGTCCACTAGGGCGTCCCCTTTGCTGAGTGCTGTTCGTCGTCGCCCGTCCGGCCGGCCTCGCGCGTCTCTTCCGTCCCCGCGGCCTCGTCCGTCTCCCTCGACGGGGTCTTACGGGCGGCAGCGGTGATCGTATCGACGGTCAACCGCACGTCGAACGGCGCGAGTTCGAAGTACTTGAGCGCCTTGCCGTCGTCGGAGAGCTCCAGGCGGCCGACGACGAGGCCGGCCTTCTCCATGCGCTCCAGGTGCATGTAGAGCAGGGGGCGGGACACCCCGAGGCGCCGGGCCAGCTCGCTGACGTACAGCTGGCCGGAGGCGAGCTCGCTGATGATCCGGATGCGCTGGGCATGGCCGACCGCGGCGAGGAAGGCCAGAAGCTCCTCGCTGTCCATGGTCCGCCTTCGTGCTGATCGCGCTGGTCCCGAAACCTGTCAGCCAACACTTACGCATGACGGGAACGGCTGTCAATCCTCCTCGGTGACGGTTGACGTCGTGAACCTTCACCTGTCAGTGTCCACTTACATGTCAGTTCGGACTTACAGATGAAACAGGTGTGGGACGCGGCGGAGGGGCGGGACATGAGGAAGCGATCGGTCACGGTGCGCGTGGCCAGATGGAGCGCGCTGCACCCGTGGCGGGCGGTCATCGGCTGGCTCGTCTTCGTGGTGCTGTGCCTCGGCGGCGGGATCGCCGCGGGGATGAACAGCGCCACCACGGAGGACTACCGGGTGGGGGAGGCGGGCCGCGCCGAGGCCCTGGCGGCCGAGGGCGGCGTCCAGCTGCGGCCCACCGAGCAGGTGCTGATCCGCGCCCGCACGGAGTCGGCGAGGCCGCGAGGGGCCGCGGCCGACGCCGCGGTCGAGGACCTCACCGCGCGGATGCGGGCCCTGCCCGAGGTCGCGTCCGTGGGGGCGCCCGTGCGCTCGGCCGACGGGCGGGTCCTGCGCGTCCAGGTCGAGCTGCACGGCCCCGACCAGGACGCCAAGAAGAACGTCATCCCGCTGCGGGACGTCACCGAGCAGGTCAGGAAGGCCCATCCGGGGCTCGTCATCGAGGAGACCGGCTCGGGCTCCGTCAGCAAGGGCGTCAACGACCAGCGCGGCGAGGACCTCGCCTTCTCCGAGGCGATCACCCTGCCCATCACGCTCGTCACGCTCGCCGTGGTCTTCGGCTCGGTGGTCATGGTCGGCGTACCGCTGCTGCTCGCCGTCACCTCGATCATGGCGACCATGGGCCTGGCGATGCTGGCCTCGCACCTGCTGCCCGACACCGGGGTCGGGATGAACATGATCCTGCTCATCGGCATGGCCGTCGGCGTCGACTACACCCTCTTCTACCTCAAGCGCGAACGCGAGGAGCGGGCCCGCGCGGGCGGAAGCCTCACCTCCGAGGGGCTCGTCGAGGCCGCCGCGGCGACGGCGGGCCGCGCCATCGTCGTCTCCGGACTCGCCGTGATGGTCTCCACCGCCGCGCTCTACCTGGCCGGCGACGTCATCTTCGACTCCCTCGCCACCGGCACCATCCTGGTCGTCGCCGTGGCCGTGGTCAGCTCCGTGACCGTGCTGCCCGCGCTGCTGGTCAAGCTCGGCAGGCGCACCGAGCGCCGCGCCGCGAAGCGGCTGAGGGACGGCAGGACGGCGCGCCCGTACGCGGGGGAGAAGCCGGGGCGGATCTGGAACGCGCTGCTCACGCCCGCGCGCAAGCGGCCCGCGCTCACGCTCGGCCTGTCGGTCCTCGTCCTGCTCGGCCTCGCGGTGCCCGCGCTCGACATGAAGCTCAAGGACCCCGCCCGCGACAGCTTCTCGCGCGACATCCCCGCGATGCGGGGGTACGACCGGCTGCTCGAAGCCTTCCCCGAGCAGCGCATACGCCACCAGGTCGTGGTGCGCGCCGATGCCTCGCGGGCCGGCGAGGTGAAGGCGGCCCTGCGCGCGCTCGACCGCAGGGCGCAGGCGGACCCGCTGTTCTCCGACCACGCCCCGGGACGCCCGCTCCTCCGCTCCTCGGAGGACCTGAGGACCACGACACTGGAGCTCAACGCGCCGCACCCGACGTACTCCGACAAGGCCACCGCCTCCCTCGCCCACCTCAGGGACGACCACCTGCCCGCGACCGTCGGCAAGCTGCCCGGCGACGTCGAGACCGCCGTCACCGGCGAGGTGCCGCGCGGCACCGACTACGTCGAGCACCAGAACCAGAAGCTGCCGCTGGTCCTCGGCTTCCTGCTCCTCATGACGTTCGCCATGACGGTGTACGCGTTCCGCTCGGTCGTCCTCGGACTGCTCGGCGTCGGGCTCAACCTGCTGTCCGCCGCCTCCGCGCTCGGGCTGCTCGTCCTCGTCTTCCAGGGCGACTGGGCCGAGGAACTGCTCTCGTTCGTCTCCCTCGGCGGGATCTCCTCCCGCGTACCGCTGTTCCTCCTCGTGATCCTCTTCGGGCTCTCGATGGACTACCAGGTCTTCGTGGTCAGCCGCATCCGCGAGGCCGCCCTGGACGGCGTGCCCACCCGGCAGGCGGTCCTCGACGGCATCGCGTCCTCCGCCAAGGTCGTCACCAGCGCCGCGATCGTCATGGTCACCGTCTTCGCGAGCTTCGTGATGCTGCACATCCTGGAGATGAAGCAGATGGGCTTCGTCCTCGCGGCGGCCGTCCTGCTCGACGCCTTCGTGATCCGCGTCATGATCCTGCCCTCCGCGCTGCTGCTGCTCGGCCGCGCCACGTGGTGGCCCTCCGGCGCGGTCCGCCGCGCCGAGGAACGCCTCGCGTCCCGGCCGTACGCGGCCCCCGAGGCCGCGGGACACCACGCCGTGGCGGCGGGGCAGGATCGCACGGAGCGGATATCCCGAGCAGATGGGGGTGGTGGGTGGGCGGCCACGGGCACGACCGCTTACGATCCTCTGCGTGTCCAAACTGACCGACGTGCCCAAACGGATCCTCATCGGGCGCGCACTGCGCAGTGACCGGCTCGGAGAAACGCTCCTGCCGAAGCGCATCGCACTCCCCGTCTTCGCATCCGACCCGCTCTCCTCCGTGGCGTACGCGCCGGGAGAGGTCCTCCTCGTCCTCTCCATCGCGGGTGTCTCGGCGTACCACTTCAGCCCGTGGATCGCCGTCGCGGTCGTCGTCCTGATGTTCACCGTCGTCGCGTCGTACAGACAGAACGTGCACGCCTACCCGAGCGGTGGTGGCGACTACGAGGTCGCCACCACCAACCTCGGCCCCAAGGCCGGACTCACCGTCGCCAGCGCCCTGCTCGTCGACTACGTCCTGACCGTCGCCGTCTCCATCTCCTCCGGCATCGAGAACCTCGGCTCGGCGATCCCCTTCGTGGTGGAGCACAAGGTGCTCTGCGCCGTGGCCGTGATCCTGCTCCTCACCGTGATGAACCTGCGCGGCGTGAAGGAGTCGGGCAAGCTCTTCGCCATCCCGACCTACGTGTTCGTCGCCGGCGTCTTCCTCATGATCGCGTGGGGCGCCTTCCGGGGCCTCGTCCTCGACGACACCATGCGGGCGCCCACCGCCGACTACGAGATCAAGCCCGAGCACCAGGGCCTCGCGGGCTTCGCGCTGGTCTTCCTGCTGCTGCGCGCCTTCTCCTCCGGCTGCGCGGCGCTCACCGGCGTCGAGGCGATCAGCAACGGCGTCCCGGCCTTCCGCAAGCCGAAGAGCAAGAACGCGGCGAGCACCCTGACGCTGATGGGCGCCCTCGCCGTCACCATGTTCTGCGGCATCATCGCGCTGGCCATGACGACCAAGGTCCGCATGGCGGAGTACCCGGGCAAGGACCTCTTCCACAACGGCGTGCCGGTCGGCGCCGACTACGTGCAGAACCCGGTGATCTCCCAGGTCGCCGAGGCGGTCTTCGGCCACGGCAGCATCCTCTTCATGATCCTCGCCGCGGCCACCGCGCTGGTGCTCTTCCTCGCGGCCAACACCGCCTACAACGGCTTCCCGCTGCTCGGCTCGATCCTCGCCCAGGACCGCTACCTGCCCCGCCAGCTGCACACCCGCGGCGACCGCCTGGCGTTCTCCAACGGCATCGTGCTCCTCGCCGGCGCCGCGGCCCTGCTCGTCGTCATCTACGGCGCGGACTCGACCCGCCTCATCCAGCTCTACATCGTCGGCGTCTTCGTCTCCTTCACCCTCAGCCAGATCGGCATGGTCCGGCACTGGAACCGCCACCTGGCGAGCGAGAAGGACGCGAACAAGCGCCGCCACATGGTCCGCTCCCGCGCGATCAACACCTTCGGCGCGTTCTTCACGGGCCTCGTCCTGGTCGTCGTACTCGTCACCAAGTTCACGCACGGCGCCTGGGTCGCGCTGCTCGGCATGTGCATCTTCTACGTGACGATGACCGCGATCCGCCGCCACTACGACCGCGTGGCCGAGGAGATCGCCGCCCCGGAGACCCCCGACGACGACAGCATGCGCCCCTCGCGGGTCCACTCGATCGTCCTCGTCTCCAAGATCCACCGCCCGACGCTGCGCGCCCTCGCGTACGCGAAGCTGATGCGCTCGAACACCCTTGAGGCGCTCAGCATCAACGTCGACCCGGCGGAGACCAAGGCCCTCAAGGAGGAGTGGGAGCGGCGCGGCATCACGGTCCCCCTGAAGGTCCTCGACTCGCCCTACCGCGAGATCACCCGGCCGATCATCGAGTACGTCAAGAACCTGCGCCGCGAGAGCCCGCGCGACGTGGTCAGCGTGGTCATCCCGGAGTACGTGGTGGGCCACTGGTACGAACACCTGCTGCACAACCAGAGCGCGCTGCGCCTGAAGGGCCGCCTCCTGTTCACCCCCGGCGTCATGGTGACGTCCGTCCCCTACCAGCTCGACTCCTCCGAGGCCGCGAAGAAGCGGGCCCGCAAGCGCTCGGAGTGGAACGCGCCGGGCGCGGTGCGCCGCGGCCCGGTGGAGAAGCCGAGGCGGACGAAGGAGCCGAGCAGGAAGGGCTGAAGCCGCGGGCAGGGCTCGGGGCAGGGCTTCGGGCACGGCTTCGACACTGCTTAGGCATGGCTTAGGCATGGCTTATGGCGAGTGGCCGGGCGGCACCCACGTAGACTGGTGGGCTGTTGTCCGGCCGTACCCCTTATGACGTTGTGGAGCCACCCGCCATGCAGGCAGAACCGAAGAAATCGCAGGCGGGGAACGCGGCGGACGCGCGGCCTCCGGCCACGTCGCTGATCGGCCGGGAGTACGAGGTGGAGGTCGGCCCCGTCGCGCACGGCGGCCACTGCATCGCCCGCACCGAGGAGGGCCAGGTCCTCTTCGTACGGCACACGCTGCCGGGGGAGCGGGTCGTCGCCCGCGTGACCGAGGGCGAGGAGGGGGCCCGTTTCCTCCGCGCGGACGCGGTCACCGTGCTCGACCCCTCCAAGGACCGGGTCGAGGCCCCCTGCCCCTACGCAGGACCCGGCCGCTGCGGCGGCTGCGACTGGCAGCACGCGAAGCCGGGCGCGCAGCGCCGCCTCAAGGGCGAGGTCATCGCGGAGCAGTTGCAGCGCCTCGCGGGGCTGACCCCGGAGGAGGCCGGCTGGGACGGCACCGTGATGCCGGCGGAGGGCGACAAGCTGCCGCCCGGCGAGGTACCGTCCTGGCGTACGCGTGTGCAGTACGCGGTGGACGAGGACGGCAACGCGGGCCTGCGCCGCCACCGCTCGCACGAGGTCGAGCCGATCGAGCACTGCATGATCGCGGCCGAGGGCGTCTCCGAGCTGGGCATCGAGCAGCGGGACTGGTCGGGCATGGCGTCGATCGAGGCGATCGCGGCGACGGGCTCCCAGGACCGCCAGGTGATCCTGGCCCCGAAGCCGGGCGCGCGCCTGCCGATCGTGGAGCTGGACAAGCCGGTCTCGGTGATGCGGATCGGTGAGAAGGACGGCGGGACGCACCGCGTCCACGGCCGCCCCTTCGTCCGCGAACGCGCCGACGGCCGCACGTACCGCGTGGGCAGCGGCGGCTTCTGGCAGGTCCACCCGAAGGCGGCGGAGACACTGATGCTCGCCGTCATGCAGGGCCTCACGCCCCGCAAGGGCGACACGGCCCTGGACCTCTACTGCGGCGTCGGCCTCTTCGCGGGCGCGCTGGCCGACCGCGTCGGCGACAAGGGCGCGGTCCTCGGCATCGAGTCCGGCAAGCGAGCGGTGGAGGACGCCCGCCACAACCTGGCCGCGTTCGACCGCGTCCGCATCGAGCAGGGCAAGGTCGAATCGGTACTCCCGCGCACGGGCATCACCGAAGCGGACCTGATCGTCCTGGACCCCCCGCGCGCGGGCGCGGGCAAGCAGACGGTCCACCACCTGTCCTCCCTCGGCGCCCGCCGCATCGCCTACGTGGCCTGCGACCCGGCAGCCCTGGCCCGGGACCTGGGGTACTTCCGGGAGGGCGGGTACCGGGTGCGGACTTTGCGGGCGTTCGATCTGTTTCCGATGACGCATCATGTGGAGTGTGTGGCGATTCTGGAGCCTGCTGACAAGGGGCGCTGACCTCCGGTTTCATCTGGTGTGCACTATGAGGCGTTCGTGCAGGTGGCGATCCGTCGATGCGGCCTGTCGAGGCTTCTTCTGCACTGCCTCTTGGTGAAAACCCGTGGAACGCCAGCCATGCTTCGATCTCGGTCCTTTCTTGTCCGAGCGGCAGTGGTGTGGCGTGTGGTTGCGTACTGCCGTGACGTACTCGGTCAGGCGCTTGGCCTGGTGCCAGGCGCCTGCCTGTTTTCGATGTGCTTGACGCGATAGGCAGGGGCGTATGCGGCGTGGGCTTCGTGCATGAGCTCGACCTCGGATGGATTGGGGCAGGCCCAGGCCCATGGGCTGTGGCTGCTCTTTGAGGGCGGTCACGACGGCGTGAGTTCGGTGAGGCGCCAGGCGGGGATGTCGACGAGCTTGATTTCGTAGCCACGGTGGGTGCGGTATCCGTAGAGCCCCTGCGTCTGGAGGATCTTGTCGGACTTGCGGGCGGTGTTGACCCGTCATGACCAGTTCACTGCGTGCGGGCCGGATTCGATGGGCTTGATGAGGCAGCCATTGTTCGCGGCCGGTCCTTCGAGGAGTGGTCCGCGTAGCTCGTACGAGTTTTCGGACCTGTCTTGGGTCGTGGAGGCGCCGACTTTTGGCCGGGTCGGTGAGGCGGTTCAGCGTTCTGAACCACGGGGCGGACGCCGCGTTCGGTGACTTGACGAGCCCTCGGTTTTGCAGGGCATGTGCGCTGGCCTCGTACGGGCTGTCTGGTCAGACTCGGTCGGGACGCCCCTGGCCCACCCAGTCGAGTACAGCCTGCTGCCGCTCGTTGAGGGCCTGTTGCATATGGTTCTCCTGTGGTTCCCGGGCGTGCTGTCCCCTCCGGAGACAACGCTCGTTGCTTCCGAGGGAAATCGCGGCAGCCGTCGGGGACCCTTGTTCGGAGGAGGTGTGCTGGGCGGCCCGTCTACCATCCTCTTCGGCTGGGCTCCAACGGTCAGGCAGGGCCGCGACGCCGCCTGGCGCGCCGGACGGGGTGCGTAGATGGGTGTGCTGTGGGCGGCGTGGTACTTGCGGAGTCGTTCGGCAGGGACAAAGGCTCGACGGGGCCTGGCAGTTGGCCATCGACTGTGTCCATGCCAGGCAGAAGTGCATGGTCCGGACCGGTGCGAGCGTGCCGTGCGCGCTCGGGTACCGGGAGGACGTGGCGACGGACGAGTTCAGCGACGTCGATCAGGGGGCCGGTGACGATGCGGCTGAGGATCTCTGCCTGCTGCGGTTCTAGGTTTGTGAGATGCCTGAGTACGGCAAGGACTTCAACGAGTTCCCGGCTCCAGTCGGGTTCCCAGCGCTCGGGGCGCTCACGGTCGAGCTCGCTGGTTACTTTGCCGACGTTGCGATCACTGCGGTAGGCGAGCCAGCTGTCGAGCACGTTGCGCCCGCCTGTGGAGTAGTCACGCATGCGTGGGGTGACGCCGGTGAAGATACCGCCCTCGATATCAAGGTGCTGGTGTTCGACGTCGTAGTTGACGGCCGATGGGAGGCAGCCTGATGCGATCTCCCGGGCGTACGTGATCTCGGGGTGCAGGCGTCGCCACCAGTTCCATGTGCCTGCCGGGCGACCGTCGTCGGGGTCGATACAGCGTGTGCCGAACGTTGAGGCCCACAAGACGTGGCGCCCAACGCTGATGGCCTCGTGCCAGAGGTCACGATCGGAGGTCAGGGGGACACGGGCTCCGAGGGAGTTGAGGTCATCCGCATACCGCTCAGTGAAGGCGGGGTGGGCAGTGACAGCGGCGATATAGGCGAGCAAGTCCTCGGGGAGGACTTGCTGGAGGCCGTAGGAGTTCGCGAGATGGGGCAAGAGGCCTGGCGTGATGTTGGGGGTTCGGTCGGCGTGCATGAGAGGTAGGACACGGCCACCGTTTCCGTTGAAGTAGTGCATGTCGGGGACCAGGGCCGTGAAAAGCAGTCCCGCACCTGTCTGCAGGCGTTGGGTGTGTTGTTCGGCTACGAAGATTTGGCAGTCGATATCGGCTTGCCACAGCTCGGGGCGGGCAAAGTCGATGACGCGGCCGTCGGGTATGAGCCATTGGCGATCCAGGGCTCTACGGGCAATGCGTATAGGAGTGGGGCAGGGGCCTCGCTCGATGCGCAGGTGGATCGGGGGGTGGGGATGGCCCGGGATCTGGAGGGCTTCCTTGTCCAGGGTGCGGTCTCGGGTCTCTTTGAACAGTTCCTGTTTCGCTGCGGGGTCGCGTTCTTGAACGAGGCGGTTCCAGCGTCGTTGCAGGATGGTCTTGGACGGACTGATGACCCAGTTCCGGTTGGTCTTGATGCCAGGCTTGCACCAAGGCATTAGCTCAGTGAGGGCGGGGAAAGTGTCCCAGCCGCTCTGAGGGGCAGGTGCCCCTCGGCGGTGCCGTCCTGGCTCACGGACAGGGACCGGCCCCGGCGGGTGCTGATCACGCTGGGCACGATCGTGTCGCAGGGCCCCGAGGCCCACCGGCTCCTTGAGCAGACGCTCGACGCCACGGCGGGCCCGGACGTCGAGGTCGTGGTCGCCGCCCGCCCCGGGACCGTCCCCGAGGGCCTCGCGAAGCGCGCGCGAGCGGTGCGGTGGCTGCCCGTCGGGCTGGCCGCACGGCACTGCGACCTGATCGTCCACCACGGCGGATCGGGCACCACGATGGCCGCGCTGGCGAACGGCGTGCCGCAGGTGGTCTGCCCCTCGGTGCTGGACCAGACGGACAACGCCAGGCGGCTCGAAGCCCTGGGGGCCGGACGGCTGGTCCCCGTGCCCACGGCCCTGGCGGGCGGCGAAGAGCTGGGCCGGGCCGTCGAGGAGGTTCTCGCCGACCCCGGCTACGCGAAGACGGCGACGGTCCTGCGGGACGAGAACGACGCGGCGCAGGACCCCGGCAGGGCCGCCGTGGAACTGCTGCGCACGACGGGTGAAAGGTGAGGCGATGCCGGAGTTGACACAGTCCCAGATGAAGGGGTTCGAGAGGGACGGGTTCGTCTTCCCCGTGGAGGCGCTCACGGAGGACCGGGCCGCGGAACTGCGGGACACCGTGCTCACGCACCTGGCCGACTGCCATCGGCAGGGCGGTGCGCGAGCCGCGCTGGCCTTCGGACCCAAGGTGCACCTGATGGCGGAGTGGGCCCATCGCCTGGTGCGGGAGCCGGCGCTGCTGGAGATCGCCGAGAGCATGCTGGGCCCCGACATCCTGGTGTGGGGGACCCAGGTCTTCGTCAAGGAACCGGGCGGCAGGACCGACCTCGCCTGGCACCAGGACGCCCTCACCTACGACCTGGACTCCGAGGGCCGCCTGGCGGCCTTCCGGGTCTGGCTCGCCCTGACCCCCACGTCGGTGGAGAACGGCACGCTGCGCTTCGCCGCGGCGACCCACCGGGACGGCATCCGCACCCACCGCAGGACACCGGGTCTGAGAGGCATGCTGCGCGGCGACGAAGCCACCTTCGACGAGGGTGACTTCGTCCGGCACGACGTGGTGCTGCGGCCGGGCCAGTGCTCGCTGCACAACATGCTCGTGGTGCACGGCTCCGGTCTGAACACGACCAAGGAGACCCGGGTGGCCTTCGCCATCGACTACCTGGCGCCCTCGGTGCGTCCCGGCAACGGCCGGGACTCGGCGCTGCTGGTCCAGGGACAGGACTCCTACGGGCACTTCATCCTCGAACAGCCCCCGCGGGACGACCTGGGCGACGAGGCGCTGGCCCGGTGCGGCGACGCCGTGCGGATGAGGATGGTGCGCCTCCAGGCGGCGCAGGCGGAGCGCGAGAAGTCGGGGGCCCTGGTCCATGGCTGACCCGGCCGGAGGGGTGCGGGAGAGCGGGCGGCGGGTAGGTGTCTACTACCCGCTCCAGCCCCGCGATCCGCGGCAGCTTGCGCCCTTCGCCAAGCTCGCGGCCAAGAGCGCGGACCGGCTCTGGATGGGCCAGTCGCTCAACCTGGACACCCAGCAGACGCTCGCCTACCTGCTCGGACAGGGCATCACCCCGGCCCTGGGCGTGGGCCTCTCCCTCATGCCGCTGACCCATCCGTACCAGGCGGCGGTCGCGGCACGGTCACTGGCCGCGCTGTCCGGTAAGCCGCTCACCGCCGTCTTCGGCACCGGCAGCCCGGAGTTCCAGCGGGCGCTGAACGGCGCGCCCTACGACAGCCCGCTGGGAGCCGCACGCGAGTACGTCACCGAGGTCTCCCGGCTGCTCAGGGGCGCGCCGGGCGAGACGCGGGAAGGGGACGCCACCGCCGGCACGCGGCTCGACCCCACGCTGGGCGACTTCCCTCCGGTGGAGACGGGCCTCGGCGTACTGCGGGAGAGGATGGCCCGGCTGGCGGCGGACCACGCGGACGTGGCGCTCACCTGGCTGACCCCGCGGGACCACCTGCGGGATCGGCTGCTGCCGGTGCTCACGGGTGGTCTGCGGCGTCCCCGGGTGGTCAGCGTCGTCCACGTCGTCGTACGCCGGCCCGGCCGCGACATACCGCGTGCCGTGCATCTCGCCGTCAGGAACCACCTGAGCGGTCCGCACTACCGGCGGGCACTCACCGCCGCGGGAGTGTCACTGACCGGAAGCGATCAGGACATCGCCCGGAATCTCGTTGATCACGTTGTGGTACTTGTGGGTACAGCTGACGAAATCGCTTCAAATGTCAGCACGTACTGGGCAGTTGGCATCGATGAGGTCGTGCTCAACCCCGGAGTGCTCATGGCGGCGGGCCCGGTGGAAGCCCTGCGGGACCTGCTGGAGGTCACTGCGGCGTGCCGGGCGGCGGCGGAGCCTCAGATGGAGGAAACACCATGAGCGACGCGAAGTTGATCACCGGGGGCGGGGCGAGCATCGGCGCCGCCGCGCGGGCGCCGTTGGCGGCACTCGGCAAACGCGGCGGTGGAACAGCGATTCCCAGCCAAGATGGCAGTGCCGTCGGCGTGGGCGTGATCCTCTTCCTGTCCGTGGTGGAGATCGTCCTGGTCGACCTGATGCTGTCCTCCCCGTGGGCCCGGCTGGTGGCGCTGGCCGCCGGTCTCGTCGCGTGCTATCTGATGACGGGCTTCGCGGTGGCGCTGAGCGCCTACCCGCACCGACTGGCCGACGGAGCGCTCACGGTCTCCTATGGTGCCTCCTTCCACGCGCGCGTGCCGCTCGACCTGATCAGCGAGGTCACGCAGCGGCGGGTCTTCAGTGACCAGCAGCGGACGGCCGCGGTCGACGGGGGCGTGTTGTCGCTTCCGGTCATGTCCACCACCAACGTGGTGCTGAAGCTCCACGGCACCGCCCGGCTCGAAGCGGGCAAGACCGTCGGGGAGATCCAGGAGATCCGCATCCACGCGACGGACGCCCCGGGCGCGGTGACCTTCATCCGCCGGGCCATGGAAGGCACGCTGCCCGCCGCCGAGGCGGCGGAGACGGCCGGGCCCCCGGCTCCGGCGCCCGGCCAGGTGCCCACGTGGCTGCGCCGGCTGCGGTGGGCCGGACTCCTCGTCCTGGTGATCGAGATCCTGCTGGTGACGACCGGCCTGCTGGACTGGCGCATCGCCGCCGGCATCCTCGTCGTCACCGAAGGCACCCTGTCCGTGCTCGGGCTGGTCTTCGGCGCCGCGTTCATCAGCCAGTACCGCAAGCTCCGCCGCACCGGCCGGGGGCGGCGGGCCGCCCTCGGCGAGGCGTTCTACTCCCTGCTGCCGCCGCCCATCGCGGAGATGGTGCGCCATGAGGTCTCCGTGTGGGGAATCCTCGCTCTCGCCGTCACCTTCCGCACCCAGGCCGGACCCGGGGAGAGGCCCCTCGGCCGGGCCGGTTTCGGCTGGGGGGCGGGTGCCCTGGCGGCCCTGCTCGCCGCGGCCGGGATCACGCTGATCACCCGGGCAGGGGTGAGCCCGCTGCCCATCGCCGGCACCGTCGCCCTGCTGTACGCGGCCGCCGCCGCCGCGGCCTTCGCCGCGGCGGGCACGGTACGACCGCACACCGTGGGCCGGGAGGGCATCGTCCTCCGGTGGGGCATGCACCACAGCGCGCGCATTCCTTTCACGGCCATCAGCCACGTCCAGGACGAGGAACGGCCCGGTCAGCGGCCGGCCGAGGACGGCTTCCGGGTGCCGGGGCGGGCGTCGGAGGCCATCGAGTTCCACTTCCGGGAGCACGTCGAGGTGCCTGCCCGCCTCGGTGCCCTGCGCCCGGTCACCACCCTCGTGGTGCCCGTCGCGGACGCCACGGCCGCGCGCGCCCTCATCGATGAACATCAGGTTAGGGAGTCACGTTGAAGGCCCTTGTCCTCGCGGGCGGATCAGGCACCCGCATGCGGCCGATCACGCACACGTCCGCCAAGCAGCTGGTGCCCGTCGCGGGCAAGCCGGTGCTGTTCTACGGCCTGGAGGCGATCGCCGCGGCCGGGATCACCGACGTCGGTCTGATCGTCGGGGAGACGGCGGACGAGATCGCCGCGGCCATCGGCGACGGATCGCGGTTCGGCCTGCACCTGACGTACATCCGCCAGGAGCGTCCGCTCGGACTGGCCCACGCCGTGGCCGTGGCCAGGGACTTCCTGGCCGATGACGACTTCGTGATGTACCTCGGCGACAACTTCCTGCTCGGTGGCATCACCGAGGTCGTCGAGAGGTTCCGCGGGCACGGGCGGCACGACGCCCAGATCCTCCTGAGCCGGTCCGCCGATCCGACCGCCTTCGGCGTGGCGGAGCTGGACGGCACCGGCCATGTCATCGGGCTTGAGGAGAAGCCGCGGCACCCCAAGAGCGACCTCGTGCTGGCGGGCATCTACCTGTTCACCCCGGCCATCCACGAGGCGGTGGAGTCGATCCGGCCCTCCGACCGCGGGGAACTGGAGATCACCGACGCCATCCAGTGGCTCATCGACCACGGCAGGAGCGTCCACTCGTCCGTCATCTCCGGCTACTGGAAGGACACCGGGAACGTGCCGGACATGCTGGAGGCCAACCGTTCCGTCCTGGAGACCGTCGATGCCCTCCAGGAGGGCTACGTGGACGGGGCCAGCACGCTCACCGGACGCGTCAGGATCGGGGCCGGAGCCAAGATCATCGGCAGCCGGGTGGACGGCCCCGCGGTCATCGGGCCGGGGACCGCGGTCATCGGCTCCCGCATCGGCCCGTACACCTCGGTCTCCGAGGACTGCCACATCGAGGACAGCGAGATCAGCGGGTCCATCGTGCTGCGGGGCAGCGTGCTGACGGGGGTGCCGCGGATCGAGGAGTCGCTGATCGGGCGGGACGTGGAGGTGCGGAGGTCCCGGAGCGTGCCCACGGTGCACCGCCTCGTCCTCGGCGACAACAGCAAGGTGCAGATAGCGTCATGACGGCACCGAGAATCCTGGTGACGGGCGGAGCCGGCTTCATCGGCTCCCACTACACGCGCACGCTGCTGCGGGACCCGTCCGCGCGCGTCACCGTGCTGGACGCCCTCACCTACGCGGGCAACCGCGACAACCTCCGGGCGGTCAGCGGCCACCAGGGGCTGCGGTTCGTGCGGGGCGACATCCGCGACGCCGCCGTCGTGGACCACCTGATGGCCGGGAGCGACCAGGTGGTCCACTTCGCGGCCGAGTCGCACGTGGACCGGTCCATCGCGGACGGCAGGGACTTCACCGAGACCAACGTCGTCGGCACCCAGACCCTGCTGGACGCGGCGCGCCGCCACGGCGTGCGCCGTTTCGTGCACGTCTCCACCGACGAGGTGTACGGCTCCCTGCCGTCGGGTGCCGCGGCCGAGACCGCGCCGCTGCGTCCCTCGTCCCCGTACGCCGCCTCCAAGGCGGCGTCCGACCTGATGGCGCTCGCGTACCACCGCACCTACGGACTGGAGGTGCTCGTCACGCGGTGCAGCAACAACTACGGCACGCACCAGCATCCCGAGAAGCTCATACCGCGCTTCGTCACGCGGCTGCTGAGCGGCCGCAGTGTGCCGCTGTTCGGGGACGGCGGGCACATACGGGACTGGCTGCACGTCGAGGACCACGTCCGCGGCATCGAACTGGTGCGTGCCCAGGGCGTTCCCGGCGAGGTCTACAACATCGGGGGCGGGACGGCCCTGACCAACAAGGAACTGACGGGCCGGCTCCTCGCGGCCTGCGGACGCGGTTGGGACATGGTCGACCACGTGCGGGACCGCAAGGGCCACGACCGGCGGTACGCCGTCGACGACAGCAAGATCCGCACGCAGCTGGGATACCGGACGGCCAGGGTGCTCGGCACGGCCCTGGAGGAGACCGTGCGCTGGTACCGCGACCACCCGCAGTGGTGGGCGCCGCACACGGAAGCCGTCGCCCGATGAGCTGGCTGGTCACCGGGGCCGGCGGACTGCTGGGCCGGCACCTCGTCCGCCGCTGCGGCGACGAGCACGTGGTGGCACTCGACCGCCGCGGCCTGGACATCACCGACGCGGACGCGGTGGACGCGGCGATCGCGCACCACCGGCCCCGCGTCGTCGCCAACTGCGCGGCCTGGACTGCCACCGACGACGCGGAGAACCACCCCCGGGCGGCCTGGCGCGTCAACGTGACGGGGACGCGGAACCTCGCCCGGGCCTGCCGCAGGCACGGGGCGGTCCTCCTCCAGCTGTCCAGCGACTACGTCTTCTCCGGACACGCCCGCACGCCCTACCGGGAGGACGCTCCGACCGGTCCGCTCAACACGTACGGGCGCACCAAGGCCGCCGCCGAGAGCACGGTGCTCGACGTGCTCCCGGACACGGGATACGTGGTGCGCGCCGCCTGGCTCTACGGCGTCGGCGGCCGCAACTTCGTGGACACGATGATCGGCCTGGAACGTACGCACCCGAGCGTGCGCGTCGTCGACGACCAGGCGGGACAGCCCACGTGGGCGGAGGACCTGGCCGGACTCATCGCCAGGCTCGGCGGCGCCGCGCTGGAGGGCACCGCCCCGCCCGGCGTCTACCACGGCACCAGCGGCGGGGCGGTCTCGTGGCACGGACTCGCCCAGGAGGTCTTCCGCCTCGTGGGCGCCGATCCCGCGCGCGTACTGCCGGTCACCAGCGCCGAGTTCGGCCTCGCCGCCGCCCGCCCCGGCTACAGCGTGCTGGGCCACGACGGCTGGGCGCGGGCGGGAATCCCACCGCTGCGGCACTGGCGCAGCGCCCTCCACGCCGCCTTCCCCCTCCTCCACCAGGCCCATGAGCAGAAAGGAAGTCCGCGTGCGTCCGTCGGGAATTGAGGGCCTCTGGATCGAGAGGTCCTCCGTCCACCAGGATCACCGGGGAAGTCTCCACGAGTGGTTCCGCGCCTCGCGCTTCCTGGACGCGACGGGGCAGCCCCCTTCCATCGCCCAGGCGAACTGCACCGTCACGAGGCGCGGCGGCGTCCGGGGCATCCACTTCGCCACCCCGGGTCAGGCCAAGAGCGTCACCTGTGTGCAGGGGACGGTGCTCGATGTCGTCGTCGACATCCGGACCGGCTCCCGTACGTACGGGACGTGGCACGCGGTGCGGCTGGACGGCGAGAGCCCCGCGACCGTCCATCTGTCCGAGGACCTCGGCCACGCCTTCATGGCCCTCAGCGAGAACGCCGTCGTCATCTACCTGTCCTCCACGGAGTACGAACCGGGCCGTGCCCGCGCCGTCAATCCGCTCGATCCCGGTCTGGGCATCGACTGGCCCCTGACACCCGTCCTGTCCGAGCAGGACAGATCCGCTCCCACCCTCGCGGAGGCGCGGGCGGAAGGGCTGCTGCCCACCGGAGCACCTCGCACCGGAACACCCGGTGCCGGAACACCTCGCGCCGCGGCACCCGCGGCCGGAACACGGAGGCTGCCATGACAGACGTGACGCAGGCCCTCATCGAGGCGGCCGACCGCGGCCACGCCGACGTGGCGGCCGCGGTGGAGACGGCCGGCCTGCGCAAGGTCGCGGCGGTCCTCATCAACGAGATGCTCTTCCGCGCGCACCTGGACGAACTGCCCGCGCCCGAGGGCGCGGGCGAGGGTTCCCTCGTGATCACGCTGACGCACGGCGGCGAGGAGACGTCCGTGCTCGTCTCCGTGGGCCCCGGCGGCGTGGAACTCGGCAAGGCCGCCGCCGCCCGCCCTGCCGAACTCCCGCCGACCGTGATCGTCCAGGACGCGTGCGAGACGGTGCTCGCCCTGTACGGGCCACCGGAACGCGTCCCCCCGGCCGGACCGGAGATCCGCTGGCCGAGTCCGCACACCATGGTCCCCCGCCTGGTGCACGGCCCGGCCGTCCCGCTTCTCTTCCACGCGGTGGTGCAGCGCGTCGTACAGGTCCTCGAACGGAACCGGCCCGCGCACCTGACGGAACTCGCGGTCAGGCACGGCACGGACAAGTGGGGCTTCCTCCATCAGTACACGCAGCACTACCAGCGGCACTTCGGCCACCTCCGCGACCGGCCCGTGAGGATCTGCGAGATCGGTGTGGGCGGATACGGCGATCCGCGAGCGGGCGGCGGCTCGCTGAGCATGTGGAAGGAGTTCTTCCCGCGCGGACTCGTGTACGGCGTCGACATCGCCGACAAGCGGGCCCTCGACCGGCCCCGGATCACCACGGTCCAGGCGGACCAGTCGGACCCGGAGGCGCTGCGCTCGATGGCCGAGGAATTCGGCCCCTTCGACATCGTCATCGATGACGGCAGCCATATGAGTCCGCACGTCATCACGTCCTTCAGGACGCTTTTCCCCTACCTCGTCGAGGGCGGCGTCTACGCCGTCGAGGATCTCCACGGCTCGTACTGGCCACAGCTCTTCGAGGGCTCGGAGGACGACCTGAACGACCCCGCGTACACCGTCGGTTTCCTCAAGAAGATGGTGGACGGACTCAACCACGAGGAATTCCTGAAGAAGGAGACGCGGGCCGCGGAACCGACCGACAGGTCCGTCAAGGGCATGCACTTCTACCACAACCTCGCCTTCATCGAGAAAGGCAGGAACGAGGAAGGCGGCCAGATCGCTTCCGTCCTGCGCGAGGCGCCGGAAATCCTCGGGGTCGAAGGGCCCCGGTGACACACGTCCCAGCCGGTGAATCACTCGGCGGTATCGGTGAGGAAGGAAGACGCACGTGACGGTCGAGCAAGTCGGCGCGCTGTTCTCACGGGAGTGGGAACGCGACCCGAGGGCCACCTACCGGCAGCTGCACGAGACCGGCCCCGTCCACCGGGTCACACTGCCCAGCGGATCGCAGGCGTGGCTCGTGACACGGCACGAGGACGCCGCGGCGGCACTGGCGAACCCCGCGCTGATCAAGGACCCGCTCCGGTTCGGCAAGCGCTCGCGCGGAATCCTCGCGAAACTGCCCGACCGGCTCCGCACCGTGCTGTTCCGCAACATCCTGGAGATGGACCCGCCCGAGCACACCCGGGTACGGAAGCTGGTGGCACGGCCCTTCAGCGCTGCCCGCATCAGCCGCAGGCTGGCGGACGTGGAGACGCGGGCCGTCGCGATGGTGGACGCGCTGCCCGAGCGCGAGCCCGTGGACATCGTCAACGCCTTCTGCTCCCCGTACCCCTTGCGCATCGTCTGCGACCTGCTCGGCGTGCCGGACAGCGAGGAGAGCCGGCTGCGCGTGCAGCGCTGGGCCAGGGTGCTCAACGCGGGGCACGCCGCCGAGGTCGGCGCGTATGTCGAGTGCGCGCGCGAGGCCATGGCCTACCTGGAGGAACTGGTCGCCCTCAAACGGCGCGAGCCCGGCGACGACCTGGCCAGCGCCATGGTCGCGTCCCAGGAGGAGGACGACGGCCTGAGCCGGGAAGAGGTCATCGGGACGCTCTTCATGCTGATCCTCGCGGGACACGAGTCGACCGCCCACCTGCTGAGCATGTCCCTGCTCGAACTGGCCGGGGACCCGGGGCTGCGCCGGGACCTGGCCGGACACCCCGAGCTCCTCCCCAACGCCGCCGAGGAACTGCTCCGGTACACCTCCCCGGTGAAGCTGGCGCCCTGGCGGTACGCCGCCCACGACCTCACGCTCGCGGGAACGGACATCCGCGCCGGTGAGGGCGTCATGGTCGGCGTGGCGGCGGCGAACATGGACCCGGAGGTCTTCCCCGAGCCCGGGCGTCTGCACGTCCGCAGGAAGGAGGCGGTCCGGCACCTCTCCTTCGGACGCGGCATCCATTTCTGTCTCGGCGCGCAACTGGCGAAGATGGAGGCGGCGGCCGCGCTCCGCGCCGTACTGGCCCGCTTCCCGGACTTCACCCTCGCCGTACCGGCCGACTCCGTCGAATGGCAGCGCGGCGCGATGATCAGAGGGCCGCTGGCTCTTCCCCTGGTCTTCGGACGCCGGTGACACGACCCGCAGAAACGTGGCGGCACCGGCCCGCTCCGTCATGTCAACTCCGAACAAGGAATGCGAGCGCATGTCCGACAACTGGGAATCGATAGCGGTCATCGGTATGGGATGCCGGTTCGCCGGCGGGGTGAATTCGACCGAGAGCTTCTGGGAACTGCTCATCGAGGGCCGCGACGGCGTCTCGCGCGTACCCGAGAACCGCTGGGCACGGTATCTGGAGGCGGACCCCAGGAACGTGGCCGCCCTGCGCGACACGACCCGCATGGGTGCCTTCGTCGACGGCATCGCGGAATTCGACGCCGGTTTCTTCGGCATCCTGCCGCGTGAGGCGGAGCAGATGGACCCGCAGCACCGGATGATGCTGGAGGTGACCTGGGAGGCGCTGGAGCACGCGGGCATTCCGCCGCACCGGCTGGCGGGCGGGGACACGGCCGTCTACGTGGGAATCGGCACCGAGGACTACGGACGCCGCCTCATGGAGGACGTACCGCAGGTCGAAGCCTGGACCGGCATAGGCTCGGTGCACTGCGGGGCCGCGAACCGGATCTCGTACCACCTCGACCTGCGAGGCCCCAGCATGGCCGTGGACACGGCCTGCTCCGCGTCGCTGACCGCCCTGCACCTGGGGTGCCGGGCGCTGGCGTCGGGCGAGACCTCGCTGGCCATCACGGGCGGCGTCAACGCGATGCTGCACCCGGCCGTCACCAAGATCATGGACGACGCGGGCGCCTGCTCCCCGGACGGGCGCTCCAAGGCCTTCGACGCCAGTGCCGACGGATACGGGCGCGGCGAGGGCGCGGGGGTGCTGATCCTCAAGAGGCTGTCCGACGCCGAACGCGACGGCGACCGCGTGCTCGCCGTGGTCCGGGGCACGGGCATCATGCAGGACGGCCGCACCAACGGCATCATGCAGCCCAGCGCCCGGGCCCAGGCGGACCTGTTGCGCAGGACCTACCGGGAAGCGGGCATCGATCCGTCCTCCGTCGGATACGTGGAGGCCCACGGGACCGGCACCAGCGTCGGCGACCCCATCGAGGCGTCGGCGCTGTCCGAGGTCCTCGGCGCGGGCAGACCCGCCGACCGGCCGCTGCTGATCGGCTCCGTCAAGACGAACGTCGGCCACCTGGAGGCGGGCGCCGGGGCCGCCGGGCTCATCAAGGCCGTGCTCACCCTGCGGCACGGCGAGATCCCGCCCAGCCTGAACTGCACGGTCCCCAACCCGGCCATCCCCTGGGACACCAACGGCCTGCGAGTCGTCACCGAGCCCACGCCGTGGAAGCCCGGCGCGGACGGCCCGCGGCGCGCGGGAGTCTCCGGCTACGGCTTCGGCGGAACGATCGGGCACGTCATCCTGGAGGCGCCCGGCACCGAGGCTGCCGACGGCCCGGCGCGGGCGGCCGACGGGCCCGGCGGCACCCCGGCCGGCCCCTGGCTCTTCCCGGTCTCCGCCGCGAGCGAGGAGGGCCTGCGGGCGAACGCGGCCCGGCTCGCCGACTGGATCGAGGGGCGCGGACGCCACGTGGCCCTGGAGTCGGTGGGGCACACCCTGACCGAGCGCCGCACGCCGCTGGCCCGTCGGGCCGCGGTGATCGCCGAGGACCGGGCCGGACTCGTCGCCTCGCTGCGGGGCCTCGCCGCGGGGGAGGAACAGGCGAACGTGGTCACCGGCACCGCGGCCGCCGAACCGGCCGGGGCCGTCTGGGTCTTCGCGGGGCAGGGCGCGCACTGGATCGGCATGGGCCGGGAACTGCTCACCACGAGCCCGGCCTTCGCCCAGGTGATCGACCAGCTCGACCCCGTGTACCGGAACGTGCTCGGCCGCACCGCCAGGGACATCCTGGAGGGAGACACCCTGGAGGGCCCGGAGGTCCTCCAGCCGGCCACGTACGCCGTCCAGATCGCCCTCGCGGCGGTGTGGCGTTCCCACGGCGTCGAGCCGGCGGCGGTCATCGGCCACTCCATCGGCGAGCTGGCCGCGGCCGTGACGGCGGGCGGGATCTCCCTGCTCGACGCGGCGGAACTGGCGTGCCGGCGGGCGCTGCTGCTGCGCCCGGCGGCGGGCGCCGGGGCGATGGCGCTGGTCGGCCTGCCGTTCGCGGAGGCCGGCGAACGCCTGGCGGACGAGGAGCGGGTGTTCGCCGCCATCGAGTCCTCGCCCGTCTCCACCGTCATCGCCGGCGAGGCGGCGGCCGTGGCGCGGATCTGCGAGCAGTGGGAGGCCGACGGCCTGGTCGTGCGCAAGGTCCAGGCCGACATCGCCTTCCACACCGCCGAGATGGACCCGTACGCGGCCGAACTGCCGGGAGTGCTGGCGGGCCTGCGGGGAGGAAGGCCCACGACCGCCTTCTACTCGACGTCCCTGGAGGACCCGCGGGCCGAGGCGGACCTGGGCACCGACTACTGGACGGGCAACCTGCGCAACCCCGTGCGCTTCGCGCAGGCCGTGACCGCCGCGGTGGAGGACGGCCACCGGCACTTCCTGGAGATATCCAGCCACCCCATCGTCTCGCATTCCATCGCCGAGACCCTCGAAGCGCTCGGCGTCGACGACCCCCACGTGACCGGCACGCTGCGGCGCGACGCACCCGAGCAGCGGACCGTGCTCCGCAATCTCGCGGCCCTGCACTGCGCGGGCGTCCCGGCCGACCCGGGAGCCCGGTTCGCGGCCTCGGCGGGCCTCGCCGACCTGCCCCTCATGGCGTGGCAGCACCAGACGTACTGGAAGGACTCCCGGCCCGGCGGGCGGCCCGGTGTCCGGCAGCACGACCCGGAGACCCACACGCTCCTCGGCGGTGCCACCCGTATCGCGGGCAGCACCCCGCTCTGGCTCTGGCAGACGTACCTGGACATGGCCAGCCGCCCCTACCCGGGCAGCCACCCGGTCCACGACGTGGAGATCATCCCGGCGGCGGTGCTGATGCACACCTTCCTGGAGGCCCTGGCGCAGGCCGGGGCGGACGGGCCGGGACGGACGCGCCCGGCGCTGGTGGACGTGGCGCTGCGGGTGCCCGTCGCGGTGTCCGTACCGCGCGACATCCAGATCTCCTACCAGGACTCGACCCTGCGGCTCGCCTCCCGGATCAGCGACGAGGACACACCGGAGGAGGAGGACTCCTGGCTGACGCACACCACGGCCTCCGTCGACCCGCTGGGCGGGGTCCCGGAGAGCCGGTTCGACGCCGACGCGGTACGCGAGCGCTGCTCGGACGTGGTCAGCCCGGACTACCTGCACGAACGCGTCAAGCAGATCGGCGTGGCCGGCATGGGCTTCCCCTGGGAGGTCGAGGAGCTGCGCAGGGGCGGACCCAACGAGCTGTTCGCCACGATCGACACGGGAGCGGCGGGGACCGGCACCTGGGCCTCCCTGCTCGACGGCGCGATGACGGTGACCTCCGTGCTGTTCCTCGGCGAGCCGGTCGTGCGGATGCCCTCGAACATCGCGCGCCTGGCGCTTCTCGGCGACCCGCCGCGACGGGCCCACGTACACGTACGGGCCGCTGAACGGGCGCACACCACCGACACCCTCGACGTCGTGGTGGCGGACCTCGAAGGGCACGTCGTCGCCGCCGTCAGCGGCATCCGGCTGACGGTCCTGACCGGTGACCCGAGCGCCGCCGCGGCACCTCGCGACCTGGTGCACGAGGTGGTGTGGAGACCGCTGGAGCTGCCCGCGGCCCGCATCCTGAAGGCCGTGGTGGCCGTGGGCGCGGCACCGCGGGGCCTGGCCGCCGCGTGCGCCGACGCCGGCCTGGACTTCGTCGCCGTGGACTCACCCGAGGAACTGGCCGCGGCAGGTCCGCGGCTCACCGACACCACCGCCGTCCTGGCGTTCGCCCGGGCCCGCCCGGGGCAGGGGCCAGACGTCGAACGGGCGGCGCACACCGCGGTCTGGAGCGTCGGCCGCACCGTGCAGCAGGTCCTGGCCCACGCGGCAGGACGGCCACGGGTGTGGGGGGTGACGACCGGAGTACGGGAGAGCGCGGACCACGCGGCACTCGCGCAGTCGCCCGTCTGGGGCCTCGGCCGGATCACCGCGGCCGAACACCCCGACCTGTGGGGCGGGATCATCGACCTGGACCCGGCGGCCCCGGACGGGTCCGGGTCACTGCTCCAGGTGGTACGGGCGCGCCCCGAGGCGGACGTGATCTCGGTCCGCGGCGGCGTCCACGAGGAGACGAGACTGGTCCCCGTGACCGGCGTGCCCCGGCAGGGCTCCGTCGAATGCCGCCCCGAGGGCACCTATCTGATCACCGGGGGCCTCGGCGCGCTCGGTCTGGAGACCGCGCGCTGGCTGGCGGGCCGCGGCGCCCGGCGCCTGGTCCTCGCGGGCCGCCGCCCCTTCCCGCCCCGTTCCGACTGGGACCAGCGGCACGACCCGGTGACACGCGGCCAGATCGAGGCACTGCGGGCCCTGGAAGGGCTGGGAGTCACCGTCACGGTGGTGTCGCTCGACATCACCGACGCCGAGCAGGCCCGCAAGGTCCTCAGCAGCGCCGAGCTGGGTCTGCCGCCGATCCGCGGAGTGGTGCACGCCGCCGGCGTCGTGGACGCGCGGATGGTCGCCGACCTGGACGCCGATTCGCTGCGCGCCGTGCTGCGGCCCAAGGTGGCCGGAAGCATGGTGCTCGACGAGCTGTTCCCGGCCGGCAGCGTCGACTTCATGGTGTTGTTCTCCTCCTGCGGCCACCTCTTCCGCTTCCCCGGCCAGGGCGCCTACGGGTCGGCCAACGCCTTCCTCGACGCGCTCGCACGCCACCGGAACGCGACCGCGCACGACCGGACGATCAGCTTCGGCTGGTCCTCGTGGCGCGGCCTCGGCATGTCGGCCTCCTCCGAGTTCATCGCGGCGGAACTCGCGGCCTTCGGCCACGCGGAGATCTCCGCCACCGAAGCCCTGCGCTCCTGGGAGCACGCGGAGCGGTTCGGCGGGGGGCACTACGCCGTCTTCCGGCTGGTCCCCACGGACGGCGGGCCGCGCCGCATCCCTCTCACCGCGGAGCTGGAAGCCGCCGCGGGCGGGTCCGACGACAAGGCGGCCCGGGGGCCGGACTGGACCGGTCTCTCCCCGCGGGAGCTCATCGCGCTGCTGGTGGAGGAGGTGCGCGGGGAAGTGGCCAGGGAGATCAAGCTGGTGCCCGAGGAGATCGGACCGCAGCGCCCGCTCCTCGAAATGGGCATGGACTCCGTGATGACGGTGGCGGTCCGCCGGCGGCTTGAGCGGCTCTTCGGGCTGACGCTGCCCGCGACCCTCCTGTGGAACCGGCCCACCGTGCTGGCCATCGCCGAGTACCTGGCCGAGTGCCTGGTGCCCGCGGGGGCGGTGGAGGGCGACGCCTGAACGAGTGGTTCCGGCGTGGCTCGGCCCAGGGGCCGTAGGCGGTGAGTGACCCGGTGCGGGGCGCGCCGACGGTGCGCTCGCGCCGGGTCCCGCCGGGCTGCGGGCCCCCGCGTGCGAGAACCCCGCACCCGCCCTACTCGTCCGGCCCCCGGGCGGGCCGCCGGGCCCCCGCGAGCCACCGCGGCGGGGGCCCGGCCGCGTCCGGCTCCCGGGCCTCGGGGCGGTCGCACCGCCACCCGGAGAGCAGGTGGAGGGCGGCCTGTGACGGGGAGCCCGGTTCGGCGACGGCCAGCACGATGTGACGGTCCTCGTCCCCCGGGGGACGCAGGCTCTGCTGCGTCACCGTGACGCTGCCCACCAGCGGGTGGCGCATCTCGTGGACCGCCGCGTCGCAGGGGCGGACCCCGTGCTCCGCCCACATGGCGGCGAACTCCGGGCTGCTCATCGTCAGTTCGCCGACCAGTGAGGCGAGCAGCGGGTCGTCGGGGTGCCGGCCCGCCGTCATGCGGAGGTTCTCGACGACCCCCCTCGCCTTGCGCCGCCAGTCGGCGTACAGCGCGCGCGTGTGCGGGTCGAGGAAGACCAGACGGGCCAGGTTGGGGCGGTCGCGGGGGTCCGTCGGGGCGGCCGGGTCGATGTGGGAGGCGAACAGGGCGTGGCCCGTCCGGTTCCAGGCCAGGACGTCGCTTCGCCGCCCGCTGACGAGGGCGGGGACGTCGCCGAGGGCGTCCAGGAGGTCGAGGGTCGCCGCGTCGACGTGTTCGACGGGCGGACGGTGGACCACCTTGCGCCGCTTCGCGCCGCCCGCCAGGTCGTGGAGGTGGCGCTGCCCGGCCTCGTCCAGGCGCAGCGCCCTGCCGATGGCGTCGAGGACCTCCGGTGAGGCGCCCACCGACTGGCCCTGTTCCAGACGCGTGTAGTACGAGGCGCTCACGCCGGCCAGCAGGGCCAGTTCCTCCCGCCGCAGACCGGGTACGCGGCGCCGGTCGCCGTAGTCCCTGAGCCCGACGTCCTCGGGCCGCAGCCCGGCGCGCCGCGTCTGCAGGAAGTCCCCGAGTTCTCGCCGTCCGCTCATGGCGCCCAGTATGTGCGCCCCGCGGACCGGAAGCCTGACCCGGCCAGGGACAGGCACGGGCCGGTCTGGCTCGGCCGCCGCGATGCCGCTGACATGGGAGGCATGAGCACCGAGCCGTTCACCCGCGTACCCGCACCCGAGGCGAAGACGGACGAGAGGCCGACCGTGGACACCATCACCCTGGGGGATGTCACCCTCACCCGCGTCCGGGAGTACTTCGGGCCCGTCGGCATGACACCCGAGACCTTCTTCCCGGACGGCTCCGCCGAGGCGTGGGAGGAGCACCGCGCCATGCTGGTCCCCGACTTCCTCGACGACGACACCCGGATCGTCAACTCCGCGATCCAGACCTGGCTGCTGCGCAGCGAGGGCAGGACCATCCTCGTCGACACCGGTGTCGGTAACCACAAGGAGCGCCCGTACGCCCCCGTGTGGAGCCGGATGGACACCGGGTTCCTCGGCGGCCTCGCCCGAGCCGGGGTCCGCCCCGAGGACGTGGACATCGTGATCAACACGCACCTCCACGTCGACCACGTCGGCTGGAACACGTATCTCGACGGGCGCACCTGGGTCCCCACCTTTCCCCGCGCCACCTACCTGATGCCCAAGGACGACTTCGACTTCTGGAACCCGCAGAACGGCCACGGAACCGTACTCGGCCGCGGCAACCAGAACGTGTTCGAGGACAGCGTCCTCCCGGTGCACCGCGCGGGCCAGACGCTGCTGTGGGAGGGCGGCCACCGGATCGACGCCGGGCTGCGCCTGGAACCCGCACCGGGGCACACCCCCGGTTCGTCCGTACTGACCCTCACCTCAGGGACGGACCGGGCGGTCTTCGTCGGCGACCTGCTGCACAGCCCGGTGCAGATCCTCGAACCGGACACCAACAGCTGCTTCTGCGAGGACCCCGCGCGGGCGCGCGCCACCCGTCGCGAGGTGCTCGGCAGGGCGGCGGACGACAACGCCCTCGTCATCCCCGCGCACCTGGGCGGCCACGGCGCCGCGCAGGTGTCGCGCGACGGCAGCAGGTTCGCCGTCAAGGGCTGGGCGCCCTTCTCCCCGTACACCGAACAGGGCTGACACCCACGGAAAGGCATCCGAGTGAAGCACCGCACCCACCTCGGCCCGGACAGCGGTCGAGGCGCCGCCCCCGTCGTGACCACCACGCGGGGAGCCGTCCGCGGTCTGCGCCGCGGCGGCGTCGACACCTTCCTGAACATTCCCTACGCCGCCCCGCCCCGCGGCGCCGGCCGGTTCGCCCCGCCCCTGCCGCACGCGCCCTGGGACGGCGTGCGGGACGCCACGGTGCCGGGGCCCAACGCCCCGCAGGCCGCGCGCACCCTCGGCCGCGTCGACATGTCCCCCTACTTCGGCGCCGGTTGGAGCCGCGGTGCCGACTACCTCACGGTGAACGTCCGGGCGCCCGCCGGCGCGGCCGGTGGCGGCCTGCCCGTCATGGTGTTCGTCCACGGCGGCGGATTCGTCGCGGGGTCGACGCGGTCCGCGCTCTACGACGGCTCCGCCTTCGCCCGCGGCGGTGTCGTGCTCGTCACCCTCAACTACCGCCTCGGCATCAGCGGGTTCCTCGACATACCCGGAGCGCCCGCCAACCGCGGGCTGCTCGACGTCGTGGCCGCCCTGCGCTGGGTGCGGGACGACATCGCCGCCTTCGGCGGTGACCCGGACCGCGTCACCCTCTTCGGGCAGTCGGCGGGAGCGACCGTCGTCGGGGGCGTCCTCGCCGCTCCCGAGGCGGCGGGGCTGTTCCGCCGGGCGATCGTCCAGAGCGGCAGCGGCCTCGGCGCGTTCACGGCCGAGCAGGCCGCCCGCGTCACCAGGGCGGCCGCCCTCCACCTGGGCATCGAACCGCACGTCGACGCCTTCGCGCGGATGCCGGACGCCCGCCTGGTGGAGGCGGCCTCCGCGCTCGCGGGCACGGAGCTGCGGACGGCCACGCACCACGATCCGCTGCTCGGGCTCAGCCCCTTCAGCCTCGTCCTCGACACCCAGCCCGCCGTGTCCGTCGCCGGGGGCCTCGGCGCCGACGTCGACCTGCTCGTCGGGACCAACGCGGAGGAGGGGAACCTCTACCTCGTCCCCGTGGACGCCTACGCCACCTCGACCCGCGCGGACGTCGAAGCCCTCGCGGCCCGCGCGCACCCCGATCCGGTACGGCTCGTGGAGACCTACCGCAGGGCCCGGCCGGGGGCCGCCCACGGCGAGCTGCGCTCCGCCATCATGGGCGACGCCCTGTTCGGGGCGGGCAGCCACGCCCTCGCCGACGCCCATGCCGGTGCTGCCGTCCCTGTCGGCCGTCGACGTGGCGGCACCTTCAGGTACGAGTTCGCGTGGCGCTCGCCCGCCCTCGGCGGAGAACTCGGCGCCGCCCACACCGTGGAGCTGCCCTTCGTCTTCGGCCTCACGCGGCTGCCCGCGCTGCACGGGGCCCATGCCCTGCTCGGCCCCGACGGGCCACCGGCCGGTCTCGCGACGCGCGTGCACGAGACCTGGGTGCGGTTCGCCGCGACGGGCGATCCCGGGTGGGACCCGTACGACTCCGGGCGCCGGGCCACCCTGCGCATCGACGCCGACTGGACCCAGGCCGACGACCCCCGCGGCGAGGAACGCCGCGTGTGGAGGTGACCGGAAGCGCTCCACGGCCCGCGCCGTATCATCCGGTCCCAAGCGATGAGCGGATGGGCAGCCGCCGAGGGGGAGCCGATACGGATGGCCGGAGTACGCGTACGCATGGCGGGGGCAGCGCCGGCGGCACCCCCGGTGCTGCCGCCGGTGCTGCGCGCGTGGCTCGGGGCGGTCTCGGCCCTCGCCGCCCTGGTGGTCGTCGTGCTCGGGGTCATGTACGCCGGGCACGGCAGGTCCGGCACGGTGGACCGGTGGTTCGTCCTGCCGACGGCGGACAGCGTGCGGCCGCCGTGGCGGTACGCCGCGCTGGCCACGGACTTCCTCGGCGAGCCCGCCGGAGCGGCGGTGCTGGTCGTGGCCGCCGTGACGGGGTGCCTGCTGCTGCGGCGGCCCCGCGCGGCGGTGCTCGTCGTCGTGGGCGTCGGCGTGTCCGTGGGGGTGACGAAGCTCGTCAAGCCCCTGGTGGCGCGCACCATCCACGGCGAGGGCAACCTGTCCTACCCCAGCGGGCACACCGCCTTCCTCACCGCGCTCGCCCTCGTGGTGGCGCTGGTCATGGCCGGGCGGTCCGGTCTCGGCAGGGCGGCCGGCGTGTCACTCGTCCTGGGTGCCGCGCTGGTCGCCGGTGCCGCCATGGGCTGGGCGCAGGTCGCCCTGAGCGCCCACTACCCGACCGACGCCCTCGGCGGCTGGTGCACCGCGCTGGCGGTGGTACCGGGGACCGCGTGGCTGGTCGACCGCGTCGCCGACCGCGTCGCGGGCCGCCCTCCCGGGCGGGTGGGGGACGGTCAGGAGCGGCAGCGGCTCCGCTGACCGCCCCTCACCACGCGGCCGGTGGCACCGCTTCGGCCTCCGCGGCACCGCCCCCTCACGCCATCCGCCTGAACACCGGCCGCACCGGCCGGCCGCCCAGCCATGGTGTGGGGTCGGCCGCGTCCAGCGCCTTGCGGTACAGCGCGCACGCCTCCGCCACCACGTCCACGGTGCGGTCGACGTCCGCCTCGGTGAGCGCGCTGCTCACCACGAAGGACGGGGCGAGCACCCCGCCCGCGATGAGGCGGCGCAGGAACAGCGTGCGGTACTGCTGCGACGGACGGTGGTTCTCGTCGAGCGTGGCGAAGACCAGGTTGCTCGCCCGGCCCCGGACGACGACGTGGTCGCCCACGCCCAGGCCGGCCGCGACCTCGCGGACCCCGGCCGCCAACCGCTCGCCCAGGGTGTGCAGTCGGGCGGTGATGCCCTCCTCGACGTAGGTGTCGAGCACGGCCATCGCGGCGGCCAGGGAGTGTGTCTCCGCGCCGTGCGTGGTGGACAGCAGGAACACCCGCTCGTGGGAGTGGCGCAGCCCGCCCCGCTCCATCAGCTCGCGGCGCCCGGCGAGGGCGGAGACGGCGAAGCCGTTGCCCAGCGCCTTGCCGAACGTCGAGAGGTCGGGGACGACGCCGTACAGGCCCTGGGCGCCCGCCTCCGACCAGCGCAGGCCGGTGATCATCTCGTCGAAGACCAGGACGCAGCCGTGCCGGTCGGCCAGTTCGCGCAGGCCGGCGAGGTAGCCGGGCGGCGGCTCGGTCTGGGTGGCGGGTTCGAGGATCAGGCAGGCGATCTCGCCCCGGTACCGGGTGAGCAGCTCCTCCGTGGCCGCCAGGTCGCCGTAGGGGAAGGACACCGTGAGGTCGGTGGTCGCCGCCGGGATGCCCGCGGACATGGGGGTGGTGCCGATGAACCAGTCGTCCACGGAGAAGAACGGGTGGTCGCCGCAGAGGGCCACCCGGCGGCGCCCCGTGACGGCGCGGGCCAGGCGTACCGCGGCGGTGGTGGCGTCGGAGCCGTTCTTCGCGAACTTGACCATCTCGGCGGTCGGAACCGTGGCCAGGAAGCGTTCCGCCGCGTCGGCCTCCACGATGGACGGCCGGACGAAGTTGGCGCCGCGGTCGAGTTCGCGGCGTACCGCCTCCGTCACGCGCGGGTGGGCGTGGCCGAGGCTGACCGACCGCAGGCCGGAGCCGTATTCGAGGTAGCGGTTGCCGTCGACGTCCCACACGTGGGCGCCGCGGCCGTGGCTGATGACCGGGGCCAGGTCCTCGGGGTACTGGTCCTCGCCCTTGGCGTAGGTGTGCGCGCCGCCGGGGACCATGGCGTGCAGCCGCTCGTTCGCCTGCCGCGACCGGGGCAGCGGGAACTCCGGGGTGCTCTCGCCGCCGGTGCCGTGGGTGTGCACGTCGTTCACCTCTCCGCGCGCTTCAGGGCCTCGGCGAGGCTCGGGGCCTCCCGGTCCCGCTGGGACATCGACGTGACCGGCAGCGGCCAGGGGATGGCCAGTTCGGGGTCGTCGAAGGCGATCGTGACGTCCTCGGCGGGATCGTGCGGGCGGTCGATCCGGTACGAGGTGTCGGCCGTCGCGGTCAGCGCCTGGAAGCCGTGCGCGCATCCCGCGGGGATGTACAGGGTCGTCTGGGTCTCGTCGGACAGTTCGTAGTAGGCCCGGCCCAGGTACGTCGGCGAGTCCGGCCGCAGGTCCACGACGACGTCGAAGATCTTCCCGTACGAGCACCGCACCAGCTTGGCCTCGCCCGCTCCGGAGCGCAGGTGCATGCCGCGCAGCACGCCCCGGGCCGAGCGGGACACGCTGTCCTGGACGAAGGCGTGCGGGTCGAGGCCGACCGAGCGGAGCACGTCGGCGTCGAAGGTGCGGCAGAAGAAGCCGCGCTCGTCGGCGTACGGCGTCGGTTCGAACAGGTGGGCGCCGGCGACCGCCGGGACTTCGGTGGCTTTCATGAGACCTCTCGCATGGCAGCGGCGGGGGTGGGTCCGGCCGAGGGGAACAGGGCCGCGGACAGAGCGGTGAACTGGCCCGCGAGGTGCCGCGCGACGGCCAGGTTCCGCTCCGCCAGCGTGTGTCGCAGTTCCGCCGAACGCGCCTGGAGCGACCGGAACTGTTCGAGGAGGCGGTCGGCGTCGACCTCGCGCGCCGGGTGGCAGTAGGCGCCGAGACCCATGTCCGCCATGAGCGCGTCGCTCTTGGCCGCGTAGCTGAGGGCGAGCGTCGGCGTACCGACCCTCAGCGCGCCGACGAGGTTGTGGTACCGGGTCGCCACCACGGTGTCGGCGGCCGCCATCTCCGCCATCAGGTCCGCGAGGGACGTCGCGTCGGCGGCGGTGACCAGCGGTGACCGCACCGCGTCGAGGATCGCGTCGACCACCTGCCGGTCGGCCTCGTCGCCGGTGAGCAGCCGGACCGGCCTGCCGTCCGCCACCAGCGCCCGTACGAAGCGGGTCGTCCCTTCGAGATAGCGCCCGTGGATCTCCTCGGCGCGGGCGCGGTCGTCGTTGCCGCCGTGGAAGGCCATGACGCCGACGCAGACCGGGCGGGGGGAGCCCGGGGGAGCGCTCGCCGCCGGGGCCGGCAGGGCGAACGCGAGGTCCGGGTGGACCTCGTCCCGCGCGGTGTCCACGCCCATCTCCCGCATCGCGTCGCGCGACAGGGTGTCCCGGTACGAGCGGTAGGCGGCGAGCCGCGCCGACCAGCGCACCAGGGCCCGGGTCGGCCGGTCCTCGATCGGGGCGGCGCCCACGCCGACGAGCGCCACCCGGGTGCCGAGGAGGCGGCCGGAGGCGCAGAGCAGGAAGAGCGAGTACGGGAAGCCCCACGGCCGCAGCGGCAGCGTGGCTTCGAGGACGCCCATGCCCGGCACGATCACCACGTCGTGCCGGCGCACCCAGGCGGCGGTGCGGAAGACGTCGACGACCTTGCCGAGGCCCTTGGCGGCGATCGAGCCCGCGCGTGACGCGGTGCGGTACTCGCCGCGGTACCAGTGCAGCCGCGTCGCGGGTATCCGGTGGCGGGCCGTGACGGCCTCGGGGCCGCCGCACAGCGCGTCGACGGACGCCTCCGGGTGCGCCGCGCGGAGATGGCCGAGCAGGGCTTCGAGGGACCCGTCGTTGCCGAGGTTGCCGGAGCCGAGCAGGCCGAACACCCCGACGCGGACGGCGGTCACGGCTGCCTTCCCCGGCGGTCCGCACGGCCGGCCACGAGGTCGTCGACGGAGACGGTGAGCCGCGCCGGGTCGACCGGGGCGCGGTCCTCGACCCGCTCGCCCGCGCCGGGCCGGGACCGGCTGGCCATCCAGGCGGCCAGGTGGCCGTAGCAGGCGCGCCGGTCGGCGGCGGACAGCGGCGCCCGCCGGATCGCCGCCACGAAGCCCCAGACGTACTCGGCGAGCAGCCGGGGCGTGGGGTGCAGCGGGCCCGCCCTGCGCGGGTCCAGGTTGACGCAGCGGGAGCGCTTGGAGGGGTTCGCGCGCTCGGCGCGCGTGGGGTGGTCGCGGCGGAAGTACAGCAGCTCGGGCACCTGGTGGAACGGCCCGTGCAGGCCGATCTCGGCGACGAAGGTGCGGTCCGCGTGGTGGTAGCTGTCGTGCGGCTTCACCCGGCGCAGCACGTCGGCGCGCATCACCCCGTAGAAGTCGTCGCCGCCGGGTTCGAAGAGCATGCTGCGGAAGCGCTCGGGCGCGCGCGGCGAGTCGGTGGCGAGCGTGTACTCGTAGGGGACCTTCACCTTGCCTTCGGCGTCGATGACCGCCTGGTCGGCGTGGGCGAGGACGGTCTCGGGCCGCTCGTCGAGCGCGTCGACGCAGCGCCGCAGCAGGTCCCTGGCGTACAGGTCGTCGTGCGACGCCCACTTGAACAGCTCGCCGCGGCACTGGGTGAACACGTAGTTGTGGTTCGGCGCGGCGCCGATGTTCCGGGCCAGCCGGAGGTAGCGGATGCGCGGGTCGCGCGCGGCGTAGTCGCGGCAGATGTCCTGCGTGCCGTCGGTCGACGCGTTGTCGGTGATGACCAGCTCGAAGTCCGTGTACGTCTGCCCGAGCAGGGCGTCGAGCGACTCGGCGAGGTACTCCTCGCCGTTGTACACGGGCAGGCCGATGCTCAGCCGGGGGTGGGCGGTCATGGTGTCCTTTCTTCGCTGACGGGGTTGTGGGGGCGCTCGCGCAGGGCGGACCGCAGGTGCAGCCACCACACGGCCGAGCCGCAGACGGTCGCCGCCGCCACGCCCCATGCCGAGCCGACCGTGCCGGCCACGGCCGCGCCGCCGAGCCCGCCGCCGACGTAGCAGGCGGAGGCGAACAACTGGCTGCGCAGGCTGCGCCGGGCCGCGCCGAGCGCGCGGAGCCCGGCCGCCGCGCCGGTGCCGAGCCCCGCGCCCGCCACGCCGAGCGTGACCGGCACGATGAGTTCGGCGGCGGAGCTCCAGACGTCGCCGAGTACCAGCTCGCCGAGCCGGTCGGGTACGAGCAGCAGGGCCGCGCCCCAGAGCAGCGCGGCGGCGGCCTGCGCGCCGCCGAGCAGGAGGCAGAACCTGCCGAGGCGGTGCGGGGCGCGCCGCAGCACCCGTGCCGCCTCCGCGACGGTGACCAGGGACAGGCCCATCAGTACGGCCATGAACGGGCCGAGCAGCAGCTCGGCGCCCCGGATCACCCCCACCGCGCCGACCCCGACGATGGCGCCGAGCCCGTACGCCCGCAGCTGGGCGGCGCCGCTGTTGCTGACGTTCTCGATCAGGTAGCGGGAGCCGAGGTCGCGGTGGTCGCGCAGCCACGCGCGCACCCCGGCCGCCCGTGGCCGGATGCCGGACTGGAGGCAGCCGTACCCCGCGGCCACCGCGGCGGACCCGCCCCAGGCGAGCACGAAGGCGGCCACGCTGCCGACGCGGGCCGCGACCAGCAGGGCGGGGACGAGCGCGACGCCCCACACGACGTCGTTGACGAACGCCTTGCGCCCGGCCCCCGCGGCGAAGAACGCGAACCGCCACGCGTCCTGGAGGAGCAGCCCCGGCAGGACGACGCCGAGGCAGGCGAACGCGAGCCCCGCCCGGCCGCCGAGACCCAGCCCGGCCACCACGGAGACCGCGCCGAGAGCGGCACCGACGCCGAGCGCGGTGCCCGACGCGCGGGCCGCAGCCCCGCGCCAGGACGCCTCGGGCACCGCGCTGAAGCGCACCATGAGGGGGTCGGTGGCCAGGCCGCGGGAGACGTTGAGCACCAGGCCGTAGGTCACCCAGGCCAGGCTGAACACGCCGAACGCGGTCACCCCGAGCGACCGGGCCACGTAGACGCCCACCGCGAAGTTGGACAGGCTGGAGGCCGCCTGGTCCGCGAGCCCCCAGGACAGCCGGCCGGCCAGCGCGCGCCCGGCGTTCGTGGCCGGTGCCGTCGTCTTCTCCCCCTCGGTGGTCATCCGCGTCATGCCTTGATCAGCCCGGCGTCGTGCAGCGCGTCGGCCGCGGCGGCGACGGCGTCGAACGGCAGCCCCGACCGCTCGGCGACCTCCAGCAGTCCGTGCTCGCCGTCGGAGAGGCTGAGCACCCAGAGCATGGCCATCTGGGCCTGCTGGGTGTCGCTGCGGCCGCCGAGCGCGTCGTACAGACCGCGCCGGCCCAACTGCGGTTCGCCGTACGGGCTGAGGTTGACGTACCGCCGGTTCCGGTCGAGCACGGCGAACGCCTCGCGGCAGACGGCGAGCGTGTCCTCCATCGCCTCGGGGGAGACGAAGTCCGGGTCGTCCGCCGAGGTGTGGTACTCGGGGTAGCCGGCCCACGGGGTCCGGCTGAGCGAGCCCACGCCGAGGTCGAACCCGGGCGAGCAGTACTGCCGCTCGTCGTACCCGTACGGGGTGAACTCGGTGATCTCGTGCGGGCGTCCGGAGGTGCGGAGCACGTGCCGCAGCACCCGGTCGATCTCCGCGTCGCCGCGCCGGCTCTGCTTGTAGGTGAGCCGGCCCCGGTCACCCGCGCAGGCCAGCACCAGGCCGTGCTTGACCTGGTCCACCCGCTCCTTGTTCCTGGCCAGCCAGGTGATCGCCCCGATGGTGCCGGGCGCGAAGATGAACCGGTAGGTGTAGTACGGCGTCCCCTCCGCCAGTGCCCGCGCCAGGAACGCCGCCACCGCGACGCCGGCCAGGTTGTCGTTGGCCAGCGACGGGTGGCAGACGTGGCAGGAGATGATCACCTCGTCGGCGACCTGCCCGGGGACGACGTGCTCGGCGTAGGTGAGGTGGCCGTCGGCGAGGGTGGAGTCGACACGCACCTCGTACTCGCCGTCCGGCAGCGCGTCCAGGGTCTCCTGGGCCAGGCAGAACCCCCACTCCGGCTTGTAGTAGCTGGTGCGGTACGGCACCCAGGACGGGTGGTCGGGCAGGGTGTGCAGGTGCGCGCGGAGTTCGGCGAGCGGCATGGTCGCCGCCACCGGCACGCTGTAGCCGAGCACGTGCAGGCTGGACGCGGCGAAGTCGACGACGCGGTTGCCCGATGCGTCGGCGATGTACGCGTCCCGGATGTTCCACTCCTGCGGCACCGTCCAGTCGAGCACCCGCGTCCCGGTCGGCACCTCGTGCACCTGGAGCGGTATGTACTCGTCGACGATCTCCAGGGTGGCGCGCACCCCGTCGCCGGTGATGCTCCGGCACAGCGGATACAGCCGCTCCACCAGCGCGTGCATCCGCTCGCCCGTCGTGGTCACCGGCGCCACCGCAGGGTCGCGTCGACGGTGCCCGCCTCCGACGCCGCGCGCAGCACGGCGAGGCGGGTGAAGCGCTGCTCGAAGTCCTCTCTGGTCAGCCCGTATTTCCGGTAGGCGTCGGCGAGTTCGAGCGCGCCCCGCTTCACCGTCCACTCGCAGTCGAAGCCCTCGATCGCGGCGCGGAACCGGGAGAAGTCCACCCGGTAGGACCGCGGGTCGGCTCCCGTCTCCCCGGTGATCACCACCTTGGAGCCGGAGACCGCCTCGGCGACCTGCCCGGCGATCTCGGCGACCGTGACGTTGTTGGCCTCGCTGCCGATGTTGAACGCCCGGTCGTGCACCGCGTCCCGCGGCGCGTCGAGGGCCGCGGTGAAGGCGCGCGCGATGTCGGCGGCGTGCACCAGCGGGCGCCAGGGCGTGCCGTCGGACATCACGAGCACCTCGCCGGACAGGAGGGCGTGGCCCACCAGGTTGTTCAGGACGATGTCGGCGCGCAGCCGGGGCGAGTAGCCGAAGGCGGTCGCGTTGCGCATGTACACCGGGCTGAAGTCGCCGTCGGCCAGCGCGCGCAGGTCGTCCTCCACCCGCACCTTGGACTCCGCGTACGGCGTGACCGGGCGCAGCGGGGCGTCCTCGCCCACCAGGTCGCCGCCGCCGGCGGCGCCGTACACCGAGCAGGTGGACGCGTACAGGAAGCGCCGCACCCCCGCGTCGCGGGCCAGCCGGGCGAGGCGTACGGACGCGTGGTGGTTGATGTCGTAGGTGAGTTCCGGCGCCAGCGAACCCAGCGGGTCGTTGGAGAGCGCGGCCAGGTGGATCACGGCGTCCACGCCGGCCACGTGCTCGGCCGTGACGTCGCGCAGGTCGACCCGGTGGCCCGGCGGGTCCTCGGGCATGGGGTATCCCCTGCTCGAAGAGCTTGGGGAGGGGCCGAGGACGCAGTCGGCGAAGAGGCCGGCGTCGAGACCGACGACCTCGTGTCCGGCGGCCGCGAGGACCGGGGCCATCACGGTGCCCAGATAGCCCTGGTGTCCGGTGAGCAGTACGCGCAAGGTTCATTCCCCCAGGTCGAGAGTGAGTTTGGTGACGGCGAACGCCTCGGCGTAACGCGCGTGGCATTCGATGCCGCGGATGCGGGCGAGGCCGAGGAAGGCCTCACGGTCGTACCAGGGCCGGTGCCGCTGCGAGGGGTAGTGCTCCTGGAGGAGCCGCACCTTCTCCTCGGCGGTCCGCGGCGACAGCGGCTGGTACGCGGCCATGCGGCCGAGGTCGCCGTCCCACTTGACGATCTCGTAGCCGAGTACGAGGTGGTCGCGGAACGCGGTGGTCATGAGCTTCGCCAGGCCGCGGTGGTCCTGGTGCGCGTCGTCGGTGCGCGGGGCGAGCACGAGGTCGGGATCGCTCCGCGCGCGCAGCTCCTCGACCGCGGCCTTGGCCTCCTCCCACTGCGCGGGCAGCCGGCCGTCCGTCAGCTTCAGCACGGTGAGCCGCAGGTCGGCGCCGGGGCAGAAGGCGGCGAGCGCGGCCTGCTCCTCCTGCTCCCGCTCGCTGCCGCCGCCGGTGAGCACCAGCGCGTCGACGCGCAGGCCCGGCCGTGCCGCGCACAGGGCGAGCAGGGTGCCGCCCGCGCCGATGGCGATGTCGTCGCAGTGCGCGCCCACCGCGACGATCCGCTCCAGGGGCCGGGTCCCGAGCCGGATCACGCGCCCACCCCGGCGGCGTCCCGCTCCCACACGGCCCAGGGGCGGTCGCCCCGCGAGTAGGCATCGTCGAGCGCCGCCCGCTCCTTCACGGTGTCGGTCGGCTTCCAGAAGCCGCGGTGCTGATGGGCCACCAGGCGCCCGCTCTTGGCCAGTTGGGCGCAGCCGTCGGCGACCAGGTCCCCGTTCTCCGGGATGTGGTCGAAGACCTCCTGGCGGAGCACGAAGTAGCCGCCGTTCTCCCACAGCGGCAGCTCGCTCACCGCGGTGATGCCGCCCACCAGGCCGTCGTCGCCGAGCTCCACGCAGTGGAACGACGACTGCGGCGGCACGACCATCATCGACGCCCCGGCGTCGCGCCGGGAGAACTTGTCGATCATCTCCGGCAGCGGGGCGTCGGTGAGCACGTCGGCGTAGTTGGCGAGGAACATCTCGTCGCCGTCCAGGTGGTGGCGCACCCGGCGCAGCCGCTCGCCGATCGGCGACTCGATGCCGGTCTGCGCGAAGGTGATGGTCCAGTCGGCTATGTCGGTGGAGAGGAGTTCGGTCTTCCCGCCGCGCAGCACGAAGTCGTTGGAGGTCGTCTCCTCGTAGGTGAGGAAGAACTCCTTGATGTGGTGGGCGCCGTAGCCGAGGCAGAGGATGAACTCCTTGTGCCCGAAGTGCGCGTAGTAGCGCATGACGTGCCAGATCAGCGGGCGCGGGCCGACCATCGCCATGGGCTTGGGCACGTCGTCGGAGGCCCCGTTGCGCATCCGCATCCCGTAGCCGCCGCAGAACAGAACGACCTTCATGCTGTGACCTCTTCCGAAGACGCGCCCTCGACGACGTCGAGTTCCGGGATGGGAAAGACGAGGCGGCCGCCCCACTCGTGCACGTACGCGAGCTGCTCGGCCAGTTCGGCCCGCAGGTTCCACGGCAGGACCAGGACGTAGTCCGGCTTGTCCGCGGCTATCCGCTCGGGCGGCAGGATCGGGATACGGGTGCCCGGGGTGAACCTGCCGTGCTTGTAGGGGTTGCGGTCGACCGTGTACGCGAGCAGGTCGGGCCGGATGCCGCAGTGGTTGAGCAGGGTGTTGCCCTTGCCGGGGGCGCCGTAGCCGACGACCGTCTCGCCGCGCTCGGCGGCCTGGACGAGGAACGTCAACAGGTCCCTGCGCACCTTGGCCACCCGCGCGGAGAACTCGGTGTAGCCGGACAGCTCCTGGAGCCCGGCGGCCTTCTCCCGGTCGAGTACGTCGGCCACCTGCCGGGACGGTTCGCCCGCCACCTCGGCCGGCCGCGCCCACAGCCGGATGGAGCCGCCGTGCGTGGGCAGCAGCTCCACGTCCACGAGGGCGAGTCCGCCGCTGGCGAGCGCCCGGATCGCGGACGCGACCGTGTAGTACTGGAAGTGCTCGTGGTAGATCGTGTCGTACTGGTTCCGCTCGATCAGGGTCAGCAGGTGCTGCACCTCGATGGAGACCCAGCCGTCGTCGGCGACCAGGGCGCGCAGCCCCCGGGTGAACCCGACCACGTCGGGGATGTGCGCGTACACGTTGTTCGCCACGACCAGGTCCGCGGGGCCGTGCTCGGCGCGGACGGCCGAGCCGGTCCCCGGGCTCAGGAACTCCGTGAGCGTGGGCACCCCGGCGTCCCGCGCCGCGGCGCCGACGTTCACCGACGGCTCGATGCCGAGGCAGCGGATGCCCCGGTCCACCACGTGCCTGAGCAGGTACCCGTCGTTGCTCGCGACCTCGGCCACGAAGGAGTCGGGGCCGAGCCCCACCCGCCGCACGGCGTCGTCGACGAACGCGCGCGCGTGCTCCACCCAGGAGGTCGAGAACGAGGAGAAGTACGCGTACTCCTCGAACGTCTCCTCCGGCGTGATCAGCGGCGGGATCTGCGCCAGCCAGCAGTCGGTGCAGACCCGCAGGTGCAGCGGGTACGTGGGCTCCGGCTCGTCCAGCTGGTCCGCGGCGAGAAAGCTCTCGCACGGGGGCGTCGCCCCGAGGTCCACGACGCTCGCCGTCGCGTGCGAGCCGCAGAGTCGGCATTCAGTCATCTACTGTCCCCATCCCCCCTGCTCGCGCGCGTGTCGCCGCCGCGAGCCAGTGCTGACCGACCCGCGATCGCGGTGCGGTATCCCTCCACCAGGCGTTCGAGACCGACGGCCGGGCTGAAGCCCTGCTCGTAACGGTGCCGGGCCGCCTGGCCCATCTCCTGGTTGCGGACCGGGTCGCCCGTGATCGCGCGTATCCGGGACACCAGCGAGGCACGGTCGCCCGGCCGGTGCAGCAGCCCGCTCACGCCGTCCTCGACGAGCTCGACGAAGGCGCCGTGACCGGCGGCGACGGACGGCACCCCGGCCGCCATCGCCTCCGCCACCACCAGGCCGAACGTCTCCATCGCCACCGACGGGGCCACCATGGCGACCGACCGCGCGACGGCCCGCCGGCACTGGTCCGGGTCGTACAGGCCGAGGTGGCGCACGTCGTCCCGGCCCGCGGCCCAGGCGGTCACCTCCCGCTCCAGCGGCCCCGCGCCGACGATCGCGAGCGGTACGCCCACGCCCCCCTCCGCGGCGATCTCGTCCCACGCGGCCATGAGCAGCCGCACGCCCTTCGCCTCCGCGAGCCTGCCGAGGAACAGCAGGTGCTCACCGGGGCCCGTGCGGCGGGCGCCCGGGTCGGGCACGAAGTTGTGCTTCACCATCAGCCGCTCGGCCGGCATGCCCGACCTGACCAGGACGTCGCGCTGGGCCGCCGAGATGCAGAAGAACCGCTCCACGCCGGACCACCAGCGCCGCCGGTTGACCGACAGGCTGACCGCGAGCGGCACCGTCGCGAGCCGGGAGTTGCGGTAGCAGCCGTGCCGCACGGCGGGCAGCGACGCCTTCGACCCGACGCACTCGGTGCAGCGGCTCCCGTCCCGGTGCAGGGTGCCCGGCGGGCACACCTGGGTGTAGTTGTGCAGCGTGGCGACCACGGGCACACCGGCGTCGGCGCAGGCCGCGAGGACCGCGGGCGACAGGAGCGGGAAGACGTTGTGGACGTGCACCACGTCGGGCCGCTCGGCGCGGAGCCGGGCGGTGAGTTCCTTGCGGACCGCCGGGTTCCAGGGCACGAGGAGCGGCACCGCGGCCTTGGAGAGCAGGGACCGCGCGGCGATGTCGTCGCTGCGCCGCTCGAACACCTCGGCCCGGTGGCCTGCCGCGCGCAGCAGGGCCACCTCTTCGTCGACGACCCGGTTCTCCCCGCTCGGCTGTGCCGAGGAGTAGCGGTTGTGCACCACGAGGACGTGCATGGTCAGTTCACCTTCCGGTCCCGGGCCCAGCTCGGGACACGTCGTCGAGGGGCCGGCGGGGCCGGCGCGGCCGTGGTCCCGGCGGGTGCCGCGAGCAGCGTGGCGGCCAGGGCCAGGTGCAGCAGGTACGGCGACGCGTCGCCGAGCCCGGCCTCGGTGTACGAGGAGATCCCGCAGTAGCTGATCAGGAAGATCGCGCAGGCCCGCCGCAGCGACGGCGGACGCAGCAGCGCGACGCCCGCCAGCACGACGACGAACGCCGCCACGATGGCGGTGCCGACCAGACCCTGCTCCTGGTAGACGGCCAGCCAGCTGTTGTCGATCGGCAGCCCGCCGAACGACTTGTCGCCGAGCCCCATCCCGAACAGCTTCTCCGCCGTCGTCCTCGGCTCCGCGAGCAGGGCGTCCCAGACCTTGGCGCGTCCCGTGAGGTTGGAGAGGTTCTCCTGGCTCTGCCCGCGCAGGTACCACGCCTGCAGCGCGGAGCTGAACGCCGCCGCGGCCACCACGGCGCACAGCACCGTCCAGGTGAAGAACCGGCGGGCCGCGGCGCTGGTCAGGACGAGCGAGCCGATCGCCAGGGTCAGCCCGATGAGCAGCCCGAGCGTGGCCGTACGGGTGTGGGTCAGCGCGAGCAGGACGGCCGAGGGCACGATGATGGCCGCCGCGCTCGCCTTGTCGGTGCGGCGGCCGAGCACGAGCAGCACGGTGAGCCCGATGATGACGGCGGCGTACTGGCCGATCTGCGGCGGCGTGAGCGGCCACAGCGCGCCGACGAGGCGCCCTCCGTAGTACTCGGGCATGGCGGTGCCCGGCGAGATCACCAGGCCGACGGCCACCGAGCCGAGCACCGCGAAGTACATCCGGATGTGGTGCCTGACGAACGTCAGGCTCCCGTCCCACCAGCGGCTGAGCAGCCACAGCGTGGCGACGAACAGGGCGAGGCGCGCGCAGCGGAACAGCGCGCCGAACCCGACCTCCAGGTTCGCGCTGGAGATCACGCTCGGCACCAGCAGCAGGGTCAGCAGGAACACGAAGGCGCTGGGCCGGACGCGCAGCCGGAGGTTGAGCGCGAGCGCCAGGGCGAACGCGGCGACGAGCGCGCCCATGGTGACCATCTGGATCAGGGAGCGGGGGATGGTGACGATGGTCTTCGCCCCGGCGGAGCCGAGGGTGTTGAGGCCGAGCAGCGCCCAGGCGGCCCCGACGGCCCTGGGCGTGCGGCGCACCGGGGCCTCACCCATCCCGACCACCGGCCCGGGGGTCGAAGGTGCTGCCCTTGTCCTGCCGGTACGGCGCGTCCTGCCACTGCCCGGAGTCGAGCTTCCGGCTGGTGTCGACGGCGACGAAGCTCCACGGCCCGCGGTAGACGTTGTCGTACCAGCGGTTGCGCTGCTTGTGGGTGATCGCCTCGGCCACCCGCTTGCCCTTGTACGGCGACCACTTCGGGTAGGTGCCGTAGTTGGCGAGCACCGCCATGCGGCCGCACTCCACCGAGCACTTGATGACGGAGGTGTCCAGGGTGAAGCGGTTGTCGTGGATGTCCACCCGCTGCGTCTTCCACCGGCAGTCGGAGTAGAGGGGCGCCTCGGTGATCCCCGGCCGTGCGCAGCGGTCGGTGTCCTTCACCAGCAGGGTGCAGTAGCCGGTGGAGGTGTTGGCCGGGCTGTTGCAGAACCGGTCGGCGTTCTCCCACAGGGTGATCCCGGACCAGTTGTCCTCCAGCAGGTTCCGGTAGATCTCGATCTTGTCCGTGCGGGCCCGGACCCGTGGCTCGCCGCCCGCCTCGGAGATGTAGACCGTCGCGTACGGGAAGTCGTCGCCGCGCTCGGCGTACTTGCGCCCCTCGACCCAGTTGTTCCGCCGGATCGTGTTGTTCCGGATGACCGCGTTGTAGCTGGTCTCGTACATCAGCGCGGCGCCGTCGTTGCTTTCGAGGACGTTGTCCTCGATGCGGAAGTCGTTGTTGTTGTTGTCCGCCCACAGTCCGGCCCCGCGGTTGTCGTGCACCCAGTTGCCGCGGACCTCGGCACCGTCGACGGCCCAGAACTTCACGCCCCCCGTGCAGCCGCAGCCCTGCTGCCGCCGCTCCCAGTCGTCGGTGTTGTTGCCCACGATCTCGTTGTCCTCGACGACCAGGCCCTTGATGGAGTCACCGGTCTTGTACGCGTTCATCCCGTACTGGCCGTTCTCGCGCAGGCAGCTCGCGCGCACCTCCTGGCGGGCCCCGGCCATCAGCCCGGCACCGGAGTTGTTCTGGATCGTGGCGTGCTCGATCACCCACCTGTCGGCCATGTCGTGGTTGACCACTCCCTCGTTCTGCGGCGCGACGAAGCGCTGCACGGTCAGATGGCGGATGGTGACGCCGGGGGCGGTGCCGCTGAACGCGTACTGGTTCTTCTTCCGGCCGTCGAGCACCGCGCCCGGAGCGCCGATGTAGCGGTTGCCCTTCTTGGTCATGACCTGGGCGTAGCGTTCCGGCGCGAGCCTGTGCTTGCCGGGCCGGAGCCAGAACGTGGTGTTCGGGGGATGGCTCCTGGTCTTCTCGGCCAGGTCGCCGACGACCGCGGGGTCGACCGTCACCGCGCCCTTCGGCGCCTTCGCGGGGCCGGCCGGCGGCTTCGCGCACACCCGGGCCACCGCCGTGGAGCGCGCTCCGGACGCGGCGGGCCCGCCGGTCGGCTCCGCCGCCGGGCCGTCCGACGCGCCCGTGCAGCCGCTCGCCACCAGCAGGACGAGCGCCAGCGGTGCCGCCGGCGCGGTCAGGCGCCGCCACGTGATCCCCACGCCTCCCCCTCTCCTAGCCGCGGAACCCGAGTACGGTGGTGAACCCCGTCACGCCGTCGGCGAAGCCCGTGCCGACCAGCGTCGTGGCGGGTTCCTTGCGCCCGAAGCCGGGGGAGTACCAGCCCAGCGGCGGATCGGTCTCACCGCGGTGCGCCCGCCAGGTCAGCTCCCCGGGCAGTTCGAGCACCGCCGAGCGGTCCTCGCCGTCCCGGGTCCAGCTCAGCACCGCCCGGCTGCCCACCAGGTCCGCGGTGACCGCGGGGCCGAGGTGGAACGCCAGGCGCGCGGGCCTGCGCGGACCACGGACCTCGTCGACCACGCGCAACTCCCGGCTCACCGCGTCCAGTTCCACCCGGCGGCGGTGCACGGCGCCCTGGTAGCCGTCGTGTTCGGCGCACCAGCGGGACACCTTCGGGTCGGAGGTGTCCGCGACCAGGACACGGCTGCGGGCGTGCCGGGTCCACAGGAAGGGGCCGCCGGACACGGACTGGTCGGTGCCGTCCAGTTGCAGGGTGTTGTGGCCGAGGGTCGAGCGGAAGTACTGCCGCCACTGGGGCTGCCCGTGGTAGCAGAACGTCCCCGGGTCGGCGAGCACGTCGACCCCGTCGTGCCGGACCTCCACGGACAGCGCGTCGGCGTGCGCGTGCGCGGCGATGGAGAGGAACCCGTGCGGGCCCCCGTCGCAGCGGCACCAGATCTCCCCGGGAGCGCGCAGGACGGACATGCCCGCGTCGGGGAAGTGCACCGGCCTGCGCGCCGGGCGCGCCACGGCCCGCGTGCTCCCCTTCTCCGGGTACGGCCGGACGAGCGCGGCCAGGAGCGGGGTGCGCACATCGGTGCCGGGCACCGCGGGCCACCAGTCGAGCCGCCCGAACACGGCGTCCCCGGTGGCGAGCAGCGAGCCCCACCGGTCGGTGCCCGCGCCGTCCACGACCAGCCCGTGCCCGTCGTCGGCGTCCCCCTGGCGCGGCGGCCGCAACCGGTTGTCCACGACGGCCGCGAGCGCGTCCGTCATGCGGAGCAGCACGAGCCGCACGGCCCCGGGGACCGGCACCCCGGCGGCGTCCGCCTCGGCGACCGCGGCCAGGCCCAGCTCCAGGACGAGCCCGTGGTACTCGGTGGCCAGCTCGCGGTTGAGGCCGGAGCCGAAGGTGTTGCTCCGCAACTGCCGTTCGAGGGACCGCAGCGCGTCGTCACGCCAGCGCTCCGAGGCGGGGAACCACCCGAACGCGCAGGCCGCGGCGGCCTGCCCGGCGGCCTCCGCGACGACGTGGTTGTTCGCCGAGGAACCCCGGCTCGGGAAGGCCGCGAGCCAGCGCTGGTGGTGCCAGATCTGCCGGTGAGCCACCGGGTTGTCCTCGAAGAGACCGGCCGCGCCGGACCAGCCGTCGAGCAGCCGGCGGACCCACACCCAGGAGATCAGCCGTATCCCCAGCTCGATGCCGCTGATCCAGTGCACGCCCCGCAGCGGCGGGTTGGCCGCCCACCACGACCGCAGATGCACGGCCACCCGCTCGGCGTACCGCTCGTGCCCGGTCACCGCGTAGGCGGCGGCGAGCACGGTGAGGTACTGGTGCCGGGACGGCTCCCAGATCTGCTTGATGTCGCCGACCGCCTCCTCGTTCCGGTACGGCACGTCGAAGGCGTAACCCCAGGGGGCCCTGCGCCCGGTCTTCGGGTCGTACCACCAGTCCGGGTCGGCCAGGTCGTCGCGGCGGACCCCGAAGAACTCGGCGTGCCCGGCCATCAGCCGGTCCGCCTCGGCCACCAGGCGCTTCACCGCGTCCGGCGGCACCGAGGCGAGCGCCCCTCCGGGCAGGACCGCGGTGAACCGGGCGCCGGTCACCCGCGGGCAGACCGGCCGCGCCGACCGCCAGCGGCGCCTGCGCACCGTGTCGCCCACCCGGCCGCCGACCTCCCGCGGCCCCATCCGGGCGAGCCGCCGCAGGTACCAGCCCGCGCTCATGCTCATCGCGGCCCCGCCAAGGTCACCGGCGCCCCGCCGGCCAGGGCGGTCCGCACGGCGAGGGTGGCCGCCGTGGTCGCGACGAGGGACTCCAGCGGCACCGGCATCGGCCCGCCGGTCCGCACGGCCTTGACGAACGACGCCAGTTCGGCGGACTGCCCCTTGTCCCGGGCCTTCGGCAGCCGTGAGCTGACCCACCGCCTGCGCCCGCCGTCGTACACCGAGGCGCGGACGAAGTCGTCGAGCCGCAGGGCGTGGCCGTCCGCGACCATGTCCAGCGTCTCCTTGGGGAACCCGGCGGGGCCGGTGGTGACGTAGCTGAGGGCGGCCGTGGACCCGTCCGGGTAGCGCAGCAGGATCTGCAGGTCCTCGTTGCCGGGCGTGGCGGTCGCGTACACCGACACCGGGTCGGCGGCGAGCAGCCAGCTCACCGTGTCGATGAAGTGCCCGCCCTCACCGGCGAACCGCGAGCCCTCGGTGCCCTGCCTGAGGTACCAGCTGCCGTGTGCCAGCCGTCCCGCGTTGACCAGGTAGCGGACGCTCGCTGGACCGGTCCGGGCGCCGAACCGCGTCCTCGCCTCCCGAAGCAGCGGCGCGAACCTGCGGTTGAAGCCCACCTGCAACCGGTCGTTGCCGGACTCCTCGACCGCCGCGAGCACACCGGACAGCTCGTCCTCGGTGAGCGCCAGCGGCTTCTCCACGAACACGGCCTTGCCGGCGAGCAGCGCCTTGCGGGTCAGCTCGGCGTGCGAGCTGTGCCGGGTGACCACGAACACCGCGTCGACGGACTTGTCGCCGAGCACGGCGTCGAGATCGGTGGTCGCCCGGGCGAAGCCGAACTTCCGCCGGGCGTTGGCGGCGGACAGCGCCGTCGTGGTGACGACCGTGGACAGCTCGACGCCGTCGCGCTCCGCCAGGTGCGGCAGCAGCATCGACGTCGCGTAGTTCCCCGCGCCGACGAACGCGACCCGGACCGGCCCCCTCGCGGCCCGCGCCGGGGCGGCGGTCCCGCCCTCGCGGCGCACCGCGGGCACGGCCACCGCCGGGGCCTGCGCCCGCTCCTCCGCCGCGTGCTCGGGGTAGCGGAACAGCACGGCCACGGCCTTCAGCTCGCCGTCCTGAAGGCGCCGGTAGGTGTCGACGGCGTCGTCGAAGCCGGCGATGTGCGAGATCAGGGGCTCCACGTCGACGCTGCCGCGGGCGACGAGGTCGAGGAAGCACGCCAGATTGCGGCGCTCGGTCCAGCGCACGTACCCGATCGGGTAGTCCCGCCCCTGAAGCTCGTACTCCGGGTCGTAGCGCCCGGGGCCGTAACTGCGGGAGAACCGTACGTCCAGCTCCTTCTCGTAGTACGCGTTCCAGGGCAGGTCCAGGCTGCACTTGCCGATGTCGACGACCCGGCCGCGGTCCCTGCTCAGCCGGGCGGCCAGCTCGACGGGCTGGTTGCTGCCGCCGCCGGCGGCCAGGTACACCTGGTCGACGCCGTGGCCGCCGGTGAGTTCGGCGACGGCGCTCTCCACGGCCGCGGACCCGGGGTCGCCGCAGGCCGCGGCGCCGAGCCGCCCGGCAAGATCGCAGCGCGCAGGGTCGGGGTCGGCGCCGACGACGCGGACGCCCGCGGCCGCGAGGAGCTGCACCACCAGCTGCCCGATGAGCCCGAGTCCGATGACCAGCGCCACGTCGCCGAGCTGCGGCTCACCGCGGCGGACGCCCTGCATCGCGATCGACCCGACGGTGCCGAAGGCCGCGTGCCGGGGCGCGAGGCCGTCGGGCACCGGGGCGTACAGGTTCTTCGGCACCCAGTTCAGCTCGGCGTGCAGCGCGTGCTCGTTGCCGGCGCACGCCACGAGGTCGCCGACCGCCACGTCGTCGATGCCGGGGCCCACCTCCTCGACCACCCCGCAGAGCGAGTAGCCGAGCGGCGTGTAGGAGTCGAGCTTGCCCATCACCTTGCGGTAGGTGGCGGGCACCCCGTTGGTGGCCACGCTCTGCATGACCTTGGCGACCTGGTCGGGCCGGGAGCGGGCCTTGCCCACCATCGACATGCCGGCCTCGGACACCTTCATGAGCTCGGTCCCGGTGGAGATCAGCGAGTAGGCGCTGCGGACCAGCACACCGCCCTGCTTGCACCCCGGCACGGGCACGTCGAGCAGCGCGAGTTCGCCGCTCTTGTAGTTCTGCACAACCTGTTTCACCCGAGCTCCTCTTGTTTCTACGCTGTCAGGCCGCTTCGCCCCGGCCGGAGCCGGAGGTCGCGCCGCGGTACCAGTACTCAAGGGTCAGCACGTGCCAGAGGTGCTTGGAGAAGTCCCGCTGCCCGGCGGCGTCCTCGGCGACGAGCCGGGCCAGCGCCTCGCGGCGCAGCAGCCCGGAGCGCACCAGCTCGCCGTCGTTCACCACCTCGCGCACCAGCGGCGCGAGGTCCCGGCTCATCCAGGCCCGCAGCGGGGCGCTGAACAGGCCCTTGGGCCGGTACACGATCTCCCGCGGCAGGACCGAACCGGCCGCCTCCTTCAGGACGGCCTTGCCCTGCCGTCCGACGATCTTCCGGTCGCCGGGCACGGTGAACGCCGCCTTGACCACCTCGACGTCCACGTACGGCACCCGTACCTCGGTCGACGCGGCCATGCTGGAGCGGTCGGTGTAGGCGAGGTTGAGGCCCGGCAGGAACATCCGGGAGTCGCCCAGGCACATGCGGTTCACGAAGTCGTCGAGGTCGTTGTCCCGGTAGGTGTCCGCGTGCTCGGTCAGCACGTCGTCGACCGTCCCCGCCAGGTCGGGGTCGACCAGGTCCAGCAGCTCCCCCCGGTCGTACATGGTGTAGCTGCGCCGGAAGGCGGTCTCCTCCGGCAGGTCGGCGAAGGAGAGGAACCGCTTGGCGAAGCGCACCGACCGGTAGCCCCGGCGGGACGAGGCGACCGGCAGCCGGTCCACGGCCCGTGACAGGCCGTGCCGCAGGGGCCGCGGGACGCGCTGGTAGCGCAGCGCCAGCAGGTTGGCCAGGTGCTTGCGGTACCCGGCGAACAGCTCGTCGGCCCCCATCCCCGAGAGCATCACCTTGACCCCGGCCTCCCGGGCGGCCGAGCAGATCAGGAACGTGTTGATCGCGGCGGGGTCGCCGATCGGCTCGTCCAGGTGGTACGTCATCTTGGGCAGCAGGTCGAGCACGTTCGGCGCGATCTCGATCTCGTGCAGGTCGACGCCGAACCGCTCGGCCACCTGCCGGGCGTAGCGCAGGTCGTCCGGCATCGCCTCGAACCAGGCGTCCTCGGCACGGAACCCGATCGTGTACGCGGAGATCCCCGGCCGGTGGCGGGCCGCGAGCGCGGTCAGGTAGCTGGAGTCGAGACCGCCGGAGAGGAAGGTCGCCACGGGCACGTCGGAGAGCAGGTGCCGCCGGTTCGACTCCTCCACGACGGCCGCCAGGTCCGGCAGTTCACCGGCGCGGGCCCGCTCCCGGCCCTCGGCGGCGACGTCCCTGAGGTTCCAGTACCGGCCGCGCTCCACCCGGCCGTCCGGCCGGCACCGCAGCCAGCTCCCCGGCGGCAGCTTCTCCGCCTCGCGGAACGCGCAGCGCGAGTCCGGCACCCAGTAGTACAGCAGCGAGGCCACCATCGCCCCCTCGTCCACCGCGAGGGAACCCCCGTTCACGGCGGCGAGCGCCTTGAGCTCGGAGGCGAACATCAGGCCCGCGCCGCGCCGGAGCAGGAACAGCGGCTTGATGCCGAGCTGGTCGCGGGCGAGCACGAGGTCACCGGTCCGCTCGTCGAAGACGGCGAAGGCGAACATGCCGCGCAGCCGGGGCAGGCAGTCCGTGCCCCAGCGCCGCCACGCCTCAAGGACCACCTCGGTGTCGGAGGTGCCGCGGAAGCGCACCCCGCCCGCCGCCAGTTCGGCGCGCAGGTCGGGCGCGTTGTACAGCTCGCCGTTGTACGTGAGGGCGAGGCCGCCGGAGACCATCGGCTGGGCGCCGGTCTCCGACAGGTCGATGATGGCGAGGCGCCGGTGCCCGAGGTGCACCTCGCCGTCACCGGTGGAGTGGCTGTACCGCCCGGACCCGTCCGGGCCGCGGTGGGCCAGGACCTCGGTGAGCCGGTCGGTCACCGCCTTCCCGTCCGGCCATCGATACGTGCCCGCGATGCCACACATGTCTACCGCACCTCCTGGTCGCTGTCCGGGACCCGTGCGGCCGGCAGCAACGGCCGTTCCGTCCGGTGCCTGCCCTCTCCCACGGCCCCGACGGCGTGGGAGGTGCCTTCGTCGTTCTGCCGGGCCGGCCGTTCGTGGTGGCCGCGCAGCGCGGTGTGCAGCCCGTCCCACAGCGTGCCGTCGGTCCTGTCGCGCGGGTCGGGGTCGATCAGCACCACCCCGATCACCGGGACGCGCAGGTCGGCGAGTTGCCGTGCCACGGTGTGCAGCCACGCCGCGCTGCCGTGCCCGGCCCGTACGACGAGCACGGTCCGCGCACCGAGGTGGCGGAGATCGGTCCACGCCGTGCCGGGCGCGACCGAGCCCACGCCGATCCTGCGCACCTGACGCGCCAGGGCCGCGGCGCGCTCAACGCTGACCACGGACGGGTCCTCGGGCCGGCGCCGGCTGTCGGCGAGGCCCCCGCCCGGCAGGCCGTCGACGACGGCCACGGGGCCCTCCGCGGCCAGTGCCCCGGCGACGTCCAGGGCGAGCGCGCCCGTGTCGCGCGCGCAGCCCAGTTCGAGGAAGGACACCGGCTCCGCGGAGCCGCGCACGGCGCGGTACAGGGTGGTGGTGAGCCGTGCCCGTGCCGCCCGCGTCCGGCGGCCGCGCCACCGCCGGACCGACAGCCGGGGCGTGCGGCGCAGCTCCGCGACGACCGACGCGCCCAGGTTCGCCGCGATCTCCCGGCGCAGCACCGGGCGGTCCGCGACGACCGCGCCGACGGCGGCCAGCGCGAGCCCGGCGACGAGCCCGAGGACGAGCCCGATCGCCCCGTTGACCGCGGCGGTCCTCGGCAGTGAGTGCGGCACCACGCGCGGGGCGTCCACGATCTGGGTACCGGCGATGAGCTTGGGCGTGCCCGTACGCGCCTCGGCGGCCCGCTGGTCGAAGTCGGCGATCCGCGAGTTGAGCTCGGCACGGCGGGCGAACAGCGACTCGATGGCCGCCGACGCCTCCGGGTCGCTCTCCGGCGTGCGGTCGCCGATCGCCTCGTTGACCTCGGTGAGTTCGTCCCGCATCCGGTCACGCTGTTCGAGCAGCGCCTTGGCCTCGGCCTTCGCGGTCTCCCGCATCCGCCGCACGTGGTCGGCGACGAACGCGTCCGCCAGGGCCTCGGCGCGGGCCACCGCCTGCGCTTCGGTGTCACCCGTCACGTCGATCCGCAGCACGTTGTTGGTCAGCCCGGTGCCCCGGTAGTCCTGGATGAAGTCCTCCGGCTTCTCCGCGGAGTCCAGGGCGTCCAGGGCCTTGGCGGCGATGCGCGTGGTCCCCAGCAGCTCGATGTCGGTGCGGATCAGCGTGCCGGTGTCGTTGGGCTGGTCCTCCTGGTGGGTGACGAGGAGCTTCGTCATCGCGGTCGGCGGCGGCGGCAGCGCGACGGCCACCGCGGCGCCGAGCAGCATGCCGAGCAGCGCCAGGCAGCACCACAGGCGGCGGCGCCTGCGCACCGCCACCACCAGCGCCTGGAGGTTCAGCAGCGGAGCGGCTTCCGGCGACTCCGCGGTCGTACTCGTCGTCACCCCGAACCCCCCGTTCCGTGGCCGCGCGCCGCGAGCGCCGGAGCGGCGTTCTCCGGAGGGCGGGCGGCGTCCCGCGCGGGACGGACCCGGACCGCGTCGGCGATGACGACGCCGACGACCTCGTGCCTGCCGTCCGCGCACGCCTCGGCGATACCGGTCAGCTCGTCGGCGGTCCGGCTGCCCGCGCTGAGCACGACCAGGGCACCGGACTCGGTGCCGCGGTCCGGCACCACCGGCTGGGACACCGGAACCTCCACCACCCGCAGCACGGGACCCCCTCGGCCCGGGGTGCTCGCCGGCTGGTCGTTCTCGGCCTCGGTGACGAGCCGCCCGGCGGCCCTGCGGGCGATCTCGTCGTCCTCCGGTACGACGACCAGCAGCCGCCGGGAAGCGGGCAGCCGCTCCCGGAGGCGGGCGTGCACCCGCCGGTAGCGGATGCGCCTTCCGGCCTCGTCGCCGGACGCCCGCGGCGCGGGCATGTCCCACCGGGTGCCGAGCCCCAGGAACCGGCGGACGCGGGCGAGGACGCCGTTGCCCGCGGGGCGGTCCGTACGCGGTTCGGCGGGCACGTCGACGGTGCCGACGAGCGTCGAGCCGAGCGCCGCGGCGATCTCCGGTTCGCTGCGCAGCCTGCGGTTCATCCGCGCGGCGGTGAGGTGGCCGATGACGGCGAGCAGGAAGAACAGCAGCGCCCCGCCGGCGATGAGCTGCGTCCTCGTCGGCGGTGCCTCGCCGGTGGGCCGGGCCGCCGGGCCCATGACGACCATGCCGGCCTTGTCGGACGCCGGGTCGGCCTCCTCCAGCTTCTTCATGGCCTCCTCCAGCGAGGTACGGAGCTTCTCCAGCGAGGTGCGGGCCTGCACGCTCTCCACGGTCCGCCCCGGGTCCGCGGCGTCGGCCAGGTCGGTGATGCGGCGATCGGTCTCCCTGACCCGCTCCCGCAGCGTCTCGGGCCCCGTGGCGGCTTCGGGGTCGGTCTCGTCGCCGCCCGTGATCCGCGCGGCGAACGTGACGAACTCCCTGGCCATACGGTCGGAGAGGCGCTGTGCGCCCTCCGGGGTGCCGGCCGTGCCGGAGATCTTGATGATGTTGCCGTCGGCGGCCGCGGCGCTCACCCGGTCCCGCAGCCCGCCGCCGGCGTCCCGCTCGCCGAGCTTCGCGGCCGCGCGGTCGACCACCGCCGAACTGGTCGCGATGTCCACCTGGGTCAGCAGCTCGCGCTCCTCCCACTGCCCGGGCAGCAGGACGGACGCCGACGCCGTGTAGCGCGGCGGGAAGAGCACCGAGGCGCCGTAGCCGACGAGCGCGCCCAGCACGGCGACGGCGGCGAGCAGTCGCCACCGCCGGCGGAGGATTCGCCCGATCGTGACCAGGCGTATCGGGTCCTCGCTCAACGACGCGGCCTCTTCCTCGGGCGGAACGGGCCGCGCGCCGGGGCGCGACCGCGGCAGGCGGCGTCGTAGGCGGCGAGCAGCGACGCCTGCGAGTGCTGCCAGGAGAGCCGCCCGGTGATCCGCTCCTGGCCGATCTTGCCCATCCGGGCCCGCTGCTCCGGATCGTCCATGAGCCCGGCGATGAGCCCGGCGAACGCGGACTCGTCGTCGTCGGGCGCGTAGACGGCGGCGTCACCCGCGGAGACCCGCGCCTCCTTCAGGTCGAAGGAGACGATCGGCCGGCCCATCGCCATGTATTCCAGGACCTTGTTCATGGTCGACACGTCGTTGAGCGGATTGCGCGGGTCGGGGGAGAGGCACACGTCCGCGGTGGACAGGTGGCGCACCAGGTCGGCGTCCGGAACGCGCCCGGTGAACTCCACCTGCCCGTCGAGCCCGAGCCGCCGGGAGAGCTCCACCATCGCGTCGAAGGCGTCGCCGCCGCCGACGAACACCGCGTGCCAGTCGGTACGCCCGAACTCGTCGCGCAGCTTCGCCAGGGCCCGCAAGGCGTAGTCGACGCCGTCCTGGGGGCCCATGACGCCGAGGTAGCACAGCAGATGGGGCTTGCCCCTCTTCAGCCCGGGGTCGGGCGGCACCGGTCGGAACCGGTCGGTGGCGGGCGCGCTGCGCACCACGAACACGTCCTCCGGCCGCTTGCCGCCACGGCGCACCGCGACGTCCCGGTAGCTCTCGTTCGTGGCGAGGACGATGTCCGCGGCCCGGTAGGTCAGCCGTTCGAGGGCGCACACGCCGCGGTAGAGCAGGTCCTCGCCGCGGTCGAACCGGGAGAGGTACAGCTCCGGCACCAGGTCGTGCTGGTCGAAGACGAACCGCGCGCCGCGCCGCGTCAGCCACCGCGCCGGCAGGAACAGCAGGTCGGGCGGGTTGCAGGCGTGGACCACATGGACCGGGCCGACCTTGCGGGCCAGCCGGGCCGTGTGCCACAGCGCGGAGCCGTACTCCCGCAGGTAGCCGGCGGGGCCGCCGGTGGCCGCGCGCAACGGGTAGCGGTGTATTCGCACCCCGTCGATCACGGCCTCCGGCTCCGTGTCCCGCTTGGCGCCCCGCGGGCAGATGACGTGCACCTCCCAGCCCGCGTCGCGCAGGGTGGTGCACTCCTGCCACACCCGCCGGTCGAACGGCACCGACAGGTTCTCCACCAGGATCAGCGCGCGTCGGCCCCGCCGGGCGCCGCCGGTCCCGTCACTCGACGACATGTCACCAAGCAAGGCCCACGTACCCCGGTTCGGTCCGGCGCGCATCGGCGTCGGGAAGGTGGATGAGGTCGACGATGACCGGGCCCTCGCCATGGGGCAGCGCCGAAAGGACGGCCGGGTCCCTGGTCCCGACCAGGCACACCTCGGCGTGTTCCAGCACCTCCTCCACGGAGTCCGCGAGGAGGTGCGCGAGGTGCGGCAGCCGGGTCTCGATGTACTCCCGGTTGGCGCCGAGCAGCCGCGAGAGGCTGACGTTGGCATCGTAGATCCGCAGGTCGTAACCCTTGCCGTGGAGCCGCTCCGCCAGCTCGACGAGCGGGCTCTCGCGGAGGTCGTCGGTGCCGGGCTTGAACGAGAGGCCGAACAGGCCCGCCCGGCGCTTGCCGGTGCGCTCCACCAGCTCCACCGCGCGCTGCAGATGCGCGGAGTTGGAGGGCAGCACGTGCGAGAGGATCGGCACCGAGACGTCGGCCCGCTGCGCCGCGTGGACCAGGCTGCGCAGGTCCTTGGGCAGGCAGGAGCCGCCGAAGGCGAAGCCGGGACGCAGGTAGGCGGGGCTGATGTTGAGCTTGCGGTCGGCCAGGAACACGTCCATCACCTGGTGCGAGTCCACCCCGAGCGCCTGGCACACCGCGCCCAGCTCGTTCGCGAAGCCGATCTTGAGGCCGTGGAACGCGTTGTCCGCGTACTTGATCGCCTCGGCCGTCGGCACCGGCACCCGGAACACCTCGCCCGGCAGGTCGCCGTAGAGCGCGGCCACCACGTCGCCGCTGGCCGCGTCGAGTTCGCCGATGACGGTCTTGGGCGGGTCGAAGAAGTCCCGCACGCTCGTGCCCTCGCGCAGGAACTCCGGGTTGACCGCGACCCCGAAGTCCACCCCGGCCGTGCCGCCGACGGACTTCTCCAGGATCGGCACCAGCAGGTCCAGACAGGTGCCGGGGAGCATGGTGCTGCGGAACACGACGGTGTGCCGCCCGCCCCGCTCCGCGAGCGCGGCGCCGATCTCCTCGGTGACCCGCTCCAGATACGTGGTGCACAGGCTGCCGTTGGGCTCCGACGGCGTGCCCACGCAGACCAGCGACACCTCACTGTCCATGATCGCTTCGCGGACGTCGCCGGTGGCGCGCAACGCCCCGGTCCGCACGACGTCGGCGATCAGCTCACCGATCCGTTCCTCGACCACCGGGGCCTTGCCGTCGTTGACCAGGTCGACCTTCACCTGGTTCACGTCGACCCCGACGACCTCGTGCCCCATGCCGGCCAGGCACGCGGCCGACACGCAGCCCACGTAGCCGAGCCCGAAAACACTGACTCTCATGACCCGTCCCCCCAAGGCGGGCCCTGCGGGCCCGCGGTCCATGCGCCGGCCGGATGCCGGCCGCCGCACATCAGTAGGCCCCCTGCCCATGGATCACCGCACGCAGCGTCTTCCACAAGATCACTGTGTCCAGGGCGAGCGACCAGTCCTCCACGTACCGCAGGTCGAGCCGGACCGCCTCCTCCCACGGCAGGTCGCTGCGTCCGCTGATCTGCCACAGGCCGGTGAGGCCCGGCTTGACCAGGAGACGGCGCCGGATGTCCGGCCCGTACGCCGCCGACTCCTCCGGCAGCGGGGGCCGCGGGCCGACGAGTGACATCGACCCGGTGAGCACGTTGAACAGCTGCGGCAGCTCGTCGAGCGAGTAGCGGCGCAGCACCGCTCCCACCCGGGTCACCCGCGGGTCCCTGCGCAGCTTGAACAGCAGGCCCGCGCCCTCGTTGCGGTGGGCCAGTTCGGCCCGTGCCCCGTGGGCACCGGTGACCATGGTGCGGAACTTGTAGATGGTGAACTCGCGGCCGTCCTTGCCGACCCTGCGCTGGCGGTACAGCGCCCCGCCCCGGCTGTCCGCCAGCACGAGGAGCGCGACGAGCACCATCAGCGGTGCGAACAGGAGCAGCAGGACCGCCGCGCCGAGGCGGTCGACGACTCCCTTGACCGCGCGACGGCCGCCGGTGAAGGTCGGCATGCTGACCCGCAGCAGCGGAATCCCGAGCACCGCGTCGACGTGCAGCCGCGGTCCCGCGACCTCCATCAGGACGGGCGCCACGACCATCTCCGCGTCGCTGCCCTCCAGGTTCCAGGCGAGACGCTGCAACCGGTCCGGTGACCAGTGCGGGTCAGGGGTGATCGCGACGACGCGGTAGCCGTCGCGGCGGACGTGGTTGGCGACGTCCGACAGGCGGCCGACGACCGGCACCCCGTCCAGCTGGTCGCCCTCGGTGCCGAGACCGTCCGTGGTGCACACCGCGTCCACGCGCCAGCCGAGGTGCGGGAACTTGCGGGCCCTGGTGATCAGGTCCTGCACGGTGGCCAGGCTCCCCGCGGCGAGCACCGGTCTCAGGCACTGCCCCTCCTTGCGCTGCTTGTGCAGCCAGAGGCGGAGCAGATACCGCGCCGTCATGGTGACGAGCGCGATCGCGGGCACCGCGACGAAGATCCAGAGCTTGATGTTGCGCGAGGTGAGGGCGATCCCGCCGAGCGCCAGCACGACGACCGCCGTGAACAGTGAGCGCCCGAGCCGCCGGAACTCCTCGGCGCCCTGGCCGAGTACGGCCGGGGCCCACGCACGGCTCACCGCGAGCGCCCCCAGGACGAGCACCTCGGTCCCGAAGGCGAGGATGCCCCACTTCTCGTGCCAGTTGGCCGCGTCCCTCGCACCGAAGAAGATGCCGATCGACGCCACCACGAAGGCGGTGGTCACGGCATCGCTGGTGATCACGGTACGGCGGTACCGCTGCTCCCAGTCGATCGCGGGCCGGCTGCTGATGGTCCCGTCCGCCAGACGCCCGCGCGCCGACGATAACGGGCTGACTAATCCCCCCTGCCGCACAGAACCCCCCAGGTTCCCAGTGATTCGACGGGTACGCCTAACACTGCCCCTCCCCCCGGGAGGCCCCCGCCCCCCGTGTGCTGTTCCTCCCCCCGGGAAGGCTCCGCCTCCCGTGCCGCACCGTTCACTCGCGCGGCAGGCCCCCGCCTTCCGCGCATGACGTTCTGGTCGTGTGAGCGCTATGTGGACAACTCGCCCCGGCGGCAGCGGAATCGCATGCCCTGCCAGGCCCGCGAGGTACGCGGAGACCCGTCGGAACCCTGGGCGCCCCCGCACCCAAGACCCCCCTCGGGCTCCAAAACCGATCACCCCCACGTCTGGCGCGGGGACATGACTGCTGGCTGTCCGCAGCGCCGGACCTATAGATCAATGTTGGTCGCCTCGTGCTCGAACAGCTGAAGCACGGTCAATCTAGACCATCGGCGCCGGTATGGAGAGGGGATGTGTTGAATTTGTGCTCAACCTTTGGGGCCGGGTGGAAAGACCGGTGACCGTTGCCGTGCCAGGCACCGCCACGGGGGCCGCGCCCCCACCCAAAGACGAGGTGCGCCCCCGTGAACGGGGACGCACCTCGGTCTACGCGTCGAGGGGGCCGTATGCCCCCGGAAAGGGGGCCGGACCGCCCTGGAGAGGGGCCAAAGGCCCCTAGAAGTAGTGCTTGCGGCCACCCACCGCGCGCCCGGTCGCGCCGAGGATCCACAGCGCCGCGCCGACCACGACGAGCACTCCGCCGATGGTCGTCAGCAGGGAGATGCCGGCCAGCAGGCCGATGATGAGCAGGATGGCGCCAAGAACAATCATTACGGCTCCGATCGTCAAGTTCTTCCGGTCCGTTGCCCGGGGAGGGGCGGAGGTGTCAGGCCGGTCGCTCGAGCGGCGGCGCTGCATCGTGTCGTGCTCCCACCGTGTGCCCCGGGTCCAGACATCCATGCGGGCGCAATCCGGGCGCGACCAGGCGGCCGCGTACGTCCACCGGGGCACGGCCCGAACGCGGCGGTACCGGTGATCACCGGCCGGGGCCCCGGCCGGCCACGCCCTAGTCCAGACACTGGTCGTCGATGACGTCCTGGGCCGTGCGCAGCAGGGTCTGGTCGTGGCCGAAGGCGTGGGCCCGCAGCCGGGCCAGGGCGTCGTCAGGGGTGAGGTCGTACTTCGCGGCGATGACGCCCGCCGCTGTGTGGACCACCGGCGGGTAACCCTGCGGGCCGCGCGCGGTGGGCCGCGACCAGGCGGTCAGCAGATGCGGGTGCTCGTCCACCGCGAGGAGGGCGAGGATGCGCGCGTAGGCCTCGTTCCGGCTCTTCTGCTCCGGGGTGAACGGGCGGAGCTCGCAACGGTAGAGGTCCATCGCGCCGATCTGGGTGCCCCCGATGGCCAGCGGCCGGGCCAGCACGCAGCGGCCGCCCTGCTCAAGGACGATGGGCACGAAGACGGGCCACCGGGTGACCACGTCGTCCAGGTCGGGCACTTCCACGGAGCGGCGTTTCGTGTACGCGTCGGTGCACGGCCCCTCTCCGGCCACCAGCTGGGCGTCCTCCGCGAGGCGGGCGCGCTCGTCGGTGGCGCACGCCATCAGGCGCAGCTCTCCGGCGATCACCAGGGTGACGCCCGCGAAGTCGGCGTCCAGGTCGTCGGCGCAGGCCCGGAGGGCGGTCTCCAGCGTCGGGCCCCCGGCAGCGGCGGAGTCACTGACCCGCTGCCATGCCGCCGCGTACTGGTCGTCGTTCATCGCTCGTCCCTGTCGCGCGCGATCAGGGGTGCTCGATGACGGAGGTATCGAGGGAGCCGTCGATGACCTCCCGGCACAGGACGGTCAGCGGCAGCTGGTGGGCGCGCGCATGGCGGCGCAGGGCTTCGAACGCCGCGTCGGGTGTGGTCCGCCAGCGTTCGGCCAGGATGCCCTTGGCCTGCTCGATGACGACCCGGCTGGACAGCGCGGCCCGCAGCTGGGCCCGCTCGACGTTGCTGTGCGCGAGGGAGCGCTGCTGCAGGATGGCGATGGTCGCCACGTCGGCGAGCGCCTGCGCCACCTTCGCGTCGGAGTCGCCGAGTCGCTGCGCCTGGGTGTCGAAGAGGTTCAGGGCGCCCACGTTCTGCTGGCGCAGGCGCATGGGCAGGGCGTGTGTCGTGCGGAAGCCCGCCTCCCTGGCGTGTGCGGCGAAGCGCGGGAACCCGGCGGTCTCCTCGGGGGAGTCGAGGGCGATGTTCAGCTGGGCGGTGCCGGTGCGCCGGGTCTCCACACAGGGCCCCTCATCGACCTGCAGCGCGAAGAGTTCGAGAAGCCGGGCGTGTTCGTTCGACGCCGCGATCAGCTGGAGGCCGCCGTGCGGGTCGGTGAGCATGATGCCGACGGCGGACACGTCGAGGAGTTCGTCGCACCGGTCGCAGAGGTGGTGCAGGAAATCGATCAGGTCGAAGTCGTCGACCAGCGTGTCCACGGCATCGAGCATGGCCGCCAACAGTTTCTCCTCGCGCGTCATGGCCCGTCAGTCCCTTCACCGGCAACCGTTCCCGGTCCGGCCTCATCTTCTCGGAAGCGCAGTCGTCTGGCCACCACGTCGTCGGCGACCTCCACCACGGAACGTTCGTGACGGAAGGCATGGGCTCTCAGCAGCAGAAGCGCCTGCGCGAGGGACACGTCCGCCTGCACGCTGATCATGCCGGTGGCCTGGTGCACGGCTGCGCGGTAGAAGTCCGATCCCTCGTCCGCCTCGGCGAAGGCGTCCTGCGTCCGACCGCCTCCGAGGAGGGCCGCGGTCAGCGCGCCCGCCACGAGCCAGGCGTCGGTCACCGCGGCGTCCGCCAGTGGGCCGGGGACCGAGCACTGCAGGGTCAGGGAGCCCAGGCAGGCGGAGCCGACGTGCAGCGGGAAGCCGAAGACCGCGCCGACGCCGAGTGCCGTCATCTCCGGCAGCAGGGCGGGCCACCGGTCGTCGGGGACGCGGGCCACGTACGGTTCGAAGACCGGCGCGCAGGACACGGTCACCTCCGGTCCCGGTCCCTGACCCAGGGTGAACTGGAGGTCCTCCAGCCGGGCGCTGACCTCGCCGGAACACCACACCAGTTCGCTCATGCCGCTGCCCGTGGCCACCGATACGGCGACGCCGTCCACTCCCAGGACCTGGGCGCACAGACGCGGATCGGCACCGAGCAACGTCGCACTGCCCGGGGCGGGACGCAGACTCGCCAGGACGACGGCCAGGTCACTGTTGGCCGGCAACGTCGCACCTCCAACCCAGCCGCTTCGGAGAAGGCGCCCTGCGGCGCAGGTGCCGGTTCCGGATAGTGGCCAGTCTAGTCGGCCCGAGGGGTATGCGGCCGGTCGAGCGGCCGCGATTGCTCGCTCCCGTCCGCCTGTTGGCGGACGGGAGAGCGGCGTAAAATAGGAGCGCGCCGCGCGAGGCGACGCAGGCCGCCGGTCCCCGCGTCAGCGGGTCCGCTCGGGGCGGTACCGGCGGTGAGAGCCCACGAACGGACAGCAGCCATGGCCGCACACACACGGGCCGTCCCTCTGCCCGTCCCACGATCGGCGGGGCCATGACCGGGCACGGGCCCCGGGCCGCGGACCTCGCCGCCCGTTATGCGGGCAGGTCGCATCCGGCGCGCCTCATCGGCGAGGCGTGCCGTTCGGCGGTGCGCGGCGAGTACTCGGTGGGGCTCACGCTGGGAGCCGACGGCGGCCACGGGCAGCGGGTGTCGCTGTCCGCGGCGGGTGAGCTCGCGGGGCCGGGTGAATCGCTCCAGATCAGCCTGGGGGAGGGGCCGTGCGTCCAGGCCCTGTACCGGGGCGGGCCGGTCGCGGTCGACGACGTCGAGGTGGCGGACGAAGCGCGCCAGTGGCCGGTCTTCGCCCGTCGGGCCAGGGAGCACGGCATCCGGGCGCTCTACGCCCTGCTCGCGCGGACCGGCTTCACGTCCGACCGGTCGGCCGCCGTCGTCCTCACGCTCTACCGCGACAGGGCGGGCCCGGCGTCCACCGCGGACCTCGACGTCGCCCAGACCCATGCGGCCGCCGCCGACATCCTGCTGTTCTCCCCGCCCGCCGGGCCGTCCTCCGGCCAGGGTGGCGAGAACCCCGACGACGCCTGGCTCGTACCGAGCCACGCGGTGATCCACCAGGCCGTCGGCATGCTCAGCTACCGGAACTCCATCTCCCCGGGAAGGGCCCTGTCGCTCCTGCGCGCCCACGCCCTCGCGCGCGACACCGATCCCGTCCTGCTCGCCCATGCCGTCGTCCACGAGAACCTGGACCTCCCCGGTCCGCCGGGCCCGTCTGCCGATGGGCCCCCGCGGGGCTGACGGCGGTGCGCGCCGTTCCCCGGCCCGGTCCCGCGGTCTCAGGCCGCGACAAGGCCGTCGCCGGTGCGGGACGGCCGGGGGCGGGGCGCGGGGCGCCTCGCCGCGGCGAGGATGTCGTCGGCCGCCGCTATCGCCTCGGTGACCGTGCGGGTGCCCGTGGCCTCGCAGAGGGCCCGTACGACCTCCGCCAGCCGCCGGCGGCGCACGGGGTCGGGCTTCTCGGCGAGCGCGATGCGCGCGTCGGCGTAGCGGGCGAGCAGGGTTCTCACACAGCGGGCTTCCGGCTGCGACACGACAGGTCCCTCCCAGGTGTTCTTCCGTGTCGTACGTGTGCCCCGCGAACGCGGTTTCATGCGGGGCACACGGTCCGCGCGGAGCGGGATGTTTGCGGTGATACGTGACCGGATACCTGGGGCGGCGACGCGCCCCCGCAGGGAGCCCCAAGTGAGGGAGGACACCGCCATGGCGACGCACCCCCGCGGCCACGCACGGAGTGCCCGTACGCCCGGACGGCCGGTGGCGCCGCCCGCCCCCGGCAGGTGACCGCAGGTGCCCGAGGACCCCCCGGGGAGACCTGGCCCCGAGCAGCAGGCGCTCTTCGGCTGGGAGGACACCGCCCCGGCGGCGGCACCGCGCCGGACGTTCCGGGACAGCCCCGAGGCGCGGCGCATGCTCGACGTGCGCGAGGTCTACGCCGAGCCCGCCGCCCTCGACTCCCCGCGCGGCCGGCAGATCATGGCCCGGCTGCCCGACGTGCGCGTGATCGAGGTCCCCGGGCACTGGCGCATCCCGTCCCTGCACGGCAACGACGGGAACGTCGGCCGGTGGGTCCGCATCAAGACCGAGACGCTCGTCCTCGGGGTCAAGCACAAGCTCACCACCCGCGTGAACGGCAGATCCGCCGACTGGATCGCCCCCGGCACCTCCAACGGCTGCGCGATGTCCTGCGCCTACTGCTACGTCCCGCGCCGCAAGGGCTTCGCCAACCCCATCACGCTGTTCACCAACATCGAGGCGATCCTGGCCCACGTCCGGCGGCACGTGCGGGCGCAGGGGCCCAAGACCACGCCCAACCAGTGCGACCCGCACGCCTGGGTCTACGACTTCGGTGAGAACGGCGACTGCTCCGTCGACGACCTGGTCTGCGACAACACGGCGGACTTCATCGCCGCGTTCCGTTCCATGCCCACGGCCAAGGCGTCCTTCGCGACCAAGTTCGTCAACCCCGACCTGCTCGCGCTCGACCCGCGGGGGCGGACGCGCATCCGCTTCTCCGTGATGCCGCCCGACGACGCCAGGCTCCTGGACATCCGCACCAGCCCGGTCCCCGAGCGGATCGCCGCCGCCGCGGACTTCCTCGACGCCGGGTACGAGGTCCACTTCAACCTCTCGCCGGTCGTGCTGCGGCCCGGGTGGGAGCGGGACTGGGCCGGCCTCCTCGGCCGACTGGACGACGTCCTGCCCGCCCGCGTGAAGGACCAGGCGGCGGCCGAGATCATCATGCTGACCCACAACCAGGGTCTGCACGACGTCAATCTGGGCTGGCACCCCCGCGCCGAGGACCTGCTGTGGCAGCCGGACCTCCAGGAGACCAAGCGCTCGCAGAACGGCGCCCTCAACGTCCGGTACGCCCTCGACGTCAAGCAGCGCTCCCTGGCCCGCCTCCAGGACCTGATCGCCGAGCGCACGCCGTGGCTGCGGGTCAGGTACGCGTTCTGAGCGGGCCGGAGGAGACGTGGCGAGCGCCCGGCCGGAATCCGGCCGGGCGCTCGCCTCGCGTCAGCGCATCGTGATCGTGGTCAACCCTGAAGCCTCACCTCCCCCTGGTTGAGGACGCGCGGGAGGAAGTAGGCCGTCTGGATCTCCGCGTCGGTGTTGTTGCCGCGCAGCTGCTCCGACCAGATCATGAAGTACGACCAGTTCGGCTGGCTGTCCAGCAGCGACGCCGTGGGGACCTTGCCCATCTCCGCCAGCGCCATGGGCTTGCTGCCCGCGATGGCGCGGAGTCGGGCGTAGTCGGCGGAACTCGGGTGGTTCTTGTACCAGACGTCGAGCGAGGCCACGTCGACGTAGTGGTCACCCGGGTAGTAGTCCGCCCAGCCGCCGGCGGGGTTGTCCTGGACGTTCCAGACCCAGATGAGGTTGTCCAGGCCCTTGCTCACGAGGTGGTCGCGCGTGATCTGGTACAGCTTCCGGCTGCCGTTGGCGCCCGGACGGCTGCCCCACCAGTTCCACGACTCGTTCATCTCGTGCAGCGGACGGAACAGGACGGGCACCCCCGCGGACCTGAGCTGCTGGAGGTAGGGGACCGCCTCGTCGAGGCGGCGCTTCCAGGCGCTGTTGAGCGCCGTGCCCTCGGTGACGGTCTGCGTGAACTGCGCGTCGGTGATCCTGGACTTGACGCCGCCCTCGAACGGACACGAACTGCCCGTCGTGGGCGGACAGACGTGCCAGGTCAGCGTCACGAGCGAGCCGTTCCTCCACTCCGTCTTCGCCTGGTCGATCACCCGCTGCCGGTTGGCGACGTCCGCCGCGTCGAACATCAGGTCGCCGCCCCACAGCCCCGGGTACTGCCCGGTGACGTCCTTGACCTGCTGGGTGTACTGGCCGGGGGCGGACGCGGGCTCCTTGTTGTGCTGCCCGGACACGGTGTGCGAGCCCGTGAGGGAACGGAGGTAGTTCAGCACCTGCTGCTTGTCGCTCGCGGGGAAGGCCTGGGCCTCCGGCATGGCGGAGGGCACCGTCAGCAGCGCGGCCACCGCGGCCAGTGAGGTCAGGCCGAGCGCGGCGAGGCGTGTTCCGCGCCGGGGGCGTATGAGGCGCATGGGGCGCATGGGAGTCTCCTTGTCGGTGGAGAGTGGGGGATCGGGGGACCGGGAGCGCTCGTCCGTCTCCTTCCTGCCGGAGGTTCAGGGGGCGGAGGTCAGCGCGTGCCGCTCGAAGAAGGACCACATCGCGGTGTTGGCGCCGATCTCCCGGTTGGTGTGGCCGTTGCCCGCCGATTCCCGGGGCGAGCCGGGCCAGGTGTGACCGCCGTCGGTGAGGGCGTGCAGCACGACGTCCGCGCCGTCCCGGCAGCCGCCGTAGGTGATACGGCGTACGTGCGGGGTGAGCCGGCGAGTCCTCGGCATGGCCGCGCAGCCGTTCAGCTCCGCCCAGCGGCGCTGTGCGGTCGGCACCGAGTAGCGCCAGGCCGGGCCGCCGCCGCCCAGGTAGGGGTTGGTGTGGTCCAGCTCCCCGTGGAAGGCGGCCACCGGCACGGCGCGCGCCGGGCGGCAGGAGCCGGGGTCCGGCCGGGTGCCGTCCGCCGGGTCGGGGGAGCCGGCCCGCAGGCCCGCGACGGGGGCGACGGCGGCGATCCGGTGGGGGAGCGCGCAGGCCAGGGCGGAGGCCATCCGGCCGCCGCCGGAGTACCCGGTGACGTACACCCGTGCCGGGTCGGCGCACAGGCGCGTGCCGAGCGTGTCGATGACCCGGCCGAGGAAGCCCACGTCGTCCCGCGGTCCTGTGGTCACCCCCGGCACATTCCAGGAGGAGCCGTCGCCCGCCGGGACGACGCCGTCCGGCGCGGCCACGAGGAAGCCCTCGCGGCCGGCGGTGGCCCGCATGGCGGAGTAGTCGAGCTGCCGGCCGCCCCCGGACTGGCTGCCGTGCAGGTTCAGTACCAGGGGCAGCCGGCCGGGCCGGGTCCGCGGCACGTGCACGAGCACGTCGTACGAGCGTCCGCCGTGGGCCACCGGCACCGTCATGTCACCCACCGCGCCGGCGGAGCGCACGCAGTCGCGCCCCTTCGCCCGCTCGGAGACCGCCGGCCGTGGAGGAGCCGCCCACGACGGGCTCCCCGCGCCGCACAGCACCGCGAACGCCATCGCGGCGGCGAGGAGCGGCCGACGGGGGGCAGGGCATGGCACGGGACACGACATGAGACCTCCGAGGGCTCCGAAGCCGGATGGCCGCATACTCTGCACACTCCGGACAACGTTGTCTAGACGCCCGGCGAATTAAGCAATGGTTCAGTAAAGAGCGCTGGTCAGCTTGGTATATGCACACAGAAAGAACTGAACCGGTCTATGGACAGGGCGGGAAATCGGCCTCTACCTTGTCCGTCATGCACAGCGGGCCGCGTCAGGGCCGCCCGCAACTCCCATGGAGGCCACGGCAGATGAAGCGCAAGACCGCTACCGCCACAGCCCTAGCCGGCGCCCTCTCCCTGCTCGCGGTGGGGACGGGCTGCGGCAAGAGCGGCGACGCGGCGGCCGGCGACCCGAAGCACCTGACCGTCCTGTCGCAGTACGTGAAGGCGACGCCCGGCGGAAAGCTCTTCCACGACGAGGTCCAGGCGTTCTCGAAGAAGTCCGGCATCGAGGTGAAGGTCGTCGAGGCGGGCGAGGACCTGGACGAGACGTACGAGACGTCCCTGGCCGCACAGAAGGAAGCCGACGTCGTCTTCGTCAACCTCTACGACAAGACGCTCGCCTGGACGAAGAACAACGCCACGGTCGCGGTGAACGACCACATCGAGGAGTGGGGCCTCAAGGACAAGGCCGAGCCGCAGGCCCTGAAGGAGTGGACCAACCCCGAGGGGAAGGTGATGGGCTTCCCGTTCGCCGGGTTCTCCTGGCCGGTCTGGTACAACACCGCCCTGCTGGAGAAGGCCGGTGTCGACGGCGTGCCCACCACCACCGACGAGCTGCTCGCCGCCGCGGAGAAGCTGCGCGAGGCGGGCGTCCAGCCCATGGCGGTGGGCGGCAACGACTGGAGCGGGCAGAAGCTGTTCCTGCAGATAGCGCAGTCGTACGTGACGAAGGAGGAGGCGCGGAAGCTCGACGCCGAGGGCGGCTACTGCGACTCCGCGGGCGCCATGAAGGGCGTCGAGCTCTTCACGGAGCTGCGGGACGGCGGCGTCTTCGCCGACAAGGCGCAGGGGTTCACCTTCGACGCGATGCAGAACCAGTACTTCACCGGCAAGGCCGCGATGATGTCGCAAGGCTCCTGGGCGTTCAGCGAGGTCCCGGAGAAGCTGCGCGAGAGCACGGAGCTGGCCGGACTTCCGCTGCCCGACGGGGCCGCCTTCGACAAGCCGACCGTCTTCACCGGCTACACCAGCACCGGCTTCTGGATCAGCCCCAACGGCGAGAAGAAGAAGGACGCCGTGAAGCAGTTCGTCAGCCACTTCTACCAGCCGGAGGTCGCGGGGCGCTTCGTCGCCGACGCCAGCATCTACCCGGCCGTGAAGCTGGACGCCGAACACCGCAGGAGCGACGACCCGCTGCTCAACAGCGCCGTCAACGACATCGCGGGCACCACCACCGACGCCCAGCTCCCCGACCTGCACATCCCGGCCGCCGCCAACACGCCCCTGGTCCAGGCCACCTCCCTCGCCTTCGATCCTGACAACGATGCCAAGAAGATCTGCGGGGCCCTCGACCAGGCCTACGACGGGATCGAGTGATGGCCGCGGCCCTGACCGAGTCGGACACGGCGGCCGAGGCGCCGGCCACCTCCGCGCCCCGGTCCGCCCCGCCCCCCGTCCGCGCCGCCGACCGACGACGGCGGCGCGGCCGGGGCCCCGCGCTCTTCGCCCTGCCCGCCCTGGTCTGGTACGGCGTGTTCATGCTCGGCCCGATCGTGGCGATGTTCGTCATCAGCCTCAACAAGTGGGCCAGCCTCATCTCGCCGCACGAGTTCACCGGCACGGACAACTACCGCCGGATGTTCGACGACCCGGTCTTCTGGGACGCCCTGCGCAACACCGGCGTCCAGCTGGTCGTCGCGCTGCCGCTGATGATCCCGTGCGCGTTCATGCTGGGCTACTACCTCCAGCTCAAGCCGCCGGGCCACCGCACCCTGCGCGTGCTCTGCTTCACGCCGGGACTGCTCTCCGTATCCGCCAAGGCCATGATCTTCGTGGGGATGTTCGCGCCGGACGGCGGGGTCAACGGGCTCCTGGGGTCCATCGGCCTGGACTCCGCGACCACCCCCTGGCTCGCCGACCCCGCGACGGCCCTCGCCACCGTGATCGCCGTCGACGTGTGGGGCGGCATCGGCTACACCGCCGTCCTCTTCGCCGCCCGCCTCGCGAGCGTGCCCCAGGCGATGTACGAGGCCGCCGCCCTCGACGGGGCCGGGCACTGGCGCCGCATGTGGCAGGTGGCGTATCCGATCTGCAAGGGGTTCGTCGGCGTCGCCGCGATGCTCCAGTTCCTGTGGACGCTCTTCAGCTCCGCGGCGACCGTCCTCATGCTCACCAAGGGCGGCCCCGGATCGTCGTCGACGACGCTGTCCTACCTCATGTACCAGCGGGCCTTCCTCCAGCAGGACGTCGGCTACAGCCAGGCCGTCGGCGTCTTCCTCTTCGTCGCCGGGCTCATCGGCATGGTCGTCATCCGCCGCCTCATCCGCCAGAACCACTAGGGAGAGCTGACCATGGCACCCCGCCGCCCCAGCGGCCTGCTGGCCGGCCACTTCCTGGCCTGGCTCTACGCCGCGCTCCTCGTCCTGCCGCTCTACTACCTCCTCGCCACCTCCCTCAAGGACAACACCGAGGTCTTCGAGCACCCCTTCGCCCTGCCCGACCGCTGGCTCTTCGAGAACTTCTCCAGGGCCTGGGACCTGGCCCAGCTCGGCCCCGCCCTCGGCAACTCGGTGCTCATCACGGTCGGCGCCGAGGCGATCACCCTCGCCCTGGCCTTCCCCGCCGCCTACGGCCTGGCCCGCAGCGGCGGGCGCACCGCCGCCGTCGTGGAGAAGATCTTCGGGCTCGGCTTCCTCGTCCCCGCGTTCGCCGCGCTGGTGCCGACCGTGCTGCTCGCCATCGAGCTGGGCATGTTCCAGACGCAGGCGTTCCTCATCCTCTTCCTGCCCGCCACCGCGCTGCCGCTCTCGGTCATCCTGCTCACCCAGTTCATGCGGACGATCCCGCCGGAGCTGGAGGAGAGCGCCATGATGGACGGCGCGGGACGCTGGACGGTCCTGTGGCGGATCTACGTCCCGATGTCCGCGCCCGGTGTCATCACCGTGGTGATCCTCAACTTCCTCGGCTTCTGGAACGAGTACCTGTTCAGCCTCGTCATCCTCGGCTTCGACCCCGAGCTGCGCACCGTCCAGGTCGCGCTGCCCGCCCTCACCTCCGCGACGATGATCCAGTACGGCACGCTCGCCGCCGCCTGCCTGATCACGCTGGCCCCGGTGTACGCCGTGTACATCGCCCTCCAGCGCCGCATGGAGAACGCCCTCGTCGACGGGGCCGTCAAGTCGTGAGCCACCCCCCGGCAACGCCCGTACCGCACCTCCCCCCATCCGCACCGAATGGAGCACGGTTCATGAAGGACGTCACCGCCCTGACCGAAGGCTGGACCCTGCGGCACGAAGAGGCCGCGCTGCCCGCCCAGGTACCGGGCTGCGTCCACACCGACCTGCTGGCCGCGGGCCGCATCCCCGACCCCTTCATCGGCAGGAACGAGGAGGAGGTCGCCTGGATCGGCCGCGCCGACTGGACCTACGACACGGCCCTCGGCCCGCGCGGGAGCGCGCACGAGCGCACCGACCTGGTCTTCGAAGGGCTCGACACGGCCGCCGAGATCACCCTCGGCGGCGAGACGGTCGGCCGCACCCGCAACATGCACCGCACCTACCGCTTCGACGTCACCCGGCGGCTCGCGGCCGTGGCCGAGGGCGCCGAGATCCCGCTCTCGGTCCGCCTCACCTCCGCCTACACCGAGGCGGAGGCCGTCCGCGCAGCCCTCGGTGACCGGCCCAACTCCTATCCGGAGCCCTTCCAGTTCATCCGCAAGATGGCCTGCTCCTTCGGCTGGGACTGGGGCCCGACCCTCGTCACCGCCGGCATCTGGCGCCCCGTACGCCTGGAGCACTGGTCCACGGCACGCCTCGCCGAGGTGCGCCCCCTGGTCACCGTGGACGGCACGACGGGCCGCGCCGAGTTCCGCATCGACGTGGAGCGCACCGGTGGCGGCCCGCTCACCGCCCGCGCCCGCGTCGGCTCCCGCACCGCGACCGTCACCTTCCACGGCGACGGCACCGCCCTGGCCGTCGAGGTCCCGGACGCCGGCCTGTGGTGGCCGCGCGGCTACGGCGAACAGCCGCTGTACGACGCCGAGGTGGAGCTGATCGGGGAGTCGGGGGCCGTCCTCGACCGCTGGGAGCGCAGGCTCGGTTTCCGTACCGTCACCCTGGACACCACCCCCGACGAGCACGGCAGCGGCTTCACCCTGGTCGTCAACGGCGAGCGGATCTTCGCCCGCGGCGTCAACTGGATTCCCGACGACGTGTTCCCCTCCCGCATCACCCCCGAGCGCTACCGCACCCGGCTCACCCAGGCCGCGGACGCGGGCGTCGACCTCGTACGCGTCTGGGGCGGCGGCATCTATGAGGACCGGGCCTTCTACGAGGTCTGCGACGAGCTGGGCCTGATGGTGTGGCAGGACTTCCTCTTCGCCTGCGCCGCCTACCCCGAGGAGCAGCCGCTGCGCTCCGAGATCGAGGCCGAGGCCCGCGACAACGTCACCCGCCTCATGCCGCACCCCTCCCTGGTCCTGTGGAACGGCAACAACGAGAACCTGTGGGGTTTCCGCGACTGGGAGTGGGAGCAGCGGCTGGCCGGCGACTCCTGGGGTGAGGGCTACTACCTCGGGGTGCTGCCGCGCATCGTCGCCGAGACCGACCCGACGCGCCCCTACTGGGCGGGCAGCCCCTGGTCGGGCTCCTGGGACCACCACCCCAACGATCCCGCGCACGGCACCGCGCACTCCTGGGAGGTGTGGAACCGCGCCGACTACACCGACTACCTGGAGTCCGTGCCCCGCTTCGTCGCCGAGTTCGGCTGGCAGGCGCCGCCCGCCCACGCCACGTTCCGCCGCGCCCTGCCCGGCGAGGAGCTGCGGCCCGACTCGGCGGGCGTGCTGCACCACCAGAAGGCCGAGGACGGCAACGGCAAGCTGGAGCGTGGACTCGCGCACCACTTCGCCGTGCCCGACGACTACGACCGCTGGCACTACCTGACGCAGGTCAACCAGGCGCGTGCCGTCGCCACCGGCATCGAGCACTGGCGCTCGCACTGGCCGCGCTGCGCGGGCACCGTCGTCTGGCAGCTGAACGACTGCTGGCCGGTGACGTCGTGGGCCGCCGTCGACGGCGACGGCCGGCTCAAGCCGCTCCACCACGAGCTGCGCCGCGTCTACGCCGACCGGCTGCTCACCGTGCGGGAGCGCGATGGCCGCCTCGTCGTGGCCGCCGTCAACCAGTCCGGCGCGGCCTGGCGCACCGACGTCGCGCTGTGGCGGATGACTGCGGACGGCCGCACCCTCGCCGAGGCGACGGTCACCGTGTCGGCCGCCGCGCGCTCGGTCGCGTGCGCGGAGGTGCCGGAAGCGCTGCTGCCGGAGGCCGGGTCGGCCAAGGAGTTCCTGGTGGCCGACGCGGACGGGCTGCGGGCACTGCACTTCCCCGTACGGGACAAGGAGTTCGCGTACCCGGTGCCCGACTACGCGGTGGACGCGGTGCGGCGGGGGGATAGGGTCGACGTCGTGGTGACTGCTCGTACGCTCGTGCGTGACCTGCTTCTGCAGGCCGACCGTCTCGCGCCGACAGCGGCGGCCGACCGGGGTCTGGTGACCCTGCTGCCCGGCGAGAGCGTGGTGATCGGCGTGCGGGGCTGGGACGCGGCGGACCCCGCTTCCGCCGACGGCCTCGCCGAGGTGCGCTCCGCCCTGTTCGCCGTGGAGCCCGCGTGAGCGGCGAGCGGCTGACGATCAGGGACGTCGCGGCCCGCGCGGGAGTCTCGCGGGCCGCGGTGTCGCTGGCCTTCAACAACAAGCCGGGCGTCTCCGAGGCGACGCGGACCCGCATCCTGGAGGTCGCCCGCTCCATGGGCTGGGAGCCGAACCTCTCGGCGCGGGCGCTCAACAAGCACGGCACCGGCACGATCGGGCTCGCGGTCAGCAGGCCCGCGCGCCAACTGGGCCTCGAACCCTTCTACATGGAGTTCATCTCGGGTCTGGAGAGCGTCCTGTCCGACAGGTCGAGCGCGCTGCTCCTCCGCCTGGTGAAGAACCTGGACGAGGAGATCGAGCTGCAGCGCCACTGGTGGCGCTCGGGGCAGATCGCGGGCTCGGTCCTGGTCGACTTCCGTGAGCACGACCCGCGCGTGCCGGTGCTGGCCCAGCTCGGGCTGCCCGCGGTCGCCGTCGCCCACCCCTCGCTGACCGGCCACTTCCCCGCGCTGTGGACCGACGACACGACGGCCGTCACCGAAGCGGTGCGCTATCTCGCGGCGCTCGGGCACTGCTCCATCGCCCGGGTGGGCGGCACGGCCGAGCTGGGGCACAGCGCGATCAGGCGCGCCGCCTTCACCGCGGCCATGGCCGGTCTCGGCCTTCCCGAGGGGCGGCAGCTCGCCACCGACTTCTCCGGCGAGGCGGGGGCGCGGGCCACGCGTTCGCTGCTGACCGCCGCCGAGCGGCCCACGGCGATCATCTACGACAACGACCTGATGGCCGTCGCGGGGCTCTCGGTCGCCGCCGAGATGGGGCTGCGCGTCCCCGCCGACATCTCCCTGCTGGCCTGGGACGACTCACAGCTCTGCAAGCTGACCCACCCGACCCTCTCCGCGATGACGCACGACATCCACGCCTTCGGGGCCGATGTCGCCCGCGCGCTGTACGAGGTGCTCGCGGGCCGGCGGACCGTGACCCAGCAGGTCCCGACGCCGACGCTCACTCCGCGGGGGTCCACCGGCCCTCCGCCGCGGCGGGGCTGACGGCACTTCCGGCGCTGTCCCGCCCGAGCCGCGCGAGGCGCCGCAGGGCGGGCAGCGCCCCGCTGATCGCGCCGCGCTCCTCGGGGGTGAGCCGTGCGACGAGCGGGGTGAGCCGCTCGACGCGTTCCCGGTTCCGCGAGGCGCCGACGCCGCGGCCCTTCTCGGTGAGGTGCACGAGGACGGCGCGGCGGTCGCGCGGGTCGCTCCCGCGTTCCACGAGGCCGTCGCTCTCCAGCCGCTGGACGAGCTGGGTGAGCCCCGGCCTGCTGAGCTGTTCGCCGGCGATCAGGTCGGCCAGCCGCTTCGGGCCGCTCTCGCGGGCGAGGGCGTCGAGCACCGACAGCGTGCTGAAGCTGTGGTTACCCCGGCGTGGCAGCCGGATGTAGAAACGGTTGAACTCCTCGACGACGGCGATGAACTGAGCCACATTCAGATGGGTTCCGGAGGCACGCACCCGGGGAGCCTATAGCTTGCGGAGTGGCGATGTATTGATAACTTACACAAGTTGCTTATGGTGTTTTGGGTGGCCGCCACGGCCGGCGCGTCCCTGCGCGGTCACCCTCTCCCCGACTGTCGAGCTCTCAAACGCTGTGAGAGGAACGCATGACTGTTCGTGTAGGTATCAACGGATTCGGCCGCATCGGGAGGAACGTCTTCCGGGCGGTCGCCGCCAGGAACGCGGACCTGGAGATCGTCGCGGTCAACGACCTGGGCGACGTGCCGACCATGGCCCATCTCCTGACCTACGATTCGGTCCTCGGCCGGTTCCCCGAAGAGGTCACCGCCGAGTCCGGCGCGATCCGGGTCGGCGACCGCGAGGTCAAGGTCCTCGCCGAGCGCGACCCCGCGAAGCTCCCCTGGGGCGACCTGGGCGTGGACGTGGTCATCGAGTCCACGGGCATCTTCACCAAGGCCGAGAAGGCCCGCGCGCACATCGACGGCGGCGCCAAGAAGGTGATCATCGCCGCCCCCGCGAGCGACGAGGACGTCACGATCGTCCTGGGTGTCAACGACGACATCTACGACCCCGAGCGCCACACGATCATCTCCAACGCCTCCTGCACCACCAACTGCCTGGGCGTCCTCGCCAAGGTGCTGCACGACACGGTCGGCATCGAGTACGGGATGATGACCACGGTCCACGCCTACACGCAGGACCAGAACCTCCAGGACGCTCCGCACAAGGACCTGCGCCGCGCGCGCTCGGCCGCCGTCAACGTGGTCCCGACGTCCAGCGGGGCCGCCAAGGCCATCGGTCTCGTCCTGCCCGAACTCCAGGGCCGCCTCGACGCGTTCGCGCTGCGGGTCCCCGTGCCCACCGGCTCGGTCACCGACCTGACGGTCACCACGAGCCGCCGCACCACGGTCGAGGAGATCAACGAGGCGTACGCGAAGGCCGCCGAAGGCGCGTACAAGGGGCTACTCTCCTACACCGAGGCGCCCATCGTCAGCTCCGACATCGTCACGGACCCGGCCTCCTGCGTCTACGACGCCGGGCTCACCCGGGTGATGGGCCCGCAGGTCAAGGTCGTCGGCTGGTACGACAACGAGTGGGGCTACTCCAACCGCCTCATCGACCTCGCCCTGAAGGTCGGCACCTCGCTCTAGGGCCTCTCGCCGGCCCGGCTCTCCCGGCTCTCCCGGCCCTCGCGGTCGTCCTGGTTGCCGAGTTCCGCGAGGCGGGAGAGTGCGGGCAGCGCCTTGGTGATGGCCCGCTGGTCCGCCGGCGACAGCTGGGCGACGAGCGGGAGCAGGCGCCGGGTGCGGTCCTCCAGGCGCGCCGTGCCGACCCGGCGGCCGGCCTCGGTGATGTGGACGAGCACCGCGCGTCCGTCCGTCGGGTCGGGACGGCGTTCCACGAGCCCGTCCTGTTCGAGGCGCGTGACGAGCTGGGTCAGTCCCGGCTGGCTGATCTGCTCGGTCGTGGCCAGTCTGGTGAGCCGCGTCGGGCCGCGGGAGGTCAGGGTGTCGAGCACCGAGAGCGTCGTGAACGACAGGGTCTGCAGCGCGGGCAGACGGATGTAGAAGCGGTTGAAGTTCTCGATCGCGGTGATCAGGGCACCCACGTCCAAGTGGTCCCGCGGGCCGTTGGTCTGCGAAGTGGTCACCCTAGAAAAATAGCGCACACTTATATAGTCTCCTTGATGCATTCGGGGTCGGCGCCTCGCGGTGGTACGCGGGCCGCACCGGACCTCCATGGCGCAATGGCGCGTCGGCCCACGTCAGTAGCGCAGAGCGAGGAACGCATCCATGCCTACGCGTATCGGCACCGTACGGAGCACGGACCTCGGCATCGTGTCCTCTCCATGAACCGGCCCCGCCATGGCCGCGACCACGCGTCGCGGTAGAAGCAGACACTGACGCAGAATTTCCCGCCGCTGTCGATCCGGGGCGCTTTCAGAGGAATGCCGGAAAGCCTCGGGGAAATGAGCATGGACACGTGACGGAACTTCCGAGGTTACCCTTCGACAACCCGTCCATCATGGGCATCGCGCCCCAGATGCGGACCCTGCAGCGGGAAGCGCCGATCACCAGGGTGCGGACCGCCGGCGAGGACGCCTGGCTGGTCACCCGCTACGACGAGGTCAGGACGCTGCTCGCCGACCCCCGCCTCCGCCTCAGCAACCCCGACCCCGAGCAGTCGGCCAACAGCGCGGCCAGGGGCTTCATGGTCGCCCTCATGGCCGGGGACGACTGCGCGACCGAGCCCGCCCGGCACGCCCGGATGCGCGCCCTGCTCGTCCCCCTGTTCTCCACGCGCCGCATGCGCCGGATGCAGACCCGCATCGAGCACCATGTGGACGAACTGCTCGACCAGTTGGCCGTGAGCGCCCCGCCGGTCGACCTGCACCGCGCCCTGTCGTTCCCGCTGCCGACCATGGTGGTCTGCGATCTGCTCGGCGTGCCGCTGGACGACCGGGAGCGGTTCGGGCAGTACGCGAGAGGCACGTTCGACCACAGCGACGACCAGCACTCGGCGAACACCTTCAAGAAGGTCGTCGACTACATGATGGAACTGGTGGCCCGCAAGCGGACCGAGCCGGGCGACGACATCCTCTCCGAGCTGATCACCGCCGATGACGGCGCGCTCTCCGACGAGGAGATCGTCCAACTCGGGGCCGCCGTGCTCCTCTTCGGCTACGAGACCACCATCGTCCGCATCGACCTGGGCACCCTGCTGCTGTTCCGCAACCCGGTCCAGCGCGCGCAGCTCGTCGAGAACCCCGGCCTCGCGCCCGCCGCGGTCGAGGAGATCCTGCGCCTCGGCGTCGGCGGCAAGGGCTCCAACGCGCTGATACCCCGCTACGCCCACGGCGACATCACCGTCGGCGACACGGTGATCCGGGCCGGGGACGCGGTGAAACTGGCCATCGGCGCGGCCAACATCGACGGCAGGGCGTACCCCGACGCGGACGTGCTCGACCTGGCCCGTGACAGGCCCAAGTCCCACCTGGCCTTCGGGCACGGCGCCCGCCTCTGCATCGGCCGCACCCTGGCCCGCATCGAGCTGACGGCGGTGTTCGAGCGGCTGTTCCGCAGACTGCCCGGGCTGCGGCTCGCCGTACCCGAGGAGTCGCTGTGCTGGCAGGAACACCGGATCACCGGCGGGTTCGACGAGATCCCCGTGACGTTCTGAGCGGCGGCAGCCCGGCCGCCGCCCCGCCCCCGAGCAGGAACCTCCGCATCGAACCCCTCCTTCCCCCCGCGCGGACACCACGAGGACAAGGATCATGACGGACACTTTCAGCGACTACGCCGACTGCACGCCCCTCATCGACGACCGCGAGGCCCTCGACCGGTTCTACGACGAGCACGGCTACCTCTACCTGCGCGGCGTCCTCGACCGCGACCTCGTGCGGACCGCCGCCGAGCAGATGGTCGAGGGCCTGACCGCGCTCGGCCACGCCGCCCCCGGCACCACGCCGGAGACCCTCACCATCGACTCCTTCGAGGCGGTCGACGAGGTGGCGATGCACGACTACGTCAAGTACGACGACCTGTGGAACCACCCCTCCACCCACGAGGTCTGGGAGAAGGTCTTCGGCGAGCCCGTCTTCGTCTTCAAGTCGACGACGATCCGCTACTACCCCTCCGCCGCGGGGTCCGAGGAGCCGGACTTCCTGACGCCGCTGCACCAGGACGGCTTCTACATAGGCCCCAACAAGGACTTCCGCACCGCCTGGATACCCCTGCTCCCGACGGCTCATGACATCGGCGGTGTCGCCCTCGCCGACCGCAGCCACAAGAAGGGCCCGCGCGAGCACGTCGTCACCGAGAACTTCCGCCGCTTCGGCCACCCCGTACGCGGCATCCCCGCCGACGAGTTCGGCGCGGACGAGCAGCTGCTGCTCTCGCCCATGGAACCGGGCGACGTGCTGCTCTTCCACGCCTTCATGTGCCACAAGTCCGTCCCGAACGTCTCCGTGGACCCGGCGGGCATGCGGATGTCGATGGACACCCGCGTCCAGCCCGCCGCCTCGCACCGCGGCTTCAACTCCCTGACGCCCTGGCCGGAGTCCGCGAAGGACGCCACCAAGGGAATCCTGTCGAAGATCACCGGTACGCCCACCACCGTCGAATGACCTCCCCGCCCCGTACCGGCCCCCACCGTCCCCCACACACGCCCTGGTAGGCAGCGCATGACGAAACGCGAGGGTCTTCCCTCTCTGCAGGGACCCAACGCGGCACCAGAGCCCCCGGCCGGCCCGCGGCCGGCCGCCGCGGGGCTCAGCGGCATCGCCCTCGTGGTGGTGCTCACCGGCTACGCCCTGTCCATCGTGGACGCCTCCATCGTCAACGTGGCGCTGAACTCCATCAGTGACGACCTCCACGGCGGACCCGCCGCGCTGGAACTCGTGGTGTCCGGCTACGGCCTCACCTACGCCCTCGGCCTCGTGCTCGGCGGCCGGCTCGGCGACGCCTTCGGCCGGCAGCGCCTGTACGCCTACGGGCTCGCGGCGTTCACCCTCACCTCGGCGCTGTGCGGGCTCGCCCCGACCATCGAGTTCCTCGTCGCGGGCCGGCTGCTCCAGGGTGCCGCGGCCGCCATGCTCGTACCGCAGGTGCTGGCGACGATCCAGGCGGCCACCGAGGGCCAGGCGCGCGCCCGCGCGATCGGCATGTACGGCGCGACCGCGGCCCTCGGCATGGTCATCGGGCAGATCCTCGGCGGACTCCTCGTCTCGCTGGACATCGGCGGGATCGGCTGGCGGGCGGTCTTCGCGATCAACGTGCCGATCGGCGTGGCCGCGCTGCTCGCCGTCCGGCGCGTCCCCGCGACGAAGGCCGAGGCGAAGCCGTCCTTCGACCCCAAGGGCACCGCCCTGTTCGGCCTCACCATGGTCTGCGTCCTCGCCCTCGTCGTGGCGGGTCCCGAACTGGGGTGGCCGCCGTGGCTGTGGTCGCTGCTCGTGGTCGCCGCGGCGGGGGCGCTGGCCCTGGCGCGGGTGGAGCGCGGTCTTGAGGAGCGCGGCGGCTCACCGCTGCTGTCCCCGTCGGTCCTCTCCCACCAGGGGATGCGCCGAGGGCTCGCGGCGATGGTGCCGTTCTCGGCGGGCTTCGGCGCCTTCCTGTTCGTCTACGCGCTGGTCGCGCAGGGGCACTTCGGCCTCGACGGACTCGAATCCGGCGGCGGGCTCGCGCCGTTCGCCGTGGCGTTCTTCGCGGTGACGCTGTTCACCCCGAGGATCGCGGCGGCCCTGGGCGCCCGGATCGTCACCCTGGGCGCCTTCGTCCAGGGCATGGGCCTGCTGCTGCTCGCGCTGGTGATCCGGCTCGGCTGGCCGCACCCCTCCCTGACGCTCGTCCTCGTGGGGATCGGCCTCTACGGCGTGGGCGCGGCGCTGACCGGGCCGACGCTGTTCCGGATGATCCTCGCCGACGTGCCGCCCGCGCAGGCCGGCATGGGCAGCGGCGTGCTCGTGACCAGCCAGCAGATGGCGACCGCCCTCGGCGCCACCGTCGGCGGGACCGTCTACCTCTCCCTGGCCGACTGGCAGTCCACGGTGTCGGCGGCCGTGGGCGTCCTCGCGCTCCTCGCGTGCTGCTCGGTGACCGTCCTCGTGATCAGCCTGAAGCTTCCCGACCCCAGGTGACCCCCGCGCCCCGCGAACGGCGCGATCCGATCCAGACCTTCTCATGGGCAACGGCGCGCCGCCCGTCGGCGTGCCCCTGCGCAGAAGCGGAGACAGCCACGTGCACACGCGGACACAGACGGCCGTCGTGACCGGCGCGGCCGGCGGCATCGGCCTCGCCCTCAGCGCCCGCCTCGCACACGCCGGCGCCGGCGTGGTCATGGCGGACATCGAAGGTGACGCCCTGCGCCACCGGGCCGCCGAACTCACGGCTCAGGGTGCCCGGGTCACCGCGGTGACCGCCGACCTGACCGACCCGGACGCCGTCGAACGGCTCGCGGACACCGCGTTCGACGTGCTCGGCGACATCGACGTGGTGTGCAACAACGCCGGGGTCCTCGGCCCTGTGGGCCGGCCCCTGTGGGAGGTGCCGCTGGAGCGGATGCGGGAGGTCTTCGAGGTGAACCACTGGGCGCACGTGCTGGTGGCCCGCGCCTTCGTGCCGCGGCTCCTCGCCCGCGGCCGGCCCGCCCACCTGGTCCACACCGCCTCGATGTCCGCCTTCGTCGTCGGCGCGGGCAGCGCGGCCTACGCCGCCTCCAAACACGCCGACCTCGCGGTCGCGCGCAGCCTCCGCGCCGATCTCGCGGGCACCGGCATCCGGGTGTCGGTGCTGTGCCCCGGCCGGGTCGACACCCCCATGGTCCAGGGCCTGACGGCGCCGCGCGGCGCGGGCGGCGACACCACCGTGAGCGCCGAGGCCGTCGCCGCCGTCGTGGCGGACGCCCTCGGCTCCGACCGCTTCTACCTCTTCAGCAACGCCGACGCGCCGCAGCGGCTGCGCGATCAGTTCGACGACGTATGGCGTCATGTTTCCCTTTCGCCCCCTGCCCCCGAGGAGGAGCTGTGGCCCGCGCCGAAGGCGACGACCGGAGCGAAGAAGCACTGACCGAAGAAGTACTGACCGAAGAAGCACTGACCATCGATCTGGCAGCGGTACGGGAGAAGTACCGGCGGGAACGCGACAAGCGCGGCACCGGCCGCACCTACCAGTTCGCGCGCGGCGACTTCAGCCACTACGCGCGCGACCCCTACACCGAGCGGCGGGAGCGCGAACCGCTCACCGACGAGGTGGACGTCGCCGTCGTCGGCGCCGGCATCGGCGGCCTGCTGACCGGCGCCCACCTCCGCAGGGAGACCGGCCTCGACCGCATCCGGCTGATCGACGAGGCCGGCGACGTCGGCGGCACCTGGTACTGGAACCGCTTCCCCGGCGTCCGCTGCGACGTCGAGAGCTACATCTACATGCCGCTGCTCGAAGAGACCGGCACGATACCCACCGAGAAGTACTCCACAGGGCCCGAGATCTTCGCCCACCTCCAGAAGGTCGCCCGCACCTACGACCTCTACCGCGACGCCCTCTTCCAGACCACCGTCACGGAACTGCGCTGGGACGAGGCCGCCGAGAGGTGGCTGGTGAGCACCGACCGGGGCGATCTGATCCGGGCCCGCTACGTGGCCATGTCGATCGGCCTGATGCACCGCCCCAAGCTCCCCGGGCTGCCGGGTCTCACGACGTTCGCCGGGCACTCCTTCCACACCAGCCGCTGGGACTTCGACTACACCGGCGGTGACAGCACCGGCAACCTGACCGGGCTGAGGGACAAGAGGGTCGGCGTCATCGGCACCGGCTCGACGACCATCCAGCTCGCTCCGCACCTCGCCGAGTGGGCCGAGGAACTGGTCCTCTTCCAGCGCACCCCGGCCACGGTCGACGTCCGCGGCAACCGGCCCACCCCGCCCGACTGGGCGGCCGGCCTCGAACCGGGCTGGCAGCAGCGCCGCATGGAGAACTTCCACGCGCTGACCTCCGGCGTCCCGCAGGACGAGGACCTGGTCCAGGACCGCTGGACCCAGACCACGGCCAAGCTCGCCGCCGCGATCCTGCCCACCGGCGACACCGGGGGAGACCCCCGGGAGCGGGCGCTCGCCGCCGAGCGGGCGGACTTCCTCAAGATGGAGGAGCTGCGCGCCCGCATCGACGCCGTCGTCACCGACCCCGCGACCGCCGCCGCCCTCAAGCCCTACTACCGCGTGTACTGCAAGCGGCCCTGCTTCCACGACGGTTACCTCCAGACCTTCAACCGGCCCAACGTCACCCTGGTCGACACCCAGGGGCAGGGCGTGGAACGGCTCACCCCCGCCGGGGTCGTCGCGAACGGCCGCGAGTACCCGGTCGACTGCCTGATCTTCGCCACCGGGTACGAGCACGAGTTCGCCGTCCCGTACACCGACCGCGCCGGCTACGACATCGTCGGCCGCGACGGCCTCAGGCTGTCGCAGAAGTGGGCGGACGGGGCACGCACCCTGCACGGCCTCCAGGTCAACGGCTTCCCCAACTGCTTCATCCTGTCCAAGGTCCAGGCGGGCCGGCACGTCAACATCGCCTACATGCTGGGCGAGCAGACCCGGCACCTCGCGCACATCGTCAAGTGCGTCGAGGAGCGCGGCCACCGGGTCGTCGAAGCCTCCGAGGCCGGCGAGAAGGAATGGGTCGAGGAGATCCTCCGCCTCGCCAGCAACGACCTCGACTTCCTGGAGAACTGCACACCCGGCCTCTACAACAACGAGGGCGACCCGGGCGGACTGCCCCTGCTCAACTCCAGCTACGGCGGCGGTTCCGTGGAGTTCGTGAACATCCTCAGGCGCTGGCGTGCGGCGGGCGACCTCGCCGGGCTCGACCTGCGCTGACCACCCCACCCCCTCTGCGAAAGGCGGCAAGGACCATGGACGTCACGCCGATACCCGGCGCCCCTCTCGGCGCCGTCGTGGACGGCGCCCCCGTCAGGGGCGGCATGGACGAGGCACAGGCCGAGGAGATCTGGGCGGCGCTCGACGCGCACCTCGTCCTCGTCTTCCGCGGCCACGAACCCCCGGGCCACGAGGAGTTCCTGGCCTTCGGCCGCCGCTTCGGGCACATCCCGAAGACCGGCCTGACCAGCGGCGCCCACCCCGACCACAACGAGATCCTGATCGTCTCCAACCTGGTGGAGGACGGCCGCAAGATCGGCGTCGGCGACGCCGGGTGGATGGGCTGGCACACCGACTACTCCTTCCGCCCCCGCGTCTCCCAGGTCGGCTTCCTCGAAGCCCTTGAGGTACCGGCCTCCGGCGGCGGCGAGACCCTCTTCACCGACATGTACGCCCTGTACGAGTCGCTGTCCGCCGAAGAGCGCCGGCGCCTGCACTCCCACCGGGTCCGCCACGCCCTGCGCACCGGCTACGAGGAGACCATCGAGGAGGAGCTCCAGGGCGAGGTGTCCCTCGGCGAGAACACCCGGCAGATCAAGGCCGAGGACGGCACCTCCACCGTCCACCCGCTGATCGCCCGCAATCCGCGCACCGGCCGCAAGTCGGTCTACGTCAGCACCCTGAACACCGAGCGGATCGTGGACCTCGCCCCCGACGCCAGCCGCGAACTGCTCGCCGGGCTCCTCGCGCACGCGGGCACACCCCAGTACACCTACGCCCACACCTGGCGGCCGGGGGACATCGTCATGTGGGACCAGCTCGGCACCGTCCACGCCAAGCGGGCCTTCGACCCCGCCGAACGGCGCGTCATGCGCCAGGTCGTCAGCATCTTCGACGACCCGACCGCCCCCTGGCGAGCCGAGGCCGCCGCATGAGCACCGCTCCCGCCTCCCTCGGCCACAGCCGCGTCACGATCACTCCGGCCCTGCGTGCCGCCGTCGACCGCCTCGACCACCGCTCGCGCCACCAGGCGGCCTACCACTTCGGGTGGATCACCGCGGGCGGCGCGCCCACCAGCGCCGACGCGGGCAAGGCCGTACGCCCGGCGCTCGCCCTGCTCTCCGCCGAGGCGGTCGGCGCACCGCCCGAGGTCGCCCTGCCCGGCGCCGTCGCCGTGGAGCTCGTACACAACTTCTCCCTCGTCCACGACGACCTGATGGACGGTGACGAGGAGCGCCGCCACCGGCGCACGGTGTGGAAGCTGTGGGGCCCCTCCAGCGCCATCCTGACCGGTGACGCGCTGCTCGCCCTCGCCCAGGAGGTGCTGCTCGACACCGGGCTGCCGACGGCGGCGCCCGCCGCCCGGCTCCTCGCGCGCACCACCCGGCACCTGATCCGCGGCCAGGTCCAGGACCTCTCCTTCGAACAGCGCGGGCACGTCACCGTCGACGAGTGCCTCGACATGGCCGCGGGCAAGACCGGCGCGCTGCTGTCGGCGAGCGCGGCGATCGGCGCCGTCCTCGCCGGGGCGCCCGAGGCGACGGTGGACGCGCTCGCGCTCTACGGCGACCACGTCGGCATCGCCTTCCAGCTCGTCGACGACGTGCTCGGCATCTGGGGCGACCCCGCGGTCACCGGCAAGTCGGCCCACTCCGATCTGCGCTCCCGCAAGAAGACCCTGCCGGTGAGCCACGCCCTGAACCAGGACGGCCCGCTCAGCGCCGAGCTGGCCGCCTGGCTCACCGCCCGCGGCGAACCCGACGAGGAGGAGCTGCGCCGGGCGGCGGGGCTGGTCGAGGGCGCGGGCGGCCGGGACTGGGCGCTGGCCGAGGCCGCCCGGCGGATGGCACTGGCGGAGGCCGCGCTGCGCGGCGCCGAACTGGACGACGGCGCGCGGGACGAACTCCTCGCGCTCGGCCGGTTCGTCGTCGACCGCGAGGTCTGAGGCAGGACCGGCCCCCGGCACCCGCATGGCCCCGCGCGCCCCGCCCCCCCCGCCACGTGTCCCGCATCGCCCATCCCCCGCTCGGGCGCCAGCGCGCGCCCTGTTCCACTGCCCAGGGAGTCTCCCCATGCCCCAGGACGTCGACTTCTCCATCCCCCTGCCCGCCCGCCGCAGCCCCGACCACGCGAGAGCCGAGGCCGTACACATCGAGTGGCCCCGCTCCTTCGGCCTCATCACCACCGAGGCCGCCGCCGAACGCCACCGCAAGGGCGGCTACGCCGACCTCGCCTCCCGCTTCTACCCCTCCACCACCGGCGCCGACCTCGACCTCGGCGTCGACCTGATGTCGTGGTTCTTCCTCTTCGACGACCTCTTCGACGGTCCGCGCGGCGAGGACCCCGAGCGGGCCAGGCAGCTCACCGACGCCGTCGCCGCCGCACTCGACGGACCGCTGCCCGCCTCCGCGCCCCTGATCGCGCACGGCTTCGCCGACGTCTGGCGCCGCACCTGCCGGGGGATGTCGAAGGAGTGGTGCGCCCGCAGCGCCCGGCACTGGCGCCACTACCTCCAGGGCTACGTCGACGAGGCGCACGGCCGCCTCGACGAGACGCCCTGCGGTTCCGCCCGGGAGTACCTCGCCCTGCGCCGCCACACGATAGGCGTGCAGCCCACCGTCGACCTCGCCGAGGCCACCGGGCACTTCGAGGTGCCGCACCGGGTCTTCGACGGCGCCGTCATGTCGGCGATGCTGCGGATCGCCGTCGACGTCAACCTGATGCTCAACGACATCGCCTCCCTGGAGAAGGAGAAGGCGCGCGGAGAGCTGAACAACATGGTGCTCATCCTGATGCGCGAGCACGGCTGGTCCAGCGCCCGCAGCATCGCGCACATGCAGGACGAGGTCCGCGTACGCCTGGAGGAGTTCCTGCTGCTCGAAAGCATCCTGCCCAAGGTCTGCGACGCCTTCTCCCTCACCGCGGACGAGCGCGAGGCCGTCGAACGCTACCGCCTGGACGCGGTGCGCCCCGTCATCCGCGGCTCGTACGACTGGCACCGCTCGTCGGGGCGCTACGACGCGGAGTTCGCGCTGGCCGCCGGCCGCCAGGGGTTCCTCGAAGAGCTCGGCAGCACCCGCTGACGCACCCGACCACCCCGCACCGAACCCCGAGGGAAGCCGAGGAGACCCCATGGTCCAGCGAACCGCCCAGACCGCGCAGACCGAGCAGCAGACCTTCGTCGCGGGCACGGCGCCCGGAGCCGCGCCCCTCGTCGGGCACGCCTGGCAGATGATGCGCCGCCCGCTGCAATTCATGTCGTCGCTGTCCCGCCACGGCGATCTGGTGAAGATACGCCTCGGCCCCACCGAGGCCCACGTACCGACCCACCCCGCCCTGCTCCGCCAGGTCCTGACCAGCGACAACGAGTACGACAAGGGCGGCATCTTCTACGACCGGGCCCGGGACATCGCGGGCAACGGCCTGGTCACCTGCCCCTACGCCGACCACCGGCGCCAGCGCAGGCTCATGCAGTCGGCCTTCACCCGCCCCCAGCTCAAGCGGTACGCCTCCGCGATGCACGCCGAGATCGAGACCACCGCCGAACGCTGGAGCGACGGCGCGGTGGTCGACGCCTTCCCCGAGATGTACGGCATGGCCCTGCGCACCGTGGGCCGCACGCTGTACTCGACGCCGGTCAGCAAGGAGCTGGCCGACAGCGTGGAGCGCGCCTTCGACGCCGTGCTGAAGGGGCTGTTCCGGCAGATGTTCCTGCCCGCGGCGGTGCGCAGGATGCCCAGCCCCGGCAACCGGCGCTACCGCGCCAACCTCGACTACCTGCACCGCACCACCCAGACGCTGATCGACGACTACCGCCGCGACGGCGCCGACCACGACGACCTGCTCTCCGCCCTCCTCGACTCGCGGGACGAGGACGGCGGCAGGCTCGGCGACAAGGAGATCCACGACCAGGTCATCACGGTGATGGCGGCCGGCACGGAGACCGTCGCCGCCACCCTCACCTGGATCTTCTATCTGCTGTCCAGATACCCGCGGATCGAGCGGGCGCTGTACGCGGAGATCGACGAGGTCCTCGCGGGCAGGGCCCCGGAGTTCGACGACATCCCCCGGCTCGGGCTCACCGACCGCGTCATCACCGAGACCCTGCGGCTCTACCCGCCGGCCTGGCTCTTCACCCGGCTGACCGCCGCCGACCTCGACGTGGCGGGCCTGCGGCTGCCCGCGGGCAGCACGGTGGTGTTCAGCCCGGCGGCCGTGGCGCTCGACGCCGATTCCTTCCCCGGGGCGCGGCGGTTCGACCCCGACCGCTGGCTGCCCGACCGGGTGACACCGCAGGCCCGGCAGTCCTTCATGGCCTTCGGCACCGGGGCCCGCAAGTGCATCGGCGACCTCTACGCCCGCACCGAGGCCACCCTCGCGCTCGCCACCATCCTCAGCAAGTGGCGGGTCACCTGCGAACCGGGCGTCGACGTGCGCCCCGTCCCGCTGGCCACCGTCTACCAGCCGCGCCGCCTGCGGCTGCGGCTGACGGCCCGTACGCCCGGGGCGTAGGGGAGCGGGGCGGCGGTGCGGGTACCCGTCCCGCCGCCCCGCAGGCCGCCGCGCCGAGTGGTGTGGACACCCGGGGCCGGTTCGTCCGTACAGTGACCGGCACCGCAGCGAGACGACCGAGGAGCACGCCATGTCCGACGACCCCGCCCGCGAGCGCACCCCCGCGACCGCCGCCCTCGCCGGCCTCGGCGCCCTCACGGGAGACCTCGCCGACCTCTACCGAGATCTGCACGCCCACCCCGAGCTGTCCTTCGAGGAGCACCGCACCGCCGCCGAGGCCGCCCGGCGCGCCGCCTCGTACGGGTACGAGGTCACCACCGGCGTGGGCCGTACCGGTGTCGTGGCCGTGCTGGAGAACGGCGAGGGCCCGGCCGTGCTGCTCCGCGCCGACATGGACGCGCTCCCGGTGACCGAGGGCACCGGACTGCCGTACGCCTCCCGCACCGAGGGCGTCATGCACGCCTGCGGGCACGACATGCACGTCACCTGTCTGCTCGGCGCGCTGAAGCTGCTCGCGGACTCCCGCGCGGACTGGTCGGGGCGGATCGTCGCCGTGTTCCAGCCCGCCGAGGAGGCGGGGCAGGGGGCTCAGGCGGTGCTCGCCGACCGGTTCCACGAGCGGTTCGGGACGCCCGACGTCGTCCTCGGCCAGCACGTCGCCCCGCTGCCCGCCGGCATGGTGGGCGCCCACGCGGGCCCCGCCTTCGCGGCGACCGACGCCCTGCGGGTGCGGATGTTCGGCAAGGGCGGCCACGGCTCACGCCCGGAGGCGACCGTCGACCCGGTGGTGATGGCCGCGTCCACCGTGATGCGGCTCCAGACGGTGGTGTCCCGCGAGGTCGCGGGCGGCGAGACCGCCGTCGTCACCGTCGGCGCGCTGCGGGCGGGCACCCAGCACAACGTCATCCCCGACGAGGCCGAACTCCAGCTCAACATCCGCACCTACACCCCCGAGGTCCGTACCCGCGTCCTCGCCGCCGTCGAGCGGATCATCAAGGGCGAGGCGGCCACCGCCGGCGCGGAGCGGGAGCCCGAGATCACGGAGATCGACACGTTCCCCGTCGTCGTCAACGACGCGCACGCCGTCGGCAGGACGATGGCGGCGGTCGGCGCGGTCATCGGCGCGGAGCGGATCATGGACCCCGGCCAGGTGACCGGCAGCGAGGACGTCGGCCACTTCGCCACCTCGGCGGAGCCCGGGATCCCGCTCTGCTACTGGCTGTTGGGCGGCGCCGACCCCGCGAAGGTGATCGCCGCGCGGCGGGCGGGCACCTTCGAGCGGGACATCCCCTCCAACCACTCGCCGTTCTTCGCCCCGCTGGTCGAACCGACGGTCACCACCGGCGTCACGGCCCTGACGACGGCCGCCCTCGCCTGGCTGGACGGCCCCCGTCAGTGACCCCCAGGGAGGCCGGGCTCAGCCCTCGTCCTCCAGGTTCCCCTCGGTCTCCAGGTAGGCCTGCCGCAGCGCTTCGAGCACCGCCGGGTCCGGCTTGGCCCACATGCCGCGCGACTCCGCCTCCAGGAGGCGTTCGGCGATGCCGTGCAGCGCCCAGGGGTTGGCCTCCTGGAGGAACTGCCGGTTGGTGGGGTCGAGGACGTACGTCTCGGTGAGCTTGTCGTACATCCAGTCGGCCACGACACCGGTGGTGGCGTCGTAGCCGAACAGGTAGTCGACCGTCGCGGCGAGCTCGAAGGCGCCCTTGTAGCCGTGGCGGCGCATCGCCTCGATCCACTTCGGGTTGACGACGCGGGCGCGGAACACCCGCGAGGTCTCCTCCACCAGCGTGCGCGTGCGGACCGTCTCGGGGCGCGTGGAGTCCCCGATGTACGCCTCGGGGGCCGTGCCCCGCAGCGCGCGCACGGTCGCGACCATGCCGCCGTGGTACTGGAAGTAGTCGTCCGAGTCGGCGATGTCGTGCTCGCGCGTGTCCGTGTTCTTCGCGGCCACCGCGATGCGCTTGTACGCGGTCTCCATCTCGGCGCGCGCCGGGCGCCCTTCGAGCCCGCGGCCGTAGGCGTAGCCGCCCCACACCGTGTACACCTCGGCGAGGTCCGCGTCCGTGCGCCAGTCGCGGGAGTCGATGAGCTGGAGCAGCCCCGCGCCGTACGTGCCGGGGCGCGAGCCGAAGATGCGGGTGGTGGCCCGGCGCTCGTCCCCGTGCTCGGCCAGGTCGGCCTGGGCGTGGGCGCGCACGTAGTTGTGCTCGGCGGGCTCCTCCAGGGAGGCCGCGAGGCGCACCGCGTCGTCGAGCAGGCCGATCGTGTGCGGGAACGCGTCGCGGAAGAAGCCCGAGATGCGCAGCGTCACGTCGATGCGGGGCCGGCCCAGTTCCTCGTACGGGATGGCCTCCAGGCCGGTGACGCGGCGTGAGGCGTCGTCCCAGACGGGGCGGACGCCGAGCAGCGCCATGGCCTCGGCGACGTCGTCACCCGCCGTGCGCATGGCACTCGTACCCCACAGGGACAGGCCCACGGAGGTGGGGTAGTCGCCGTTGTCCGTGCGGTAGCGCTCCAGGAGCGAGTCGGCGAGGGCCTCGCCCGTCTCCCAGGCGAGCCGGGAGGGGACGGCCTTGGGGTCGACGGAGTAGAAGTTGCGGCCGGTCGGCAGGACGTTGACCAGGCCGCGCAGCGGGGAGCCCGAGGGGCCGGCGGGGACGAAGCCGCCGTTCAGGGCGTGTACGGCGTGGTCGAGTTCGGCGGTGGTGCCCGCGAGGCGCGGCACGACCTCGCGCGCCGCGAACTCCAGGATGGCCCTGACCTGCTCGCTCTGGTCGGCGGGGACGGCGGAGAGGTCCCAGTCGGCGTCGTCCATCGCCTGGACGAGCGCGCGGGCCTTCTCCTCCGCCTCGTCCGCGCTCACGCGCGTCGCCGCCGACTCGTCGAGGCCCAGCGCCTCGCGCAGACCCGGCAGGGCCGATGTGCCGCCCCAGATCTGGCGGGCGCGCAGGATCGCGAGGACGAGGTTGACGCGGGCGGGGCCTGCCGGGGCGGTGCCGAGGACGTGCAGGCCGTCGCGGATCTGCATGTCCTTGATCTCGCAGAGCCAGCCGTCGACGTGCAGCAGGAAGTCGTCGAAGCCGTCGTCGTCCGGGCGGTCCTCCAGACCCAGGTCGTGGTCGAGCTTCGCGGCCTGGATGAGCGTCCAGATCTGCGCGCGGATCGCGGGCAGCTTCGCCGGGTCCATGGAGCTGATCTGCGCGTACTCGTCGAGGAGCTGCTCCAGGCGCGCGATGTCGCCGTAGGAGTCGGCGCGGTCCATCGGCGGCACCAGGTGGTCGATGAGCGTGGCGTGCACGCGCCGCTTGGCCTGGGTGCCCTCGCCCGGGTCGTTGACCAGGAAGGGGTAGACGAGGGGGAGGTCGCCGAGCGCGGCGTCGGGGCCGCAGGCCGCGGAGAGGCCCGCGTTCTTGCCCGGCAGCCACTCCAGGTTGCCGTGCTTGCCGAGGTGGACCATCGCGTCGGCGCCGAATCCGCCGTCGTCGGCGGACGCGGCGATCCAGCGGTAGGCGGCCAGGTAGTGGTGCGAGGGCGGCAGATCCGGGTCGTGGTAGATCGCGATCGGGTTCTCGCCGAAGCCGCGCGGCGGCTGGATGAGGATCAGCAGGTTCCCGCGGCGCAGCGCGGCGAGCACGATGTCGCCCTCGGGGTCGCCGCCGTCGCCCACGCGGGAGCGGTCCAGGAACATCTCGCCGGGCGGCGGCCCCCAGTGCTCCTCGACGGAGTCCCGCAGCTCCTGCGGCAGCGTCGCGTACCAGCGCTTGTAGGCGGCGGCGGGGATGCGGACGGGGTTCGCGGCGAGCTGCTCCTCGGTGAGCCAGTCCTGGTCGTGGCCGCCCGCGTCGATGAGCGCCCGGATCAGCTCGTCGCCGTCGCCGGAGACGAGGCCCGGGATCTCCTCCGCGGGCCCGAAGTCGTAGCCCTCGGCGATGAGCCTGCGGAGCAGCGCGACGGCGGACGCGGGCGTGTCGAGGCCCACCGCGTTGCCGATGCGGGAGTGCTTGGTCGGGTACGCGGAGAGGACCAGCGCGAGGCGCTTGGCGGCGGCCGGGATGTGCCTCAGGCGGGCGTGCCGCACGGCGATCCCGGCGACGCGGGCCGCCCGCTCGGCGTCGGCGACGTAGGCGGGAAGCCCGTCCTCGTCGATCTCCTTGAACGAGAACGGCACCGTGATGAGGCGGCCGTCGAACTCCGGCACCGCGATCTGGCTGGCGGCGTCGAGCGGCGAGACGCCCTCGTCGTTCTCCTCCCACGCGGATCGCGACCCGGTCAGGCAGAGCGCCTGGAGGATCGGCACGTCGAGCCCGGTCAGCGCGCCCGCGTCCCACGACTCGTCGTCACCGCCCGCCGATGCCTGGGCGGGCTTGGTGCCGCCCGCAGCGAGGACCGTCGTCACGATGGCGTCCGCCGCGCGCAGCTCCTCGATCAGCTCCGGCTCGGGGGCGCGCAGCGAGGCCACGTACAGCGGCAGGGGGCGGGCCCCGGCGTCCTCGATCGCGCCGCACAGGGAGTCCACGAACGCGGTGTTGCCGCTCATGTGGTGGGCGCGGTAGTAGAGCACCGCCACGGTCGGGCCCTCGACGTCGCGGGCGGCGCGCTCCAGGGGGCCCCAGGACGGCGCGGGCGCGGGCGGCTCGAAGCCGTGGCCGGTGAGCAGCACCGTGTCGGAGAGGAAGCGGGCGAGCTGCTCCAGGTTGGCGGGGCCGCCGTGCGCCAGGTAGGCGTGCGCCTCGGCGGCGATGCCGACGGGCACGGTGGAGGAGGCCATGAGCTGGGCGTCGGGCGCCTGCTCACCGGTGAGCACGACCACCGGCAGACCGCTGGCGGTGAGCTGGTCGAGGCCGTCCTGCCAGGCGCGGACGCCGCCGAGGAGGCGTACGACGACGAGGTCGGCGCCGTCGAGCAGGGCGGGCAGCTCGGCGAGGTCGAGACGGGAGGGGTTGGCGAACCGGTAGTCGACGGGACCCCCCGCCGCGCGGGCGCTGAGCAGGTCGGTGTCGGAGGTCGACAGCAGCAGAAGCATGCGTGCGCAGGCCTTCCTCGGGGTGTCCGCGCCCCGGGTGGTCGTATGGACGGCAGGAGTTCCTGGCTCGCCCCACCTGGATGGGGCTCACAGTGGCGGGACCGCGCCGGAATCGCACCGGGCTTCCTCCCTCGGGCCCCTGTCGGGCCCACGCCGTCGCTGGCGTCGGCGGACCTGGCGGGCCGCCGACTGCATAGTAAGTCCTGCCCGCGCCGGAGCGGGCGGCCACCTGCCCCGGCGGTCCCCTCGGGGAGGCGACCGAGCCCGGGCGCGTGGGTATGCTCGCCGCCATGCCGCCCACCCGAGCAACCTCCACGAACAAGGGCGAATCCCTCATACGTGACCGGGGCGACGCCTGCCCCGGAGCCCTGCGCCTGCACCTCGCCGACGACGGCGCGCTGGCCCGACTCCGGCTGCCCGCAGGGGTGTTGACGGAGCGTCAGGCAACGGTCCTGGCCGACGCGGCGGAGCGGCTCGCCGACGGGAACCTCAGCGTCACCTCGCGCGGCAACGTCGAGCTGCGCGGCCTCCCCGACGACTGCGGCTCCACCCTCGCCGCGCTGCTCACGGACGCCGGACTGCTGCCCTCCGCACGCCATGAACGCGTACGGAACATCGTGGCGTCCCCGCTCGCCGGAGTCGACGGAATCGGCCGCGCCGACGTGCAGTTGTGGGCCCGTGAGCTGGACGGACTCCTCTGCGCCCGGGAGTGGACGACCGCGCTGTCCGGCCGCTTCCTGTTCGCCCTCGACGACGGCCGCGGGGACATGGCCGGGCTCGGCGGCGATGTGACCTTGATCGCAGAATCGGACGGGGCGGCGGTGGTGCGCGTCGGGGCCGCCGCCCTGCGCGTGGCCGCGTCGGACGCCCCGCGAGCCGCCCTCGCCGCGGCCGGGGCGTTCCTCGCGGCGGCCAGGGAGGCGGACAACGGGGCCTGGCGGGTGCGGGAGCTGCCCGCAGGCCACCGCGCCGACCTGGCCGCGGCGCTGGAGCGGGCCGGCGTCGAGGCCGCGCCCGCCGAGCCGTGGACCGCGCCCCGCGCCGCCCCGCACACCCCCGGCGTCACCGGCCGCGCGGTCGCCGTCGGCGCCCCGCTCGGCCGCGTCACCGCCGCCCAGTGGCGGGCCCTCCTCCCGCTGCCCGCCGACGAGCTGCGGGTCACCCCGTGGCGCGGCTTCGTGCTCCCCGGCTTCGCCGACGCGGGCACGGCGCGGGACCGCCTCGCCGCGCTGGACGCGGCCGGGTACCTCACCGACCCCGCCTCGCCCTGGCTCGGCGTCGGCGCCTGCACGGGACGGCCCGGCTGCGCCAAGTCCCTCGCCGACGTCCGCGCGGACGCCGTGCCCGGCCCCGGCGGCCTGCCCGTGCACTGGTCCGGCTGCGAGCGGCGCTGCGGGCACCCGCGCGGCGACTGGGTCGACGTCCTCGCCACCGGCGACGGGCGGTACGAGGTGACGGTGCGCGGCCCCGGCGGCCACGGGACGCCCGTGCCGGGCGCCACCCTCGCCGAGGCGGTCACCACGGCACGTACGACACAGGCACGTACGACATCGGCAACCACACCTACGGCCACGAAATGAGCGAGAGCACAGTGTTCGACTACGAGAAGGACGGCGCGGCGATCTACCGCGAGTCCTTTGCCACCATCCGCGCGGAGGCGGACCTCGCGGGGCTGCCCGCCGACGTCAGCCAGGTCGCGGTGCGGATGATCCACGCCTGCGGCATGGTCGACCTCGTCCGCGACCTCGCCTTCAGCCCCCGCGTGATCGCCGACGCCCGCAAGGCGCTGCGCGACGGCGCCCCGATCCTCTGCGACGCGAACATGGTCGCGAGCGGCGTCACGCGCAAGCGGCTGCCCGCCGACAACGAGGTGATCTGCACCCTCGCCGACCCGGCGGTGCCCGACCTCGCCGCTCAGCTCAGCACCACCCGCAGCGCCGCCGCCCTGGAACTCTGGCGCGACCGCCTCGAAGGCTCCGTCGTCGCCATCGGCAACGCGCCCACCGCCCTCTTCCGCCTCCTGGAGATGATCGAGGCGGGCGCGCCACGACCGGCCGCCGTGCTCGGCATACCGGTCGGCTTCGTCGGCGCCGCCGAGTCCAAGGACGCGCTCGCCGAGCACGCGTCGGGGCTCGAATACCTGGTCGTACGGGGACGTCGCGGCGGCAGCGCGATGGCCGCGGCGGCGATCAACGCGATTGCGAGCGAGGCGGAGTGAACACCGAGACCACTCAGGGGACCACCGCTCAGGGGACCACCGCTCGGGGGGCCACCGCTCAGGGGGCCATCGGCATCGCGCGGGGGAAGCTGTACGGGGTCGGGCTCGGCCCCGGCGACCCGTCCCTGATGACCGTACGGGCCGTCGAGGTCATCGCCGCGGCCGACGTCGTCGCGTACCACTCCGCGCGGCACGGCCGCTCCATCGCCCGCTCCATCGCGGCGAAGCACCTGCGGGACGACCACATCGAGGAGCCGCTGGTCTACCCCGTCACCACGGAGACCACCGACCACCCCGGCGGCTACCGCGGCGCCCTCGACGAGTTCTACGAGGAGGCGGCGGCCCGCCTCGCCGCGCACCTGGACGCCGGGCGCACGGTCGCCGTCCTCGCCGAGGGCGACCCGCTCTTCTACGGCTCCTACCAGCACATGCACAAGCGCCTGGCCCACCGCTACGACACCGAGGTCATCCCCGGCGTCACCTCGGTCAGCGCGGCGGCGGCCCGGCTCGGCGAACCCCTCGTGGAGGCCGAGGAGGTCCTCACGGTCCTGCCCGGCACCCTCCCCGAGGAGGAACTGGCCGCGCGCCTCGCGGCGACGGACTCGGCGGTCGTCATGAAGCTCGGCCGCACCTTCGGCAAGGTGCGCGGCGCCCTGGAGCGCGCGGGCCGCCTGGACGAGGCCCGCTACGTGGAGCGCGCCACCATGGAGGGCGAACGCACGGGGCGCCTCGCCGAGGTGGACCCCGAGTCGGTGCCGTACTTCTCCGTGGCCGTGCTCCCGAGCCGCGTGGCCCCGCTGACGGGCGGCCCCGCGCCGGAGCCGGCCCCCGGGACCCGCGGCGAGGTCGTCGTGGTCGGCACGGGCCCCGCGGGCCCGCTCTGGCTGACCCCCGAGACGCGCGGCGCGCTCGCCGCCGCCGACGACCTGGTCGGCTACACCACGTACGTGGACCGCGTACCGCACCGCCCCGGCCAGCGGCGCCACGGCTCCGACAACCGCGTGGAGTCCGAGCGCGCCGAGTTCGCCCTCGACCTCGCACGGCGCGGGCGGCGCGTCGCCGTCGTCTCGGGCGGCGACCCGGGCGTCTTCGCCATGGCCACGGCGGTCCTTGAGGCCGCCTCGCAGGACGAGTACGCGGACCTGCCGGTACGGGTGCTGCCGGGCGTCACCGCCGCCAACGCCGCCGCCGCCCGCGCGGGCGCCCCCCTCGGCCACGACTACGCCACCATCTCGCTCTCCGACCGCCTCAAGCCCTGGGAGGTCATCGCCTCGCGCCTGGCCTCGGCCGCCGCCGCCGACCTCGTCCTCGCGCTCTACAACCCCGGCTCCCGCAGCCGGACCTGGCAGGTCGGCAAGGCACGGGAGCTGCTGCTCGAACACCGGGCACCGGACACGCCGGTCGTCCTCGGACGGGACATCGGCGGCCCCGAGGAGAGCGTGCGGGTGGTGCGGCTCGGCGACCTCGACCCGGCCGAGGTCGACATGCGGACGCTGCTCATCGTGGGGTCGTCCCAGACGCGGTGGGTCCGGCGGGCCGGGGGCGATCAGATCGTCTGGACACCGCGGCGGTACCCGGAGACCGGGGTCTGACTGCCGCTGCGGGTGCCTTGTGGCTCGTCGCGCGGTTGCCCGCGCCCCTCAGGGGGCGCGGTCGGCGCGCAGCCAGGCTGCCGCCTCCTCGGGGGTGGAGGCCACCGGTACGCCCTCGGGCACCGGCGGGCGCTCCACGACCACCACGGGAATCCCCGCCTCGCGCGCGGCGGCCAGCTTCGGGGCGGTCGCCGCGCCGCCGCTGTCCTTCGTCACGACGACGTCGATCCGGTGGCGGCGCAGCAGCTCGCGCTCCCCGTCGAGCGTGAACGGGCCCCGCTCCAGGAGCACGTCCATGCGGGCGGGGAAGGGCGGCTCGGGCGCGTCCACGGACCGTACGAGGAACCAGAGCCGGTCGAGGGCCGCACCCCCGGTGAACGCGGCGAGCCCCATCCGTCCCGTGGTCAGGAAGACCCGCTCGCCCAGCGCGGGCAGCACGCGTGCCGCATGCTCCAGGGAGCCGACCGGGTGCCAGTCGTCGCCCGGGGACGCCACCCAGCCGGGCCTGCGCAGGGCGAGCAGGGGAACATGGGCCGAGGCGGCGGCCGCCGCCGCGTTGAACGAGATCGTCCCCGCGAAAGGATGGGTGGCGTCGATGAGCGCGTCCACGCGGTGCTCGCGCAGCCATGCCGCGAGCCCCCCGGCCCCGCCGAAGCCGCCGACGCGGACCTCGCCGGGCGGCAGCCGCGGCGACGCGACGCGCCCCGCGAGGGAGCTGGTCACCCGCGTCCCCGCCGCTCCCACCAGCAGTCCGGCGAGACGGCGCCCCTCAGTCGTTCCCCCAAGGATCAATACGTGCACGGAGTCCGGTTTCCTTCATGAGTGAGGCAGAGGGCGGTCGCAGCGCCCAACTCAAGCACACCGGTCTGCGGTCCGGCTGGACGACCGGCGCCTGCGCGACGGCGGCCACCACGGCCGCGTACACGGCGCTCCTGACCGGTGACTTCCCCGACCCGGTGACCATCACGCTGCCCAAGGGCCAGACGCCCGCCTTCGCGCTGGCCGCGGAGGAGCGCGGCGACGCGTACGCCATGGCGGGCATCGTCAAGGACGCGGGCGACGACCCCGACGTCACGCACGGGGCGCTGGTGCGGTCGACGGTACGGAGGCTGCCGCCCGGCTCGGGCGTGGTGTTCAGGGCGGGCCCCGGCGTCGGCACGGTCACCCGCCCCGGGCTGCCCCTCGACGTGGGCGAACCGGCGATCAACCCGGTGCCGCGGCAGCTGATGCGGGACCACGTGGCGCTGGTGGCGCGGAGCGTGGGCGCGGACCCGGACGCGGTGCCGGACGTGGAGATCACCGTCTCCGTCGACCACGGCGAGGAGATCGCCCGCTCCACGTGGAACCCCCGGCTCGGCATCCTCGGCGGCCTGTCGATCCTCGGCACGACCGGCGTCGTCGTGCCCTACTCCTGCTCGGCGTGGATCGACTCCATCCGGCGGGGCGTCGACGTGGCGCGGGCGGCCGGGCGCACGCACGTGGCGGGCTGCACCGGTTCGACGTCGGAGAAGACCGTCGTACGGGAGCACGGCCTCCCCGAGGACGCGCTCCTGGACATGGGCGACTTCGCGGGCGCGGTCCTGAAGTACGTGCGCCGCCACCCCGTCGACCGCCTCACCATCTGCGGCGGCTTCGCCAAACTCTCCAAACTGGCGGCGGGCCACCTGGACCTCCACTCGGCCCGCTCCCAGGTGGACAAGGGCTTCCTCGCCGAACTCGCGGTGCGCGGCGGGGCGTCGGAGCCCCTGGCCGCGCAGGTGGCGGCGGCCAACACGGGCCTGGAGGCGCTGCGCCTCTGCGAGGCGGCGGGCGTCCCCCTGGGCGACCTGGTGGCCGCCACGGCGCGGGACGAGGCCCTCGCGGTACTGCGGGGCGCCCCGGTCGCGGTGGACGTCATCTGCATCGACAGGGCGGGCGACGTGGTGGGCCGAAGCAGTCCGGCTCAGTGAAAGCGCCCCTCCAGGGGCGCGGGGAACCGCGCGACCGGCCACCCCGCACCTGCGGCCGAAGAGGTCAGCAGACGTGCCGCTCCCGCTCCGCCGAGTACAGATGGCTGTCACGGAACTGCGAGGCGCCCAGCGTGCGGCCCACCATGATCACGGCCGTGCGGACGATCCCCGCCGCCTTCACCTGGCCCGCGATGTCCCCGAGGGACCCCCGCAGGATCACCTCGTCGGGCCGGCTGGCGAGCGCGACCACCGCCGCCGGGCACTCGGCGCCGTAGTGGGGGAGCAGTTCCTCGACGACACGGTCCACGTAGCCCGCGGCGAGGTGCAGCACCAACAGCGCGCCACTGCGGCCCAGCGTGGCCAGGTCCTCGCCCTCGGGCATGGCCGTGGCGCGCTGGGCGACGCGCGTGAGGATCACCGTCTGCCCGACGGTCGGCACCGTCAGCTCCCGCTTGAGCGCGGCCGCCGCCGCGGCGAACGCCGGGACGCCGGGCACCACCTCGTACGGCACGCCCGCCGCGTCGAGGCGGCGCATCTGCTCGGCGACCGCGCTGAACACCGAGGGATCGCCCGAGTGCAGCCGCGCCACGTCGAGACCCGCCTCGTGCGCGCGCACCAGCTCGGCGGTGATCTGGTCCAGGTCGAGCTGCGCGGTGTCCACCAGGCGGGCGCCGTCGGGGCACTCGGCGAGGAGCTCGCGCGGCACGAGGCTGCCCGCGTACAGGCAGACCCGGCAGGCCGCGAGCGTCCGGGCGCCGCGCACCGTGATCAGGTCGGCGGCGCCGGGGCCCGCGCCGATGAAGTACACGGTCATCGTTGTTCTTCTCCAGACTCCCCGGACTCTCCGGGCTTGGTGACGGACCACTGGGTGACCGGCATGGCCTGGCGCCACCCGGTGAAGCCGCCGACGGGGACGGCCTGGGCGACGGCGAGCCGCACCAGTTCGCCCCCGTGCCGCCGGCAGCGGTCGGCGAGCAGGGCCTCCGACTCCAGCGTGACGGTGTTGGCGACGAGGCGTCCGCCGGCGGGCAGCGCCGCCCAGCAGGCGTCGAGCAGGCCGGGTGCGGTGAGGCCGCCGCCGATGAACACCGCGTCGGGGACGGGGAGTCCGGCCAGCGCCGCGGGGGCCGCGCCGGTGACGACGCGCAGCCCCGGGACGCCGAGCCGCTCGGCGTTGCGCCCGATCCGCTCGGCGCGCACGGCGTTCTTCTCGACCGTGACCGCGCGGCAGGAGGGGTGCGTCCGCATCCACTCCACCGCGATCGACCCGGCGCCGCCGCCCACGTCCCAGAGGAGTTCGCCGGGGGCGGGCGCGAGGGCAGCGAGGGTGGCGGCGCGGACGTACCGCTTGGTGAGCTGCCCGTCGCTCTCGTACGCCGCGTCGGGCAGCCCCGGCACGGCACCGAGCCGCAACGCCCCGGGGCTCCTGCGGCACTCGACCGCCAGGACGTTCAGCGGGGCGCCGGGCGGACGCGACCAGGCATCGGCGGCATCCTCGTACGACGTCTCCTGCTCGGAGCCCAGCCGTTCCAGTACGCGCAGCCTGCTCGGGCCGAAGCCGCGGTCGCGCAGCAGGGCGGCGACCTCGGCGGGCGTCCCGGCGTCCGCGCTGAGGACGAGGAGGCGCCGGCCCTCGTGCAGCGCGGCGGCCAGGCGCGCGGCCGGACGGCCGACCAGCGTGACGACCTCCGTGTCCTCGACCGGCCAGCCGAGGCGCGCGCAGGCGAGGGAGACGGAGGAGGGATGCGGCAGGACGCGCAGGGCCCCGGGGCCGAGTTCCTCGCTCAGGGCGCGGCCGATGCCGTAGAACATGGGGTCGCCGCTGGCGAGGACGGCGATCCTGCGTCCCGCGTGGGCGGCGAGCAGGGCGGGCACCGCGGGGCGCAGCGGCGAGGGCCAGGCGACGCGTTCGCCGGGGCAGTGGCCGGAGGGCAGCAGGCCGAGCTGGCGCGGGCCGCCGATCAGGACCTCGGCGCCGGACAGGGCCGCGCGCGACGCCGCGGCGAGGCCGTCCCAGCCGTCGGCCCCGATCCCGACGACGGTGACGGCCGGTATGCCTTCGGGGGAGGCGGGAGGTGCGGGGCTCAACTCGGATACCTCGGGGTTCGGGAGGGGACTGCGCGCCCCGCACTCTACTGCTGACCAGCACGCGTACCCTTATCGCACAGCACTCGCAACAAACCGTACGGGCCGTGTGCGCCCGGCGGCGCCCGGCCGGTAGGGCCACAGCGCCGTGAAATCCCCGGTGGTGCTCCGGCCTGAAGACGGCCGCCGCACGCCGGGCGGAGAGCCTGGCCGAGGAGCGCTGCCGCGCGGCCGGCGTCACGTTGCGGGTGCCGCCCCCGCGGCTCCGCACCGGCAACTGGAGTACGCGGCGCTCGTCCCGGCCGGCGGTTCCGGACGGGTGCGGGCCGCCTGACCTGGCACGGCTCGTCCGGGACGGCCCGGCGGCGGGTCGTTCGTGTCGGTGTTGGGCTGAACGGGTGACTTGGCGTAAGAATTGCCCGGTGCAGATTTCACGTGCGAGCCAGGACGGGGTGGGTCAGTGAGTAACAGTCAGCGCCACGACGTCACCGACGAACAGTGGGAAGGGCTCGCCCAGGTCGTACCTCTGCGCAGCCGCAACGAATGGCCCTCGTGGCCCGGACACCGCGCGATGCCCGAGGCGGAGACCGAGGCGCGGCGGCGCTTCGTGGTGATGCGGGTCAACGTCTTCTCCGACGCCCGCGAGGTGGCCGAGACGGTCATGGCGCAGATCCCGGTCCTCCTGGACCTGACCGGAGCCGAGACCGAAGTGGCCAAGCGCGTACTGGACTTCAGCAGCGGCGTGGTCCTCGGCCTCGGCTGCGGCATGCACCGGGTCGACAAGAACGTCTTCCTCCTCGCGCCACCCGGCACGGAGGTACAGGGACTGGTGGAAGCGGTCGCCCAGCCCTAAGAGCCTGTCTTTGAACCCTCGCCTGCGCCCCGACGCCCGGCACGCCGATCGCACGCACCGACCGCCGCTGCGCCCGCGCTCCGCGCGGACGACGGGGGTTCAAAGACAGGCTCCAAGGCGTGTGGCGGGAGTCCCGCCTGTCCGGCGACGCCTGGCACGCACACGCGCGGCGGTGTCGGGATCGCCCCGATACCACCAGTACCGGGGCGGCCCTCCGCCGTGCGGTCGCACGCACCGGACGCCGCCGGACCCGCCCTCCGGGCGGACGACGCCACTCTCGGAACAGGCCCTGGACGGGCCGTGCCCCGACGGCTGTCATCCGCGGCGCGGCTGGTTGAAGCGCAGCATGTTGCCCGCCGGGTCGCGGAAGGCGCAGTCACGGACGCCGTAGGGCTGGTCGACCGGCTCCTGGAGCACTTCGCCGCCCGCGGCCCGGACCCGTTCGAAGGTGGTGTCGACGTCGTCGGTGGAGAAGATCACACCGCGGAGCAGCCCCTTGGCGAGCAGCTCCGCCATCACCTGCCTGTCGGTGGACGAGGTGGCGGGGTCGGCGGCCGGCGGTTCGAGCACGATCTCCACACCCGGCTGCGTGGGCGAACCGACGGTCACCCACCGAAGCCCCTCGTACGACACGTCGTTGCGCACTTCGAGGCCGAGGGCGTCACGGTAGAAGGCGATCGCCTTGTCGTGGTCGTCGACGGCGATGAAACACTGCGAGAGCTTGATGTCCATGCCGTAGAAGCTACGGGCGGCCGGGGGCTTTCGCTTCTCCATTCCTGACCGGTCTCAGGAGGAACTTCGCCACGCACGCGGGGATCGGCTCACCCGGCCCGTGCGACCGGGCCCGGTAGGCGCTCGGGCTCTCGCCCACCAGTTCGGTGAAGCGCGAGCTGAACGACCCGAGCGACGTGCACCCCACCTCGAAGCAGACGTCCGTCACGCTGAGGTCGCCCCGTCGCAGCAGCGCCTTGGCGCGCTCGATGCGCCGGGTCATGAGATAGCTGTACGGGGTCTCTCCGTAGGCGGCCCTGAAGCTGCGCGAGAAGTGGCCCGGGGACATCAGGGCCACGCGAGCGAGGGCGGGGACGTCCAGCGGCTCGGCGTAGTCCCGGTCCATCACGTCGCGGGCCCGGCGCAGTTGTCTGAGGTCCTCCAGATTCACCCGCCCAGGATCGCACGGGGGTACGACAACGGGCCGCCTTAACCCCTGGCCGCCCCCACGCGCGGGATCTCGGCGGGGTAATGCCCCGATCGTAGGAAGGTCGGACAGGCGGAACGGTTCGCCGGACCGGCCCCCGCCTAGGTTCCGGACATGACGGGCTCATATGACGGTGTCCATACGGCGGGCTCACGTGGCGGGGCCCCGCCGGGTCCGCAGGGCGGACTCCCCCTGGGAGCGCCGGGCGGAGTACCCCCGGCCCCGCCCGGTGGGGGCCATGTGGCGGGCGACGGCTCTCCTTCGGCGACGGCCCCCTGGCCGCCGACGGGCAGAGACCGGCCGCACGTGGTCGAGCTGCGCCTCTCCGCCTTCGCCGGCCACCGGGGCGCGGTCCTGCCGCTCGGTCCGCTGACCTTCGTCACGGGACCCAGCGGCAGCGGCAAGTCCAGCGCCCTGCGCGCGTACGAGGCCCTCGCGCAGCTCGGCGCGGGAGCCGAACTGGCCGAGGTCTTCGACGACCCCGTGGCCTGCGTACCCGAGCGGGCCCGCGCCGACACCCAGCGGCGGCGCGGCTTCCGCATCGGCTGCTCGGTCGAAGGGCCCGCGGGCACCGTCCGCCTCGACCTCGCCGTCCAGGCCGAGCCCGAGCTGCGGGTCGTGGGCGAGCGGCTGACCCGCGGCGGCCTCGTCCTCCTGCAGACCGCGCTGCGCGATCCGGAGCGGCCGGTGGTCCAGGCGGCCTGGCACACCGCGGGCACGGCACCCGTGACGCGGGCCCCGATGCCGGACGACCGGCTCGGCACGGCGCTCGTACCGCTGCGCGTCGCCGGGTCGACCGACGGGCAGCGGCTGGTGCTCGCCGCCGCGGAACAGGTCGTGGTCGCCCTCCGCTCGGCGTTCGCCTGCGACCCGTGGCCCGGCCGGATGCGCGCCCCGGTGCCCGCGGGACTCATCGGCTCGGGCCGGCTCCTCGGCGGCTGCGACAACCTCGCGGAGGTGCTGTGGCGCACCAGGACCGAGTGCGCGGTACGGCACGCGGCGCTCGTCTCGGCGGTGCGCGACGGCTTCACGGGGCCCGTGGCCGACGTCGTCGCCGAGGAGGCGGAGGACGGGGCGGTCACCGCCCACGTGGACCGGGGAGGCGGCGTACGCACCCCGCTCGCGCGCCTCGGCGACGGCGAGCTGCGGTACCTGGCCCTGGCGCTGGTCCTGCTCACGGGCCCCGGGGTCCTCGCCGTCGACCCGGCGGCCGAGGTGCCGGCGGCCTGCCAGACCCTCACGGTCCTCGCCGACGGCCTCGACCACCGCCTGGACGTCCGCCAGTTCCGCGCGCTCGGCGAACTGGCGGCACGGACCTGCGCGCGCGGCCACATCCGCCTGGTCGGAGCGGTGCGGGACGACGCGGCCGCCGCCCGGGTCCCCGACGCCTCGGTGGTAGACCTTGAGCCGTGACAGAGGAACACGAGGGAGAGCGCGCGGCGGAGCGTGACGTCGCCGGGCTGCAGCGGAGGCTGGCCGAGTTCGCGGCGGCCCGGGACTGGGGGCGGTACCACACCCCGAAGAACCTGGCCGCCGCGCTGAGCGTGGAGGCCGCGGAACTGGTGGAGATCTTCCAGTGGTTGACGCCGGAGGAGTCGGAGCGCGTGATGGCGAGCCCGCAGTCGGCGCACCGGGTGACGGACGAGGTCGCCGACGTCCTCGCCTATCTGCTCCAGTTCTGCGAGGTCCTGGGGATCGACCCGCTGGCCGCGCTCGACGCGAAGATCGACAGGAACGAGCGGCGGTTCCCGGCGCCGGAAGCCTGAAAACTCGCGTCGCCCACCCCGACCCCCACACTTTCGTCACTCTCCGGAGTCAAGGACTTGTCCGAACTCGCGGGGTTGTCCACAGATTTCCGGTCGCCCCTGGCTTTTCGCCCGGATGAGTATCACTCTGGGTAGTGGATGCGGGAGTTCGGGCGGATCGTGCGGCGAATGCGCGCGGGATGGATGGGGGTGGCTCATGAACGCGATGCGGCTCATCGAGGCGAACCGGCGCGCCCTCGCGCGGTGCGAGGACCCGGCCGACGTGGTCGCGGAGGTCTGGCAGTCGCAGGCACTCGCGCAGGCGATCGGCAGCCGCCTCGCCGTCGCGGGACCCCCGGAGTTGCGGGGCGAGGCGCTGGGCCTGAGCGAGGTCGGCGGCAGAGCCTGCGCGGTGCTCGACGCCCCGGGCCTCGGCACCGAGGACATAAGGGCGGCGCGCCTGTCGCGGACCGGCGACGCGCATGAGGTCCTGGTCGCGCTCGACGGGCTCTTCGGAGAGGTCGGCATCGCGCTCGTCGGCGTCGCCATGAGCGCCGTCGACGAGGGGGACTACTGGCAGTGCATGGAGGCGATCGACGCCGCCGACGAGTCCAGGGACCGGGTCCTGGAGATGCTGCGCAGGCTGGCGGTGCGGGAGCAGCGCCTGCCCGAGGCCGACTCCGCGGCGGGGCCGTCGTGAGGGCGGCGCCGGGGCCGGGAGCGCGACCGGAGTCGAAACCGCGCCCGAAGCCGGAACCGAGGCCGGGCCCGAAGCCGGAACCGAGGCCGGAACCGCGGTCGTCCCGTGGTCCGGTTCACCCGACCGGGACGGCGGACGCCCGGCGGGACCGGCGGGGCCGATGGGCGCCCGAGCGGGCAGGATGGAGCCATGGATCTTCGCATTTTCACGGAACCCCAGCAAGGGGCGACCTACGACACCCTGCTCACCGTCGCCAAGGCCACCGAGGACCTGGGCTTCGACGCCTTCTTCCGCTCCGACCACTATCTCCGCATGGGGTCGTCGGACGGTCTGCCGGGCCCCACGGACGCGTGGATCACGCTGGCCGGGCTGGCCCGGGAGACCCGGCGGATCAGGCTGGGCACGCTGATGACGGCGGGCACGTTCCGGCTGCCGGGCGTCCTGGCGATCCAGGTGGCGCAGGTCGACCAGATGTCGGGCGGCCGGGTCGAACTGGGTCTCGGAGCGGGCTGGTTCGAGGAGGAGCACCGGGCGTACGGCATCCCCTTCCCCAAGGAGAAGTTCGCCCGCCTGGAGGAGCAGCTCGACATCGTCACCGGCCTGTGGGCGACGGAGGAGGGCAAGACCTTCACGTTCGAGGGCAAGCACTACCAGCTCACCGACTCCCCGGCCCTGCCCAAGCCCGCACAGGCGAAGGTGCCGGTCCTCATCGGCGGCCACGGGGCGCAGCGCACCCCGCGCCTCGCCGCTCGGTACGCGGACGAGTTCAACATCCCGTTCGCCTCGCTGGAGGACAGCGAGCGGCAGTTCGGGCGGGTCCGCGCGGCGGCGGAGGAGGCCGGCCGCAAGGGCGGCGACCTGGTGTACTCCAGCGCGCTGGTCGCCTGCGTCGGCAAGGACGACGCCGAGGTGGCCCGGCGGGCGGCGGCGATCGGCCGTGAGGTGGACGAGCTGAAGGCCAACGGCCTCGCGGGATCACCCGCGGAGGTCGTCGACAAGATCGGGCGGTACGAGGCGATCGGCGCGAGCCGCATCTACCTCCAGTGCCTCGACCTGGCGGACCTGGACCACCTGGAGCTCATCTCCTCACAGGTGCAGTCCCAGCTGTCCTGACGTCGGCCACGGGTCCTGGGCCCGGCCGCGGCTCCCGGCTCCGGTCGCGGCTCGGCTCCTGGGCCCGGCCGCAGCCCCTGGTTCCGGGCGCGGCCCGGCCGCCGGGCGGCTCCCGCCCGGCGGGGGACGGGGCGGCACCGGCCTCCGCCGCCCGGGACGCCGCCCGGGACGCCGCCCGTGCACGGGCGGTCACAGACGTGGCCGCCGGACGCGCCCCTCCGGCGCCCGGCGGCCACTTCCCGGGCCGTGCCGGGCGCGCGGCTTCGTGCCCGCGGCGGCGCCTGGCCTCGCCGCTACTGCGCCGGGGCCTGGTAGGGCGCGTCGCCGAGCAGGCGCGCCAGGTGCACGGTGTTGGCGGCCAGCGTCCGCGTGGTGGTGGCGACGGCCTCCGGGGTCTCGTCGAGGTCCTGGTAGTCGGTGCCCTGCATGGCCTCGCCCACCCAGTAGGTGACGGCCTGCGGGCCGAGGGAGAAGCCGAGGTCGTTCAGGCCCTGGAAGACGTCGGCGCTGACCTTGTGCGCCCCGTCCTCGTTGCCGACCACCGCCAGGGCCGCGACCTTGCCGTAGAAGAGGGGGCGGCCCTGGTCGTCGGTCTCGGACATGTCGGCGTTCAGGCGCTCCAGGACGCGCTGGCAGTTGCTCGCCGGGTGGCCGAGCCAGATCGGCGTGGCGATCAGCAGGATGTCGGCCGCGAGGACCTTCTCCCGCAGCGCGGGCCAGGCGTCGCCGTCACCCATGTCGGCGGCGATGCCCGGCTTCACGTCGTGGTCGGCGACGCGCACGCTCTCCACGGTCGCCCCTCGTTTCTCCAGCTCGGCCAGCACCTGCCCGGCCAGCACATCGCTGCTGGACGCGGCGGGCGAGGGGGACAGGGTGCAGACGAGGGCCAGGGCGCGCACAGGGACTCCTTCATGACGCTTCACGGGCTGCTTCGCGGAGGCGAAGCCGGACAGACCTCAGGTCCCCGTGATGAGCTCCCGCAAACCCGGCGCCGCCCCGCCCGGGAATCAGTGGGCGGCCACGCACTGCCGGACCGCCGGCGGGACGGCCGCCCTGGCGAGGACCTGTTCCGTCTCGGAGGGGAAGAAGCCCGTGATCCCCAGCATCAGGTGCAGGGCGGTGGTCACGCGCGGGGGCAGGGGCTGCGCGATGCCCGCGGGGACGAGCGCGGCGCCGGACGGCTCGGCGCGCGCCGTGTCCAGCTCGTCCCGCGCCCGCTGGGCCTCACCGTTGCGTATGTGCACCAGCGCCCTCCGTACGCTGCTCGACGCGTGCTCCGAGACGCGCAGGAGCGCGACGATGGCCGAGGCCGCCGGGTCGGCGGCGGCAGGAGGCGCGAGTGCCGGTGCGGGTGCGGGTGCAACGGGCGTGGCGGATGCGGTGGCGATGGCGGGTGCGGTGAGTGTGGCGGGCGCGGCACCTGGGAGCGCGCACTCCCCGGCCGCCAGACGGAGATGACTGCTCGCCTTGTCCAGGATCTTGACGATCGCGCACAACCGCCCCGTGTCGAACGACGCCATACGATCACTCCTCTGCTGTGCCGCGCGCGGGAACACGCGCGAGAGTAGGACTGCCAACAGGCGTATCACCGTCGTGCGTCCCGCCCGAACGTCTCAGGGGGAGCGCACACGGTGCGCAGAGAGGACCAGGGCCCACCACATGCCCCGCGCTTTCCGCCGGGGGGCGCACGCCCCCGGCCCATGACCGGCGTGGCCCCGGGACGGGCAGGGGAAAATTCCCGGGTGTGCCGGTGATGACCGCTGTACGTTGAAGAGGCGTGCTGCCGAGGTCATGGGCGGGCGCACTCCCATCGCCGCGGTGCAACGCCGCCCGGCCGTACGGCACTTGCCCGCACCGCGCCGGGGCGCCCGCCGCGCACCGCGGCTCAGACCCCGTTTCGAGGCCACTCACCGTGTTCCTTACCCTCACCACCACCGGTACCCCCGAACGCCCCGCGACCGACCTCGGGTTCCTGCTGCACAAGCATCCCGACAAGGCGCAGGCGTTCTCCACCTCCTACGGCACCGCGCACGTCCTCTACCCCGAGGCGACGGCCGAGCGGTGCACGGCCGCGCTGCTCCTGGAGGTCGACGCCGTCGCCCTCGTGCGGCGCGGCAAGGGGAAGGGCAAGGGACAGGGGCAGGGCGGGGCGCCCGACGCGGCTCTCGCGCAGTACGTGAACGACCGGCCCTACGCGGCCTCCTCGCTCCTGGCCGTGGCGCTCAGCGCGGTGTTCTCCAGCGCGATGCGCGACGTGTGCAAGGCGCGGCCCGAGCTGGCGGGGCGACCGCTGCCGCTGAGCGTGGAGGTGCCCGCGCTGCCCGCGCGAGGCGGCGCCCACCTGGTGCGGAGCCTCTTCGAGCCGCTCGGCTGGTCGGTGTCGGTGGAGCCCGTCCCACTGGACGAGCGGTTCCCCGAGTGGGGCGACTCGCGGTACGTCCGCCTCGTCCTCGACGTGCCGGACGGCAGACTGACCGTGGGCGAGGCCCTTCGGCACCTGTACGTGCTGCTGCCCGTCCTCGACGACGCCAAGCACTACTGGGTCTCGGCCGACGAGGTCGACAAGCTGCTCAGGGCCGGTGAGGGCTGGCTCGCGAACCACCCGGAGCAGGCCCTCATCACCAGCCGCTACCTCTCGCGGCGCTGGTCCCTGACCCGTGCGGCGAGGGAGCGGCTCGAACTGGTGCGGCTCGCCGAGGCCGACGACTCGGACGTCGAGGAGATCGACAACGCCGTCGACGAGGAGAGCGACACGGAGGAGGCCCCGGTGCCGCTCGCCGTGCGGCGCCGCGAGGCGATCCTCGCCGCGCTCACCGGGGCGGACGCCCGCCGCGTGCTCGACCTGGGCTGCGGACAGGGCCAGTTGGCGCAGGCGCTGTTCAAGGACGTCCGGTTCACCGAGATCGTCGGCGTCGACGTGTCGATGCGCGCGCTGACCGTCGCCTCGCGCCGGCTGAGGCTGGACCGCATGGGCGAGCGCGGTGCCGAGCGCGTCAAACTGCTCCAGGGTTCGCTCGTGTACACCGACAAGCGGCTCAAGGGGTATGACGCGGCGGTGCTCAGCGAGGTCATCGAGCACGTGGACGTGGAGCGCCTGCCGGCCCTGGAGTACGCGGTGTTCGGCTCCGCGCGTCCCCGCACCGTCCTGGTGACCACGCCGAACGTCGAGTACAACGTCCGCTGGGAGACCCTTCCCGCGGGCCGCACCCGCCACGGCGACCACCGCTTCGAGTGGACCCGCGAGGAGTTCCGCGGCTGGGCGGCCGAGGTCGCCGCACGGCACGGGTACGGGGTGGAGTTCGTCCCCGTGGGTGACGACGACCCCGAGGTGGGCCCGCCGACCCAGATGGCGGTCTTCACGCGCGCCGACGGCGTGCGCGGCGGCAAGGACGACAGTGCGAAGGGAGTGCGGGCGGCATGACGAACCATAGTGACGCGCGGGACCGCGCGAGCGAACCGGAGGCCGCGGTGGCCGCACGCCCCGGGCGGACGCTCCCCGTCACCGACCTCTCCCTCGTCGTGCTGGTCGGCGCCACGGGTTCCGGCAAGTCCAGCTTCGCGCGGCGGCACTTCAGGCCGACCGAGGTCATGTCCAGCGACTTCTGCCGCGGCCTCGTCGCCGACGACGAGAACGACCAGAGCGCGAGCGGTGACGCCTTCGACGTGCTGCACTACATCGCGGGCAAGCGCCTCGCCGCGGGGCGCCGCACGGTCGTGGACGCGACCAACGTGCAGAGCGAGAGCCGCAAGCAGCTCGTCCGGCTCGCCAGGGAGCACGACGTCCTGCCGATCGCGATCGTGCTCGACGTGCCCGAAGAGGTCTGCGCGGCGCGCAACGCCGCGCGCGAGGACCGGGCGGGGATGCCGCGCCGCGTCATCCAGCGCCACCGGCGCGAACTGCGCCGCTCCCTCAGGCACCTGGAGCGCGAGGGCTTCCGGAAGGTGCACGTCCTGCGCGGGGTCGAGGAGATCGACGGCGCCTCGGTCGTCACCGAGAAGCGGTTCAACGACCTCACCCACCTCACGGGGCCCTTCGACATCATCGGCGACATCCACGGCTGCGCCTCCGAGCTGGAGACCCTGCTCGGCAAGCTCGGCTACGTGGACGGCGCGCACCCCGACGGCCGCACGGCCGTGTTCGTCGGCGACCTCGTCGACCGGGGCCCGGACACCCCGGGCGTGCTGCGCCGTGTCATGGGCATGGTTGGCTCGGGCACCGCCCTGTGTGTGCCGGGGAACCACGAGAACAAGCTCGGCCGTTACCTCAAGGGCCGGGACGTCCAGCACACCCACGGCCTCGCCGAGACCGTCGAGCAGCTGGAGGGGGAGAGCGAGGAGTTCCGCACGCGGGTGCGGGAGTTCGTGGACGGCCTCGTCTCGCACTATGTCCTGGACGGCGGAAGGCTCGTCGTCTGCCACGCGGGCCTGCCCGAGAAGTACCACGGCCGCACCTCGGGCCGGGTGCGCTCGCACGCGCTGTACGGCGACACCACCGGCGAGACCGACGAGTTCGGCCTGCCCGTGCGCTATCCGTGGGCGGAGGACTACCGGGGCCGCGCCGCCGTGGTGTACGGCCACACCCCGGTGCCCACCGCCTCCTGGCTGAACAACACGATCTGCGTGGACACCGGCGCCGTCTTCGGCGGCAGGCTGACCGCGCTGCGCTGGCCGGAGCGCGAGCTGGTCGACGTCCCCGCGGAACGCGTCTGGTACGAACCGGCCAAGCCGCTGCGCACGGAGGCGCCGGGCGGCCACGACGGACGGCCGCTCGACCTCGCCGACGTGCACGGCCGCCGCGTGGTGGAGACTCTTCCCCGCGCCCCCGGTCCCGTCCGGGAGGGCGAGGCGGCGCCGGGGCTCCGCGTCAGCGTGCGCGAGGAGAACGCGGCGGCGGCCCTTGAGGTCATGAGCCGCTTCGCCGTCGATCCGCGCCTGCTGCCGTATCTGCCGCCGACCATGGCGCCCACCGCGACCTCGCGGCGCGAGGACTGTCTGGAGCACCCGGCGGAGGCCTTCGCCTCGTACGCACAGGACGGCGTCGGACGGGTCGTGTGCGAGGAGAAGCACATGGGTTCGCGTGCGGTGGTCCTGGTCTGCCGGGACGCGGACGTGGTCCGCGAGCGCTTCGGCCTCGGGGACGCCCCGGCCGCGCCGGGCGGTGGCCGGACCCCGACCGGTTCGCTCTACACCCGTACGGGCCGCCCCTTCTTCGGCGACTCCACCGTCACCGAGGAGGTCCTGGCCCGGCTGCGCGCCGCCGTCACCGAGGCGGGGCTCTGGGAGGAGCTCGATACCGACTGGCTGCTCCTCGACGCGGAGCTGATGCCGTGGTCGCTGAAGGCGTCGGGTCTGCTCCGCACGCAGTACGCGGCCGTGGGCGCCGCCTCGGGAGCCGTCTTCCCCGGCGCGGTGGCCGCCCTGGAGGCCGCGGTGGCGCGTGGCGTCGACGCGGGGGCGCTCCTGGCGAGGCAGCGGGAACGGGCGGCGGACGCCGCGGCGTTCACCGAGGCATACCGGCGCTACTGCTGGCCCACGGAGGGCCTGGACGGGGTGCGGCTCGCGCCGTTCCAGATCCTCGCCGCGCGGGGCCGCAGCCTCGCCGCGCTCCCGCACGACGAACAGCTCGCGCTGATCGACCGCATGGTCGAGCACGACGGCACCGGCCTGCTGCGGACGACCCGCCGCCTCTACGTCGACACCGGCGACGAGGCGTCGGTCGAGGCCGGCGTGGACTGGTGGCTGGAGATGACGAGCCGCGGCGGCGAGGGCATGGTCGTCAAGCCGGTCGCGCCGCTGGCCAGGAACGGCCAGGGGCATCTGGTGCAGCCCGGCGTCAAGTGCCGGGGCCGGGAGTACCTGCGGATCGTCTACGGACCGGAGTACACGCGTCCGGAGAACCTGGCGAAGCTGCGCGACCGCTCCCTGGGCCACAAGCGCTCGCTCGCCCTCAGGGAGTACGCGCTGGGCCTCGAAGCCCTGGACCGCCTGGCCGACGGCGAGCCGCTGTGGCGGGTCCACGAGGCGGTGTTCGCGGTCCTGGCACTGGAGTCGGAGCCGGTCGACCCACGGCTCTGAGCCGTTCGCGGCTCCGGACCATCGATTCGGTGGTCCGGAGCCGCCACGAGGTAGCGCATTGACTGCGCGAAGGCCGCCCCGCCGGGGAAGGATGGCCCCATGGGATTCCATGTCGACTCCGAGGCCGGGCGGCTGCGCCGCGTCATACTGCACCGCCCCGATCTGGAGCTCAAGCGGCTGACGCCGAGCAACAAGGACACGCTCCTCTTCGACGACGTCCTGTGGGTGCGCAGGGCCCGCCAGGAGCACGACGGGTTCGCGGACGTCCTGCGCGACCGCGGCGTCGCCGTGCACCTCTTCGGCGATCTGCTCAGCGAGACGCTGAACGTGCCCGCGGCGCGCCTCCTCGTCCTCGACCGGGTCTTCGACGAGAAGGAGTACGGGCCGCTGGCGACGGACCACCTGCGGGCCGCGTTCGAGACGATGCCGTCGGTCGACCTCGCGGAGGCGCTGGTCGGCGGGATGACGAAGCGCGAGTTCCTCGAACGCCACGCCGAGCCGACGTCCGTGCGCTTCCACTGCATGGACCTCGACGACTTCCTGCTGGGCCCGCTGCCCAACCACCTCTTCACGCGCGACACCTCCGCCTGGATCTACGACGGCGTCTCCATCAACGCGATGCGGTGGCCCGCGCGGCAGCGCGAGACCGTGCACTTCGAGGCCATCTACCGGCACCACCCGCTCTTCCGCGACGAGGACTTCAACGTCTGGTCGCGCGGGCAGGCCGACTACCCCTCGACGATCGAGGGCGGCGACGTCCTGGTGATCGGCAAGGGCGCGGTCCTGATCGGCATGAGCGAGCGCACCACCCCGCAGGCGGTCGAGATGCTGGCGCACGAGCTCTTCGCGGCGGGCTCGGCCCAGACGATCGTGGCCCTCGACATGCCGAAGCGGCGCGCGTTCATGCACCTCGACACGGTCATGACGATGGTCGACGGCGACACCTTCACGCAGTACGCGGGCCTCGGCATGCTCCGCTCCTACACCATCGAGCCGGGCGTCGGCGACCGGGAGCTGAAGGTCACCGACCATCCGCCGGAGCACATGCACCGGGCCATCGCGGCGGCGCTCGGCCTGGACTCCATCCGGGTGCTCACGGCCACCCAGGACGTGCACGCCGCCGAGCGCGAGCAGTGGGACGACGGCTGCAACGTCCTCGCGGTGGAACCGGGGGTCGTGGTGGCGTACGAGAGGAACGCGACGACCAACACGTATCTGCGCAAGCAGGGCATCGAGGTCATCGAGATCCTGGGCAGTGAGCTGGGGCGCGGCAGGGGCGGACCGCGGTGCATGAGCTGTCCCGTCGAGCGGGACGCGGTGCCGGGAACCTGATCCACCCATCCGCCCATCCACCCTTCCCAACATGGCCATGCATAGAATTGCTGTTGATCGTATATAGTTCCAAGGGTTCCGATGGTTTCCACCGTCCATCCATCCGCACCCCAGGAGCATCACCATGGCCACCCACCTCACCGGCCGCCACTTCCTCAAGGAGCTGGACTTCACCGCCGACGAGTTCCGTGGCCTGGTCGCTCTCGCCGCCGAGCTGAAGGCGGCGAAGCGGGCGGGCACGGAGGTGCGGCGGCTGACCGGCAAGAACATCGCGCTGATCTTCGAGAAGAGCTCCACGAGGACGCGCTGCGCCTTCGAGGTCGCCGCCGCCGACCAGGGCGCGTCGACCACGTACATCGACCAGTCCGGCTCGCACATAGGGAACAAGGAGTCCGCCAAGGACACCGCCCGGGTGCTCGGCCGGATGTTCGACGCGATCGAGTTCCGCGGGGACGCCCAGGAGACCGTCGAGACGCTCGCCGCCCACGCGGGCGTCCCCGTCTACAACGGTCTGACCGACACCTGGCACCCCACCCAGATGCTCGCCGACGTCCTGACGGTGACCGAGCACACGGCCAAGCCCCTCACCGAGGTCGCCCTCGCCTATCTGGGCGACGCCCGGATGAACATGGGCAACTCCTACCTGATCACCGGCGCCCTGCTCGGCATGGACATCCGCATCGTGGCGCCCCGCGCCTACTGGCCCTCCGAGGACACCGTCACCCGGGCCCGCGCGCTCGCCGAGACCAGCGGCGCCCGCATCACCCTCACCGAGGCGGTCGACGAGGGGGTCAGGGGCGCCGACTTCGTCGCCACCGACGTCTGGGTCTCCATGGGGGAGCCCAAGGAGGTCTGGGGGGAGCGCATCACCGCCCTCGCGCCCTACGCGGTGACGATGGACGTCCTGCGCGCCACCGGCAACGCCGACGTGCGGTTCCTGCACTGCCTGCCGGCCTTCCACGACCTGGGGACCGAGGTCAGCCGCGAGATGCACGAGAGGTTCGGCACCACATCCCTTGAGGTCACCGACGAGGTCTTCGAGTCGCCGTACTCGGTCGTCTTCGACGAGGCCGAGAACCGCCTGCACACGATCAAGGCGGTACTGGTCGCGACGCTCTCCTGAGCACCGGCCGCCCGGACCCGACGGCCGTCAACCGCACGGCCTTTGCCTCCGATCGCCTGCTGTGGGACGGCATGTCCCAGTACGCTGGGACGACGGAGTGCTGAGCGAGGGGGGCGGCCGTGATCGAACTGTCGGAGGTGATCGGCGAGCTGCGCCGGGAGCTGGACGAGGCGATGGCGGCAGGCGCAGGCGAGCGGCTCCGCTTCGAACTCGGCCCGGTGGAGGTGGAGGCCACCTTCACCATGGAGCGCTCGGCGGGCGCGGGTGCCAAGGTCAGATTCTGGGTCATCGACGCGAACGCCGGGGGCAAGGCGGTCCGGAGCGACGCCCACAAGATCACACTGACCCTCCATCCGAGGGTCGAAGGGCACCCCGGCCGGCCCGAGATAGCGGGCCGCTCGGCGGACGGCGAGCGCTGACCGGGGCGGGGGAGCCGTGCGAGCGCGGGGCCTGGAGCCGGGATGGGCCGCCGAAATCATCGTGACACCGCACGGGGGTGGGACCCGCCGCGGCTCCGGCTACCTCGTCCGTGACGGCTTGGTGCTCACGGCCGAGCACGTCGTCCATGGTGCCGCGCGCGTGGAGGTCCGCTTCGACGCGGACCGCCCGAGAGAGCGTACGCATCGGGCGGAGACCGTCTGGTCCCGGGCCGGGATCGACGCGGCGCTGCTCTCGGTGCCACAGGAGAAGCCGGACGGCGCGATCCCCGTCGGCCGTGTCGGCGAGCGCGACGCCGTCCTGCGCTGCTCGACGCTGGGGTTCCCCCGCTTCAAGCTCCGTGCCGACCGCGGCAGCAACACGGCCTACCGCGACATCCGTCACGCGGAGGGATCGGCCCCCGTACTCTCCAACCGCCGCGAGGGCACCCTTGAGCTGCATGTACAACCGCCCGAGCGTGACCCGGACCCGCACCGCTCGCCCTGGGAAGGCATGTCGGGAGCGCCCGTCCTGAGCGGCGGACGGCTGATCGGCATCGTCGGCAGGCATCACCGTTCGGACGGCCTCGGCACCCTCGCGGTGCTGCGGATGGACCGCTGGCACGAGCGGCTGCCGCCGGCCGAGCTCGACACCGTCCAGGCACTCCTCGGCCTGCGGATCGGCCCCGGTGATCTGCCCGAGGTCCTCCCGGCCGACCCCGGCGAGCTGGTCCACGGTGCCCAGCTGCGTCAGGTGCGGGACATCGCACCGCCCGAACTGGTCGGCCGCGAACAGGAGACCGCGGAACTCATCGCCTTCTGCGCGGGCGGCGAGAGCTACCAATGGTGGCAGGCGCCGCCCTGGAGCGGTAAGACGGCGCTGGCCTCGACGTTCGTCCTCAACCCGCCGGCCGGGGTGCGCCCGGTCTCCTTCTTCGTGACGGCGCGCTGGGCGGAACAGGCTGACAGTGACGCGTTCACCGACGCCATGATCGCGCAGCTCGCTCCCCTCGCGGGCGTCGAGGCCACGCCGACGGGCCGCGACGGCCTGCGAAGACTCCTGCTCGACCGCGCCGCCGAGCGCCTCGCCGAGCAGGACGAGACGCTGCTTCTCGTCGTCGACGGCCTGGACGAGGACCGTGCCGCGGGGCCCGGGAGCGCCCGCCCGAGCATCGCGGCCCTGCTCCCGCCCCGACCGCCCGCCAACGTACGCGTGCTCGTCACCAGCAGACCGCACCCCGGAGTGCCGCTCGACGTCCCGGACGACCACCCGCTGCGCCGCTGCGCCCGCCGTCACCTGAGCACAAACGACTACGCGCGGCACACACGAGACGAGGCGAAGCGCGAACTGCACGAGGCACTCCGCGGCGACCAGGCCCAACTGGACCTGCTGGGGCTGCTCACCGCGGCCCAGGGCGGGCTGACCGCCAAGGACCTCGTGGAACTGACGGGGCTGCTGCCCTTCCAGATGGAGTCACGGCTCGCCAGTGTCCTCGGCCGGAGCCTGCGCACCGGCACCCGCTGGGACCTCACCGAGGAGCAGGGGTATCTCTTCGCCCACGAGACGCTGCACGAACAGGCCGCCCAGGCGCTCGGTACCGCCGTGGAGGGCTACCGCGACCGTATCCACGCCTGGGCCGACGGCTTCCGTGCGCAGGGCTGGCCCGAGGGTACCCCCGGCTACCTCCTGCACACCTACGGGCGGCTGCTCGCCGGCGCGGGCGACCTGGACAGATACCTGAGCACCATCACCGACCGGCGCCGTCAGGCGCGACTGCTCGCCGTCACGGGAAGCGACGCCGTGGCCCAGGCCGAGGTGGCGGCGGCACGCAGGAGACTCGCCGGGGCGCCTGAGGGCGACCTGGGCACCGTCGTCGAACTGGCGCTCGTAGCCGACGAACTGACGCACCGCAACGCGGGCCTGCCGGTCGGCCTGCCCGCGGTATGGGGGGCGCTCGGGCTGACCTCCCAGGCCGAGGGGATCGCCAGGACGCTGCTCGACGAGTGGGACACCGCGCGGGCGCTCGCCCGGGTGGTGGTGGGCGCCGCGGTGCCCGCCCCCCGACTCACCAAGCGGGTGATCGCGGAGACGACGGCATGGGTGAGTGCGGGCTTCGCGGCGCCGGCGCACGCCGCGGAGCCCGCCCACTCGGTGGAGGCGTACCACCATGCCCGTTTCTGCGCGGACCGCGCGGTCGCGCTCGTACGGGCGGGCGACGCGCGGGCCGCCCTGGCGGAGGCGCTGCGAGCCCCCCACCCCTGGGAGCGCGCCTTCGTCCTGCGGGACGTGGCTGAGCGGACGCTCGCGGGCGTCGCCGGCGGTACCGTTGAGCCGACCGCGGCGGAGGCGCTGGCCGCGGCGGCGGAGGCGCTGGCGGCCGACCGCTGCGGCCAGCCGGCCCGGACCCTGCTCCTCGCCTGCGCGGGCCTGCTCGTCCGTGGCGATGACACGGCCCGCGCCGCCGAGCTCATGGGCCTCGCCGAGCGCATTCCGCCGCGCCGCTCGGCCCTGACCCTGGCCTGCCTCGCCGTCCTGACCCGGACGGTGTGCCCGGAGTCCGCGGCACGCCTCGCGGTGCGCGCGAAGCTGCGGGCGGAGCGGCGGCGCATCAGAACCCGGCGGGCGCCGCCGGTGCTCGGGCCGTTCGGGACGGTGGGCCGGGCCTCGGAGGGGGGTCCCCGCGGTGCCCTCGCCCCGGAAATGCGGGAGGCCCTGAGCCACGCGCGGCCCGTGGAAGACGAGGTCGGCCACGGCGTGTTCGAGCTGTGTGCCGCGGCCGAACGCGGCGAGGAACTCCGGCTCCCCCCGTCCCGCACCGCGGAGGGGGAAGCCGTCCGGGTCTGCGTGGCCGAACGGCTCGTGGCTCTCGGCAAGCCCGACGAGGCGCGCCGGGTCACCACGCGCGTCTCCGCCAGGGGGCAGGCGGAGGTCGCGGCCGCCATTGCCCTGAGCCGTGCCGCCGATGCGCCCTCGGAGGCGGCGGAGTCGGCGCGGGACATCGCGAGAGCTGTCCGGGAGAGCCTTGAGGGCAGTTACTCGGCACTGGCACCCGTGCTCGGCGTCCTCTCCGACGCCTTGGCGGACCTCGGCGACACCGAACAGGCCGGGCACCTGTCCCGGCAGGCACCGGAACCCACGGACACCTGGGCGCGGGCGGCCCTGAGCCGTGCCCGGTCGGGTACCGAGGCCAAGCGCGTCTTCCGGCAGATCAGAGCCCGGCCCGCCTGGGTGCCGGGCGCGGTGCCGCACGCGCACGACGTGGAGGTGGTCGCCCGGTTGAGAGGGTTCGACCACGCGATCGCCGACGCGCGCGACACCTTGCACCTTCTGCCCTACGCTCCGGCGTCACTCGCCACCCTGATCCGGCTGCTGCCCGAGGACGACGCCCGCAGGGCGGAGTGCGCGGCCATGGCTCGCGCCTTGGCCTACGAGGGGATGAAGCAGCTCGACCCGGCGCATCCTCAGGCGTCGGACGCGTGGTGGTCCGCGCTCGCAGCGACGCTCTGGGGGCAGCCCGACGCGGTGCGCGGCTGGATCACCGGGCGCGCCCGCGACCTCGCGGGACGGCGGACCAGCAGCGGACCGCTCTTCTCCGTGGCGCCGCGCCTGCGCTGGCTGCTCGACCCCTTCGAGCGGGCGTCCGCGGTCCTCGCGCTCTCCCGGGTCGACAGTGGTGAGGCCGCATCGCTGTTCGTCGAATGGAGCCGGTCGGACAGCAGGGGCGGCCAACCACTGGGCCGGGGGCCGGCCGCGCTGTGGGCGATGACCGCGCTGCTGATGGGATTGCCCCCGGCCGGGGGGAGCCCGGCGGCGCAGTCCTTGGGGGCGTATCTCGGTACGGCCGCGCTCGCGGCGGCGGGCGGCGGCCGCTCCTGCTGGTCTCCGCCCGCCGAGCGCCTCGACGACGCCACCGACCTGCGCCGGCTGCTGCTCCTGGATGCCTATGCCGGGCCCGCGCGGATGAGGGATTCCGCGGCGGCGGAGCATATGGTGCGCGCTCTCCTGGTGAGGGACGACTGGTGGCGGGCCGTGCCCGCGCTCGCCCTGCTGGACCCCGACGCCGTGCGGCGCGTCGGCGGGGTGGTGACCCGGCGCCTCAACCGCGTTCTGCGCACTTCGTGACACCCCGGACCGGCAGCCTGAACCACACCGCCTTGCCGGAGTCCGTGGCGCGGTGGCCGCAGGAGGAGCTGAGGGCGCGGATCAGGACGAGGCCGCGGCCGTGCTCCTGCCACGGGTCCGGCGGCCCAGGGGGGCAGGGGGAGGTGAGGTCGCCGGGCGGCAGCGGGTTCGAGTCGTGCACCTCGACCTGGCAGCAGGTCGGCAGGAGCTCGATGACCAGCGCTATCGGGTCCTCGCCCGCGGTGTGCTCGACGGCGTTGGCCACCAGCTCCGCGGTGAGCAGTTCGGCGGTGTCCGTGTCGGCGGACGGCTCGATCTCGGTCAGCGCGGTACGGACCAGGGCGCGCGCGACCGGCACGGCCGCCGGGGTGTGCGGCAGGTCGACGCGCCAGGAGGCGGGGGAGGGGGGTTCGTACAAGGTGGGTCCGTTCAGGGCGGCAGGCGGTCCCGCGTTCAACCGAACGCATCCTAAGCGCTATGTCGACAGGGGCCGCGGTCGGGAGTCCACGGGCCGGGGCCCGGCCCGAGTCCTTGGGCGAAGGGACCCCGCCCGAGTCGTCGGGTGAGGGGACCTGAGCTATCGCGTGCTCGTGACGACGGTCACGGATCGGTGATAACTTCGTGAGGCAGCGAACTCCAGCCCCCAGGCCGAGGAGGCCGCCCCATGAGTCCCTTCACCGGCTCCGCGAACCGCACCTCCGACTGGCGCCATCTGCGCCTCGCCGTCGACGACGGGGTCGCCACGGTCACCCTCGTCCGCCCCGACCGGCTGAACGCGCTCACCTTCGGCGCCTACGCCGACCTGCGGGACCTGCTCGCCGAGCTCTCCCGCGAGCGGTCCGTCCGCGCGCTCGTACTCGGCGGCGAGGGGCGCGGCTTCTGCTCGGGCGGCGACGTCGACGAGATCATCGGCGCCACCCTCGCCATGGACACGGCGCAGCTCCTGGACTTCAACCGGATGACCGGCCAGGTGGTGCGGGCGATCAGGGAGTGCCCCTTCCCGGTCGTCGCCGGTGTGCACGGCGTGGCCGCCGGGGCGGGCGCCGTGCTCGCGCTCGCCGCCGACTTCCGCGTCGCCGACCCCTCCGCGAAGTTCTCCTTCCTGTTCACCCGGGTCGGCCTCTCCGGCGGCGACATGGGCGCCGCCTACCTGCTGCCCCGCGTCGTCGGCCTCGGCCACGCCACGCGCCTGCTCATGCTCGGCGAGCCGGTGCGCGCCCCCGAGGCCGAGCGGATCGGCCTGATCAGCGAACTGACCGAGGAGGGCAGGGCCGCCGAGGCCGCACAGGCCCTCGCGCGCCGCCTCGCCGGTGGCCCCGCCCTCGCCCACGCCCAGACCAAGGCCCTGCTCACCGCGGAACTGGACATGCCGCTCGCCGCCTCCGTGGAGCTGGACGCGGCCACCCAGGCGCTGCTCATGAACGGCGAGGACTACGCCGAGTTCCACGCCGCGTTCACCGAGAAGCGCCCGCCGAAGTGGCAGGGCCGATGAGCACCGCAGGGCCGATGAGCACCGCAGGGCCGATGACCGCCCCGCGCGGAGCGCACCGCGTCGCGGTGATCGGCGGCGGCCCCGGCGGTCTCTACGCCGCCGCGCTGCTCAAGCGCCTGGACCCCGCCCGCGAGGTCACCGTCTGGGAGCGCAACGCCCCCGACGACACCTTCGGCTTCGGCGTCGTCCTCTCCGACGAGACGCTCGGCGGCATCGAGCACGCCGACCCGGCCGTCCACGCGGCGCTCCAGGCCGAGTTCGTGCGCTGGGACGACATCGACATCGTGCACCGCGACCGGCGGCACACCTCCGGGGGCCACGGCTTCGCGGCGCTCGGCCGCCGCAGGCTCCTGGAGATCCTGCACGAGCGCTGCCGGAGCCTCGGCGTGGAGCTGCGCTTCCGCACCGAGGCACCGCCCGCCGCCGAGCTGTCCGCGGCGTACGACCTGGTCGTCGCGGCGGACGGCGTGCACAGCCTCACCCGCGAGGCGCATGCCGAGGCCTTCGGCCCCGCGATCACGACGCACCGCTGCCGGTACATCTGGCTGGCCGCCGACTTCGCCTTCGACGCGTTCCGCTTCGAGATCGCCGAGACCGAGCACGGCGTGATGCAGCTCCACGGCTATCCCTACGCGCGCGACGCCTCCACCGTCATCGTCGAGATGCGCGAGGAGGTCTGGGAGGCGGCCGGCTTCGCCGGGCTCGACGAACGCGAGTCCACCGAACGCTGCGCCAAGGTCTTCGCGGACGCGCTCGGCGGCCGCCCCCTGCGCGGCAACAACTCCTCCTGGACCACCTTCCGCACGGTCGTCAACTCCCACTGGTCGCACGGGAACACGGTCCTGCTCGGCGACGCCGCGCACACCGCGCACTTCTCCATCGGCTCCGGCACCAAGCTGGCCGTCGAGGACGCCCTCGCACTCGCCGCCTGCCTCCAGGAACAGCCGGACCTGCCCACCGCGCTCCGGGCCTACGAGGCCGAGCGCCGCCCGGTGGTCGCCTCCACGCAGCGCGCGGCCCGCGCGAGCCTGGAGTGGTTCGAGCGGATCGCCGGCCACCTCGACCAGCCGCCGCACCAGTTCGCCTTCAACCTGCTGACCCGCAGCCGCCGCGTCACCCACGACAACCTCCGGCTGCGCGACGCGGAGTTCACCCGTGCCGTCGAGCGCGAGTTCGGCTGCCCGGCGGACACACCTCCGATGTTCACGCCCTTCCGGCTGCGCGGCCTGACCCTGCGCAACCGCGTGGTCGTCTCGCCCATGGACATGTACTCCGCCGTCGACGGCGTCCCCGGCGACTTCCACCTCGTCCACCTGGGCGCCAGGGCGCTCGGCGGCGCGGGCCTCGTCATGACCGAGATGGTGTGCGTCAGCGAGCACGGCCGCATCACGCCGGGCTGCGCCGGGCTCTACACCGCCGAGCAGACCGAGGCATGGCGGCGGATCACCGACTTCGCGCACGCCCGCGCCCCCGGCACCGCCATCGGCGTGCAGCTCGGCCACTCGGGCCGCAAGGGCTCGACGAAGCTGATGTGGGAGGGCATCGACGACCCGCTGCCCGACGGCAACTGGCCGCTCCGGGCCGCCTCCCCGCTCCCGTACAAGCCGGGCAGCCAGACCCCGCACGAGCTGTCGAGGGCCGGGCTGGCGGAGATCCGCGAGGAGTTCGCCGCGTCGGCCGCCCGCGCCGAGCAGGCCGGCTTCGACCTGCTCGAACTGCACTGCGCGCACGGCTATCTGCTCTCCGGCTTCCTCTCCCCGCTGACCAACCACCGCACGGACGCCTACGGCGGCTCACTGGAGGCGAGGCTCCGCTTCCCGCTCGACGTGTTCGACGCGGTCCGCGACACCTGGCCCGCCGACAAGCCGATGACGGTCCGGATCTCCGCCACCGACTGGGCCGACGGCGGCACGACCGCCGAGGACGCCGTGGAGATCGCCCGCGCCTTCGCCGCCCACGGCGCCGACGCGATCGACGTCTCCACCGGCCAGGTCGTCGCCGACGAACGCCCCGCCTACGGCCGCTCCTACCAGACCCCGTACGCCGACCGCATCCGCAACGAGACGGGCATCCCGGTCCTCGCGGTCGGCGCCATCTCCTCCTGGGACGACGTCAACTCCCTGCTCCTCGCGGGCCGCGCCGACCTGTGCGCCCTGGCCCGCCCGCACCTCTACGACCCCCACTGGACGCTGCACGCCGCCGCCGAACAGGGTTACGAGGGTCCCGGCGCCCCCTGGCCCGTCCAGTACCGCGCGGGCAGCCGCCGCCCGCAGACCGGCCGCACGGACGCCCCGAAGCCGCGGCTGACGCTCAAGAGCCGGCATCCGGCGTGACGAAGCGCGCGCCGGCCTCCCTGAGCCTGTCGTCCAGGGCCGTGAACACCGCGGCCGAGCGGGCGCCCGGCCAGTCGGCGGGGAGCAGCTCGGCGGGGAGGCCGGGGTCGGCGTAGGGCAGCTGCCGCCAGGAGTCGAGGGCGAGGAGGTGGTCGCGGTACGCCTCCTCGGGCTCGGGGCCGGTGCCGCCGCGGGCCTCCCAGGAGCGGAGCACCGGCTCGTGGCGGTCCAGGAACGCCTCGTGCTGCTTGGCCAGCGAGGAGAGGTCCCACCAGCGGGACACCGCCTCGGCGGTCGGGGCGTAGCCCAGGTGCTCACCGCGGAACAGGTCGACGTAGGACGCCAGTTGCAGGCGCTCCAGGGTGTGCCTGGTCTCCTCGTAGAGGTGCGCGGGGGCGATCCAGACGCCCGGTGCCGCCGTGCCGAACCCCAGGCCCGCGAGGCGTGAGCGCAGCACGTGCCGCTTGTGCCGCTCGGCCTCGGGCACGGAGAACACGGCGAGGACCCAGCCGCCCTCGCGTCCGGCGGCGGCCGTGCCGTAGATGCGGCGGTCGCCGTCCTCCAGGAGCTGCCGGGCGTCCGGCGAGAGCGCGTACCCCGCCGCGCCCGCCTCCGTGCGCGCGGGCACGAGCAGGCCGCGCCGCTTCAGCCGCGAGATGGACGAGCGCACCGACGGCGCGTCGACGCCGACGGGCGCGAGGAGGCGCACCAGGTCGGCGACCGGGACGGGGCCCGGCGCGGCCCGGCCGTGGGCGCCGTAGAAGGTGACGATCAGGGACCGTGGAGTGTGCTGCTCGGACACGTGATCACTCTACGGGTCCCGCTCCGGCCGCCGGCCGGCCCCGTAGCCGGAAGCGCTGCAGCTTGCCGGTGGCGGTCCGGGGCAGCGCGTCGAGGAAGACGATCTCCCGCGGGCACTTGTAGGGGACGAGCTCCGCCTTCACGAAGTCCCGCAGCCGGTCCGCGTCGGGTTCGGCCCCCGCGCGCGGGACCACGTACGCCACGGCCACCTGTCCGCGCAGCTCGTCGGGGCGGCCGACCACCGCGGTCTCCGCCACGTCGGGGTGGCGCAGCAGGGCCTCCTCGACCTCGGGACCCGCGATGTTGTACCCGGCCGAGATGATCATGTCGTCCGCGCGCGCGACGTAGCGGAAGTAGCCGTCGTCGTCGCGTATGTAGGTGTCGCCGGTGATGTTCCAGCCGTGCCGTACGTACTGGAGCTGGCGCTCGTCGGCGAGGTAGCGGCAGCCGACGGGACCGCGCACCGCGAGCAGTCCGGGCTCGCCGTTCGGCAGCGGGGCGCCGGAATCGTCGACCACGCGCGCGTGCCAGCCGGGCACGGGGCGTCCCGTGGTGCCCGGCCGTATCGCCTCGTCGGCGGCGGAGATGAAGATGTGGAGCAGTTCGGTCGCGCCGATGCCGTTGATGATGCGGTGCCCGGTGCGCTGGTTCCAGGCCTGCCAGGTGGCGGCGGGCAGGTTCTCGCCCGCCGACACGCACCGCCGCAGCGACGTGACATCGTGGGCGTCGAGTTCGTCGAGCATCGTGCGGTACGCGGTCGGGGCGGTGAACAGCACCGATATCCCGTGCCGTCCGATGGCGGGCAGGAGCTGCTTGGGGCCCGCCTGTTCGAGCAGGACGGACGAGGCGCCGAAGCGCAGCGGGAAGACGACGAGTCCGCCGAGACCGAAGGTGAAGCCGAGCGGGGGACTGCCGGCGAACACGTCGTCGGGGGTCGGCTTCAGTACGTGCCGCGCGAAGGTGTCGGCGATGCCGAGCACGTCCCGGTGGAAGTGCATGCAGCCCTTGGGGCGGCCCGTGGTCCCCGACGTGAACGCGATGAGCGCGACGTCGTCGGCCGCGGTGCCGACGGCGTCGTACGGCTCGGGATGCGCGGCGGCGCGCACGAGCAGATCCTCGGGCCCGTCACCCCCGTACGTGGTGATGCTCAGGCCGGGCACCCCGGCCTTGATCAGGTCGTCGACCGACCGTACGTCGCACAGCGCGTGCCGCACCTCGGCGATCTCGCACATGGTGGCCAGCTCCTGCGCGCGCTGCTGCGCGAGGACGGTCACGGCGACCGCGCCCGCCTTCATCACCGCGAGCCAGCAGGCGGCGAGCCACGGCGTGGTGGGACCGCGCAGCAGCACGCGCCGGCCGGGCAGGACGCCGAGATCGTCGGTGAGCACGTGGGCGATCCGGTCGACGTGGCCGCGGAGTTCGCCGTACGTCCACGTCTCGCCGGAGGCGGCGCGGAAGGCGGGGCGGTCCGGGCCGTGCCGCTCCACGGTCCGGTCGAGCAGCTCGGCCCCGCAGTTGAGGCGGTCCGGGTAGTGCAGCTCGGGGCGGTCGTGGACGAGGGCGGGCCACTGCTCGCGCGGCGGAAGGTGGTCCCGGGCGAAGCTGTCCACGTGGCCGGATGGTGTCAGCCCTGGGATGCCGTTCGTTGCCATGGCGGCTCTGCCCCCTTGCCTGCCGGACGGGCGCTGTGGTGGGCTCGCCCCACGAGCGTATCGTGATGGTGACGACAGTCAACGGTGCGCGATAGAGAAGGGGTCCGGGATGCCGGCATTCTCCCTCGATCCATCACAGAACGACTGGTGCACGGAGCTGCGCGCCCTGGCCGCCGACCGGTTCCGCCCCCTGGCGGAGAAGGGCGAACCCGGCCGTGTGAACCGGCCGCTGGTGGCGGCGCTGGGGGAGACGGGCCTGTTGGGCCGGCTGTTCTCCGCACCCGCGGAGCCTTTGGAGAGGGACGGGACCGGCACCGGCGGCGCCCTCGGCCTCTGCCTGATGCGCGAATCCCTCGCCTACGCCTGCACCGAGGCCGAGACCGCGCTCGCCCTGCAAGGGCTTGGCGCGCACCCCGTGCACGCGTACGGCACCGCCGCCCAGCGCGAGCGGTGGCTGTCCGAGGCGGCGGCGGGCCGTGCGATCGCCGCGTTCGCGCTCTCCGAGCCCGGCGCGGGCTCGGACGCGGCGGCGCTGTCCCTGGCGGCGGACCGGGACGGCCCCGATGGCTGGCGCCTGAGCGGCGAGAAGTGCTGGATCTCCAACGCCCCCGAAGCCGACTTCTACACCGTCTTCGCCCGTACGACGCGAGGCGCGGGGTCCCGCGGCGTCACCGCCTTCCTGGTCCCCGCCGACCGCGAGGGCCTGACCGGCACCGCCCTCGACATGCTCTCCCCGCACCCGATCGGCGCCCTCGCCTTCGACGGCGTACGGGTCGGCCCCGAGGACGTCATCGGCGAGGTGGACCGCGGCTTCCGGGTGGCGATGACCACTTTGAACCGCTTCCGGCCCAGCGTCGGCGCGTTCGCGGTGGGCATGGCGTCCGCGGCGCTCGACGCGAGCATCGCGCACACCGCCCGCCGGGACGCGTTCGGCGGCACGCTCGCGGATCTCCAGTCGGTGGCCCACCGGGTCGCCGAGATGGCCACGCGCACGGAGGCGGCCCGCCTGATGGTCTACGCGGCGGCGTCGGCCTACGACCACGAGGGCCCGCGCGCCCCCGGCATCGCACGCCGCGCGGCGATGGCGAAGCTGCTGGCCACGGAGACGGCGCAGTACGTGGTGGACGCCGCGGTCCAACTGCATGGCGCCCGCGCGCTGCAGCGGGGCCACCTCCTGGAGCACCTGTACCGGGAGGTGCGGGCGCCGCGCGTCTATGAGGGGGCGAGTGAGGTGCAGCGGGGGATCATCGCGAAGGAGCTGTATGCGTAGGGCCGCCGGCGGTGCCGGCTTTTCAGCCCGCGGGGGCGTCGTGGTCGGTGGCACCGAGGTGGGGCCGCCGTCCGCGGGCGCGCCGTGGCTGGTCGCGCCGGGGCGGGAGCGCCGCCTGCGGGTCGCCGTCCGCGGGCGCGCCGTGGCTGGTCGCGCGGCTCCCCGTGCCCCTGCCGGGGCGCACATCCGTCTGCCTCTCCAGACCTCGACCGAGGAGCCGTAGCCCCATGCCCCTGAACCGAGTCAACCCCGCCGAACTCTCCCCGCCCACAGGCTTCTCGCACGCCGTCACGGCGACCGGCTCACGCCTCGTCTTCCTCGCGGGCCAGACCGCCCTGGACAGCGAGGGCGAGGTCACCGGGACCACCCTGCCCGAGCAGTTCGAACGCGCCCTCACCAACCTCCTCACCGCCCTCCGCCACGCGGGCGGCACCCCCGCCGACCTCGCCCGCGTCACGGTCTACGCCACGGACGTCGCCGACTACCGCGCCAACGCCCGCGAACTGGGCGCCATCTGGAAGCGCCTGGCGGGCCGCGACTATCCCGCGATGGCGGTGATCGGCACGGTGCGTCTCTGGGACGAGCAGGCGATGGTGGAGGTGGACGGGGTGGCGGTGCTGGACTGACAGGCGGCGCCCTCCCGGACTGAACCCCGGCCCGATCTCGCCGAAGGGAAAAGTTCCGGCCTCTTTGTCGTCCGGCGGCCGCGAGATACGGAATTCCGTACTTCCTTGCCGGGCGGCTCCCTTAGCGTGATCGCATGAGCGAAGATCACCACCTCTCGGTGCCCCCTCTCCGTGCTCTCGTGTCGTGCGAGGAGTGGGCGGGGTTGACGCGTTATCGGATCCAGACCTATCTGCCGGGTCGGGCGCTGTTGCGTCAGGGGGAGCGGGCAACTCATGTGCTAGTGCTGGTCAGTGGGCTGGTGAAGGTCGTCAGGGTCGACCGTGACGGACGGCAGCGACTGCTCGCTTTCCGCGGGCCGGGTGAGATCCTGGGCGAGATGGCGCTCCAGTGCGGAGGGGTGCGACTGGCGTATGTGTGGGCCATGAACGAGTGCAAAGCGTCTGTCGTCCCGGCAGTAGAGTTCCAGCACTTCGTGCACGAACATCGGCTCGCTTATCCGCTCGCCGTGATGGCCTCCAGCCGTCTGCGGGAGCAGACCGAGGTCCACGACGGAGCCGTGCACGAACGCCTTGCCGTGGCCCTGCTGCGTCTGGTCGAGGTGTCCGGAGGGCTGCGCTCCTTCTCTCTCACCAGGGAGGACCTCGCCCAGCACATCGACGTGGGTCGCAAGGCCGTCAGCAAGGCGCTGGACCAGCTCGGTCCGGGCCGGGTGCGGGCCGGGAAGAGCCGGATCGAGGTGATCAGCGTGGAAGGGCTGCGCGAGACGATCAGCGCCTGTGTCGGCACGTAGGCGCGGTGTGGCCCCCGTCACTCCCCGTCTGGGCCTGCGGCACAGAACACTCCCGCTCCCGCTGTGAGGCTTGGAACGCGTGACACCGCACGTACGGAGCACTCCGTCCGGCCCAAGGAGTCGGACGGGCTTCACAGAGGAGCGACATGCGCGAGTCCCACAGCGACCTGCCTCAGCAGTTCACCGGCCCATACACGCACAGCCGTCCGCTGCCGCCCCACCGGGGCATCCTGGCCGTGGACGCCAAGGACTTCACGGGTCGACCGGCGATCGAGCACGAAGCCGTCAGCCGCGTCGTACCGGAACTTCTCCAGACTGCACTGGCCAAGGCGGAGCTGCGGGACCTCTGGTACGACCGCAAATTCCCCGCGTCGACCGGCGACGGTTACGTCTTCGGGTTCGACCCCGTACGCATGCCCTTCGTGATCCACCCACTGCTGCTCACCCTCCAGGAAGTACTGACCGACTACAACGTCCTGTCCCACGGGGTGATGCCTCTCAGGTTCCGCGTCAGCCTGCATGTCGGTCCGCTGCCCGACACCGGCGACGAGTTCGGCGGCAACGGAACGGCCCGCAACGACACGCACCGCCTGCTCGACTCACGCCCCGTCAAGGCCGTGCTCGCGGCCCACAAGGAGAACATCACACACGTCGCGGCCATCCTCTCCGACCGCTGCTACGAGGACGCGGTCGCCAGCGGGTACACCGGGCGCCACCCCGACCACTTCGTGGAGGTGGCCGCGACCGTCGAGGGCAAGCCGTTCTCCCAGCGGGCCTGGATCTACGTGCCCCAGCCGTCGTCCGGGCCTCTGCACGAAGAGCCTGCGGACGCCGCTGCCGACCCCCGGGAGCCCGCACAGGAAGTCGTCCATCCGCCCGGACACGACGAGGCGCGCAGTCCTCGTGTACGCAACAGCGCCCCTAACGGCAACATCAACACCGGCACCGTCCACGGCGGGCAGAGCGTGGGCAACTACCGCGTCGCGGGCGACCACATTGAGGGAAACAAGGCCGGCCGGGTCCGTGGCTTCCAGGGCGACCAGGTCCGCGGCGACAAGCACCAGGGGCGGCAGTGACCCCCGGGGAAGAGGCGCGGCCGGCGGAGCTTTCCGGTCCCGTATCCGCCGATCTTCCGCCCGACGATGAGCCGATCGGCGGGGAGGACGAGCACGACGTCACCGAGCTGTTCCAAGCCATTGGCGGTGACGCGAGGGCCGGGGGGTCGTTCGTGTACGCCCCGCACGGCAACATCAACGCCGGCTCGGTCCACGGTGGTCAACGCGTGCACAACCAATCCGAGCGCGACGGGCGCCGGCAGCGTGAAGGCAGGGTGCGCGAGGGGCCTGTCCCGGAGGCCGAAGTTCAGGCCGCCGCCTTCGGGTTCGCGCCACCGGAGTGGTTCGACGCCGCCCTCGGCACGTTGGATCAAGGGCTGCTCTTCCTGGCCGGGCGGCCGGGATCAGGTCGCCGCACCGCGGCGCTCAACCTGCTGCGGGCGAGCTGTGGGGAAGGAGCCCCGCTGAGGGCCCTGGACAGCGTCACCGAACTGGACCGGTGGCAGCCCACCGACACGTCGGCGCGCGGCTATCTGATGGACGGCCTCTTCCCGTCCCGGCCGCTGGGCCCCGGCGTCCTGGGGCACGTGCGCTCGCTGCTGGAGAAGGCCAAGGCGCGCATGGTGATCGTGCTGCCCGATGACGCGTCCCTGTTGCACCGCCTCGAACAGGACCTGCACGTCAATCCCACCGTGTGCGTACCGCCGCCGCCCGTACTCGTCTTCGGCGAGTACTTCGAAGCGGTGGTGCCGGAGCAGCGAGAAAGGGAGCGTCTGCTGTCGGCGCTGAACCGGACCCATGAGCTGGGTGACCTGTTGGTCCCGGAGCTGGTCCCGGCGGAAGTGGTGGAGTTGGTGACGGCCGTCGTGGCGGCTGACGGCGACCCCGAGACGCTCAGCGATCTGCATGCGCGCCTGAGTCACCGCGTCGAGCGGGAGGTCCCTGATCTCCTCAAGGGAGCGAGCGGCGATCCGGACACGCTGGCCTTTCTGCTCGCCGCCTGCGTCTACGAGGGCTTGGACCACCGACTCGTCAGAGAGGAAGCCGACCGGCTGCTGAAGTTGTCCGAAGGGCGTCTGACCGCAGTGCTGTCGGGGGCGGACACCCAGGGGGGCGAAAGGGCGGAGCGGCCCAACCCGGGCTTCGTCTTCCGGCGCTCCCTGACGGAGTTGCTGCACGCCGTCCACGCTGTCCGGAAGGAACGGGAGATCCGTACCGGGGGAGCCTATGCGCACAGCGTGGAAGCGGTCGTGTTCGTCAGGCACCGGCAGGCCGAGGCGGTGCTCAGACACGTGTGGTGTGAGTACGGACAACTGTCGGAACTCCTGGTCGAGTGGCTCAGGGACGTGGACCGTTCCAGCGATCTCACGCGCCCCGTAGGAGAGTTCATGGGCAAGGCGGCGAGGTGGGGAGGCGGACGGCGCGCCCTTCGGCACATCCAGGCCCTTGCCGAGTCACGGCGTACGACCAGCCGGCTCATCGCGGCGACCGCGCTCGGCATCGCGGCCGAGGACCCCGTACTGGTCGCGGAGGTGCGCTACCGCCTCCAGCAGTGGAGTGGGGCCGTGAGTCCGCGTCTGAGGACGACGGTGGCCTACGCCTGCGGGGCGGAGTTCGGGCTCGCCCGCCCGGACCTGGCGCTGCGGCTCCTCCACGCTCTCCTCGTCGGTGTGCGGAGCCGTCACGGCGAGGAGGCACGGGGGGACGACGACAAGATCCTGCTCGCCGTGCGGGTGGCGGTCCTGAGCCTGTTTCAGGCGGGCAACGAGGCGAAGGTATTCGGCCGCCTCCTCGACTGGCTGGGCGCGGAGCAATGCGATACGGAGCAGGTGCTCTCACTGCTCGGGCAGTTGTTGCAGACCCCGCGGTGGTTCCTGCGAGAACTCGCCGCTAATTACCCGCAATCGGGACTGGTGGTCGACGTGATCCGCCGCGCGCTCAACACGGAAAGCTCATTCGACGCGACCTGTACCGCATTGCTGCGCTGGGCGGAGTGGGGGAGCTGGGACGAAACACCGTTCCGGGCGGTGGAAAACCTGTTCGCCGCCTTGGCCCGCTTCATGTGTTTCGGCGAGTTCCGGTTGTTCGTGGAAATGGAAGAGAAAGGCGCGAAAGGCTGGGCCGGGCTGGAAACGGCACGGGCCTCGCTCGACAGGTGGCGCGCCGGTGAGCGGCGGGAGACAGCATGAGTGACGAGGCGACCGAACGGCTCTACCATCGGACCGCCAAGCCGCCCTGGCGGGAAATCCTGCGGCACCGCTGGTCCGCGACGAGTGACTGGTCACTGGTGCTCAGGGACGCCGCCGGGAACTACTCCTTCCTCGGCCGTCGCGGAGACCCGGACGCCACCGACGCCCACGTGCCCGTGCCGGACGAAGGCGCGGCGCCAGGCCTTGGCGGAGGCTACACCGACGCCTTCCGGGTGGACACGACCGAGCACGTGGACACGCGCGCGGTCGGCCTTCCCACGGTGTACGGCACGGAATCAGTGGACCTTTGGGTCTCGTGGTGGGTCCACGACCCCGTACGCGTCGTACACACCCGAACCCTGTACGGCTGGCACGCGGTGCGCACCCATCTCACAGGAGTCCTGCACCACTTGGCCGAGGCGCAGGCGGCGGCCGGCGGCGGGCTGGGGGCCCCGGAGATCATGCAGCACCTCGGCATGCCGCAGCGGCTGGAGGAAACGGGCCTGAGCTACCGGGTGTTCGACGTCCGGCTCCGGGAATCGGGCGAGGAACTGCGCCTCGGCCACGAGGAAGGGGAGGCGGTCCGCTACTCCTGGACGACCAGCCGTCGCGGCGAGTACGAGTTCTGTCTGCAGGCCCTCCATGCCGGGCCGGTGTCACTGGCGGCGCTCTGGCTGCTTCGGCATCCCGACCAGGTGCGCCAAGTGCTTGATTGGGCGGTCGACCACCAGAGCCTGCTGAGCCCTCCGCGTACCGACTGGCAGGAGGAATTGGCCGGCCTGCTGGGCACACTGACCGAGCAGGAGCGGAAGGAGATTTCCTGGCTTCTGCGCGATCGGCTGTCCGCGCTCGGGCGTCCGGTTCCCGGCGGGGCCCTCTGACCTCAGCGACTATATTCAGTAATCGAAAAATTGGGCGAGTGCGTTGCTTTCGGGCTGCGCACTCGCTCTGTTTTTGCATTTCTCGACGACCTATCGCATGTGACTCAGGTCACCCATTTTATGGGCCTCGGGCACAAAGCCACCCAAAGAAATGCGGGACTCTCGGTGCGTCCAGAGAGCGGGCGCCTGATCGACCCCGGGCGTTCCGAGCACGGAAGGGTGACATGCGAGCAGAAGAGAATGGTACGGACAAGGTCGTCGCGTTCCCTCGACCGCGGGAGACCGCCGAGACAGCGGTCGCCGACCGCGCGGTGCCGGACACCGGCCGTGCCGCGGAGGCTTCCTCCCCACTCGTCCTGAACGCCGAACGCGGGATCATCAACACCGGCATCGTCCACGGCGGCCAGCACGTCACCGCCATTGAGTTCTCCGGGCACGCCGACGGTGGAGACCGCGGTGACTTCTGAAACCCCTCGGATCGGAGACCTCGACGCTCTCGTAGCGACCCTGAACGACCGGAAGATGGTGGTCGTCGCCCCACACGGCACCGTCAACACCGGCCTGGTCACAGGGGACCAACGGCAGTTCGTGTCCACCTCGGCGGAAGGCGGCACGGCCACAGCGTCGATGCGGCAAGGCCCCGTGAGGGCCAAGTACCTCAAGACGGTGAGACGGCGCTTCGTGCCGCCGCCCGGCTTCCCGGACGCGCTCGCCGCGCTCGAATCGGGTATCGCGGTGATTCTCGGAGAGCCGGGAACGGGGCGTGAGACCCACGCCCTCAACTTGCTGGCTCACAACGAGGAGGAACCCGTAGTTGTCCAGGTGGACGGTGACATCAACCTCTCCCGGTGGGGGCCGCGCGCCCAAGGCGTGCACGGATACCTGGTGATGGAGCCCCTGGACCCGTTCGCGCTCCGAGCCTGGGACCTGTCCCGCCTGGAAACACGCCTGGCCGAGGCGGGTGCGCGTCTCATCATCGTGCTGGCGGACGCCCCTGGTCTGGCCGGCACTTTGGAGGACCACCTGGGCATCCCGGTCATACGCCACCACACCCCGGACCCACGGAAGGTCTTCACCGCCCACCTCGCGGACGACTGCCGCAAAGAGGCGTGCGAGCAGTGGCTGCGGGCCCTGGAACCGGGTCGGCTCGACGAGCTGCTGCCCGAAGGGCTCCCGCCCCGCCACGCCGCACAAGCTGCGGAAGCCGTCCTACGGCTGGGCGTCACCGGCGGTGTCTCCGGAGCTGAGGTCCTGCGCCACCTGACCCGGGTCGAGGGCGCCGAAGTCGTCGCCAGGGCCCAGAAAGACCCCGCCCTCCTAGCCCAACTGCTCTCCATCAGCGTCTACGGGGGACTGGGCCGCGATGTGGTGTCGGAGCGGGCCGGGAAACTGCTGCAACTGGCGGGGTCGGAGGCGAACCAGGGCTCCGCCGCGCAGGGTGCACACGGCCCCTCGTCCGGCGACACTCGGCGGCGGCCCCTGACCGAGACCTTGCGGCTGCTTGGTGCGCACCGCGTGCAAGGTGCCGCGGAACGGGCCACGGACACGGTGTCCTTCTACTGGCCCGCCATGAGCGGGGCCGTGTGGGAGGCCCTCTGTGGTGACGACACGGACCTCGTGCCCCTGCTGCACACCTGGCTCGCCGGTCCCGGCCATGAGACGGACCAGATCGAACGGGCCGGCCAGGCGCTCGCCGCCGTGGCCGTGGTGACAGGCGGCCGCTCCCTGGAGCTCCTGAGCGACCTGGCGTCGGCCCCCACCTCGCAGGCCTCCGAGGTGGCCGCATGGTGCCTGGGAACGGCCGTCCAGGATCCGGCAGCGGCTGGGGCGGCGGCCCATCTGCTCGAACAGTGGAGCGTCGCGACCGAGGCGCCGCTGCGCAAGGCAGTGGCGTACGCCTGCCGCTCCGACCGCGGCCAAGTCACTGACGAGCAGGCCCTGCGGTTGCTGCAACGGCTGATGGAGACACCGGCCGACGACACAGGCGACCTGTCGGTCATCACCAGCATCGTGGAAGCGCTTGTGCAGCGCTTCGAAACCGGTGACTCAGGGGCCAGGGTCACCGTCCTTTGTCGCATGCGCGACTGGACGGAGACCGACGACGTGCCCGGCCTGCTGGCAGCCCTCACCTTTCCGGCTTTGGCGGCCACGGATCCCGCGTGGTGGAGCGACCGGATCCGTGCCGACACCGAGGTGGCGGCGAGCACGGTCCGGCTGGCGGGGCACGCCCTGAACGAGGCGGTCACCTTCATGGACATGCGGGACGCCCTCCTCCTGTGGTGCTCCGAGGCCGAGGGTGTCGAGCACAGGGCTCAGGTACTGAGCGGACTCCTCGACGCCCTGGTGGATGCCCGGCAGCCCGGATTCCTGCGCTGGCTGCTGGCCGTCGAAAGAGGCCCGGACGAGATGCCGGGCAAGGAGCCGGCAGCCCTGGCTCTGAATGCGTGGCGAGCCAACACCCCGGCCCCGGAAACCGCTGACCAGGAGGACTGATGTCACTTCCCCCGCACCCCGGCATCTTCGCCGCAGTCGAGCGCCAGTGCGCCGACACCGATCCGACGCCCCGGTTGCTCCGCTTCGACGGTGCGACGCGGGACGGTGTGCCCCTGTCCCTGGTCCGAGCCCGTCAACTGCTGTACGACCCTTCCGCGTGCGCCGCGGCACGTGCGGCCCTGTGGCACCAGATCGCGGAGCGCGTCCAGGGGGCGGCCGAGTGGCCGACCGCGGTGGTGTGGCTGGGGCTCCCGGGCCTCCGCAAGACCGCTTTCAAAATCACCTGGCGTCTCCGCGCCGACAGGGGAGACGTCGAGGCCGAGCTCGTGACCTGCTATCTCGAAGCGCTGGCGGAACTCGGGGCGCACGATCCTGAGCCGGGCGCGACGGTACTGCGTTCCGCCTGCTCGCGTGCGTGGGACGTATGGCGCAGGACGCGCCCGGAGGCGGCCGTGGGTGACGTGGAGACCGTTGGCGGCGTCCCCTTCGACATGAACGCGGACGGACCCTGGCAGGCCGACTACGACCCGGTCCCGAGCCGCCCGGGGCTCTCGGCCACGGTCCGGATCACGGTTCCCGCCCAGCGCGTCGAAGGGGTGCGGCTCGGTGCGCTGGCCCGTTCCTGGGGCCTGGGCGGCACGGCGGCGAGTGTCGGATATTCGGGCCGGGGCCGCCAGGTCGCCAAGATCTCCCTACGGCGCGTGGGGAGGAGCGGATGACCGGCCGCGTCGAGACCCCCCTCACCTTTCGCGAGATCTTCGACCTTCCGGTCAGCGTCGACCTGCGCACGGCGGCCAGGGCATTCGGAATGTGCATGGACACCGCCTACCGACTGGTGGCTCAGGACACCTTCCCGTGCTCCACGGTCCGCGTCGGCCGGCGCCACCGAGTGCTCACCGTGGAGCTCCTGAACGCCCTCGGCATCGAAGAACGTCCCATCTTCGCCGACGAGGTCGCCGACGGAGTCGCGCTCACTCTCTTCGACTGACGTCAACCCTCGCCCTGCCGGCCGCACGTCCGCTGTCAGGGCCTCCCCGCACCACCCGTGAAGGAGTCTTGCCATGCCCACCTGCTTCGCCGTCTGCGGGACGACGACCGCCCGACTTCCGGTTCAGGGCCTTACGGAGGAGCGGCACCGGTCCACCATTCTCTACGAGGACGTCGTGCGGCCCGCGTGTGAACGACTCGGCCTCGACTTGCTGCGTGCCGACAGGCTCACGGAGGCCGGCCTGCCCATGGACCAGATGCTGCGCATGCTCACCGAAGCGGACGTCGTCGTCGCGGACCTCGACGGATCCGGCGCGGAGCTGTCCTTCGGGCTCGGAGTGCGACACGCCCTCGGCCGGTGCACCGTCCACGTCACCGGGGGGATCGGCGATCTCCCGAACCTGGGAACGGTGACGTCCCGCATTCCGTTCCCCTCTCCCGCTGCTGACACCACCGTCGCCCGGCAGCAGTTGACGAGCGTGCTGGCGGAGGCCCTGGGCAGGAGCGGTGCCCCGTCGCTGCCCGAGGGCCCGGTTCGCGGGGCCGACGCGGGGGGCGTCACCGGGGACGAAGAGGACGTCCCCGGCCTGTTCGACTTGGTCGTCGAAGCCGAAGCCCAACTGGAGGCCCTCACCGGGGACATGGCCGACGTGGAGTCCGCCATGACGGACCTCGGGGAAATGATGCAGCTGATCGCGGAGGACATGGCCCGCGTCAGTCATCCCGGAGCCTCGATGAGCATGAAGGCGGCAGTGGTGAATCGCCTGGCCAAGGCCATCGAGGGACCGGCCGAGGACTTGGAGGCGGCGGCAGAGCGCTTCGCGGAGCGCATGGGAGCCAGCTTCGGCGCATTCCGGGCGTTCCTGGAATGGGCGGGCGGTACGCCGCGCTCCGAATGGCCGGAGGGCGCGGAGGGCGTGCTGGAGCAGTTCGCCTCGGCCCCTTGGGAGGTGCAGGCCGCGGCGGGCTCCTTCCAAGAGGTGATGGCACTAATCGACATGTTCGGTGCCTCCAGCCGCCAACTGCGCCGCCCCGCCCGGCGGATCACCACGTCCCTCCAGGCCCTCCTCCGGAGCATCTCCGTGCTGGAGGAACTGCAGGTGCTGGCGGTGGCGCTGAAGGAGTCCTGAGACGAACCCCGGCGAATCGGAGAGATGACTCGGCCGCCGCCGGCCCGCGTCGTCGCGGGTTCGACGGCGGCAGGCGCGACGGGCACGGGGCACAGGCGCGTCAGATATCCCGGAACGTCTCGATCTGCGCCCCCACCGAGTTCAACCGCTCCGCCAGATCCTCGTAACCCCGGTTGATGACGTACACGTTGCGCAGCACCGACGTGCCCTCCGCGGCCATCATCGCCAGGAGGACGACCACGGCCGGGCGCAGGGCCGGGGGGCACATCATCTCTGCGGCTCGCCAGCGTGTGGGGCCCTCGACCAGGACCCGGTGGGGGTCCAGGAGCTGGAGGTGGCCGCCGAGGCGGTTGAGGTCGGTGAGGTAGATCGCGCGGTTGTCGTAGACCCAGTCGTGGATCAGCGTCTTGCCCTGCGCCGCCGCCGCGATGGCCGCGAAGAAGGGGACGTTGTCGATGTTCAGGCCCGGGAACGGCATCGGGTGGATCTTGTCGATCGGCGCCTCCAGCTTGGAGGGGCGGACCGTGAGGTCGATCAGGCGCGTACGGCCGTTGTCCGCGAAGTACTCGGGTGTGCGGTCGTGGTCGAGGCCCATCTCCTCAAGGACCGCCAGCTCGATCTCCAGGAACTCGATCGGCACCCGGCGGACCGTCAGCTTGGACTCCGTGACGACGGCCGCGGCCAGCAGGCTCATCGCCTCGACCGGGTCCTCGGAAGGGGAGTAGTCCACGTCGACGTCGATCGTCGGGACGCCGTGCACGGTCAGGGTGGTGGTGCCGATGCCCTCGACGCGCACGCCCAGCGCCTCAAGGAAGAAGCACAGGTCCTGGACCATGTAGTTCGACGAGGCGTTGCGGATCACGGTGGTGCCGTTGGCGCGGGCGGCGGCGAGCAGCGCGTTCTCCGTGACGGTGTCGCCGCGTTCGGTGAGGACGATGGGCCGGTCGGGGGCGACGTTGCGCGCGACCTCGGCGTGATACAGACCCTCGGTCGCCGCGATCTCCAGGCCGAACCGGCGCAGCGCGATCATGTGCGGCTCGACCGTGCGCGTGCCCAGGTCGCAGCCGCCCGCGTACGGGAGCTTGAAGCGGTCCATGCGGTGCAGCAGCGGGCCGAGGAACATGATGATCGAGCGGGTGCGGCGCGCGGCCTCCGCGTCGATGGCGTCCATCTCCAGCTTCGCGGGCGGCACGATCTCCAGGTCGACGCCGTCGTTGATCCAGCGGGTGCGCACCCCGATGGAGTTGAGCACCTCCAGGAGGCGGTACACCTCCTCGATGCGGGCGACGCGGCGCAGCACGGTGCGGCCCTTGTTGAGCAGGGAGGCGCAGAGCAGCGCCACGCACGCGTTCTTGCTCGTCTTGACGTCGATGGAGCCGGAGAGCCGGCGTCCGCCGACCACGCGCAGGTGCATCGGCCCGGCGTAGCCGAGCGACACGATCTCGCTGTCGAGCGCCTCGCCGATGCGGGCGATCATCTCAAGGCTGATGTTCTGGTTGCCGCGCTCGATGCGGTTCACCGCGCTCTGGCTGGTGGAGAGCGCGTCGGCGAGCTGGGTCTGCGTCCAGCCCCGGTGCTGGCGGGCGTCGCGGATGAGCTTGCCGATGCGTACGAGGTAGTCGTCTGCCATGTGCGGCAGGTTATCTCAGATATGAGATGAAGCGCGCGCTGGGGTGAGCCATTCGGGGCGAGTCGCCCGAGAGCCGTGCCCCGGTTGGCGCCGGGGCCGTGCCGGGGGTCGTGCGGCGGTCGTGCCGGGGGGTCGTGCGCCGGCCGTGCCGGGGGTCGTGCGGCGGTCGTGCTGGAGGGCGTGCGGTGCTCGTACGGCGGCGCCGTACAGAAGGCCTACCCACATCGGCCGCCGGCCGCCGCCCGCGTCACCCGGGTGGCGGCCGCGCGTCCTGCCGACGACCGCGCGTCGTGCCGCCCACTGTGCATCCACCGGACCGCCGGACGCATCCCGACGAGCTGAATATCGGCCAGGGGGGACCGAGGTCGGGGGACGAGGTCAGAGATGCCCGCTGCCGGGGATGACCGAGGCCAGAGACGTCCGCGGCCAGGGGGGACCGAGGCCAGCGGTGACCGAGGCCAGCGGTGACCGAGGCCAGCGGTGACCGAGGTCAGAGGCCACCGCGGCCAAGGAGTCGCCTCCTCGCCGCTCCCGCGGAGCTCGTCGCGCCGGCCGCGGCCAGCCCGCCTCCGCATCCCGCGCCGACGTCTGCCGGTACCTCCATGAGGGGCAGGGGCCGCGGCAAAGGATTCGGCCGCGACGGACGGCCGGGCCCGGGGCGCTTGAGAGGTCTCGCCGTCGGGGAACGGCCGGGCGTGCCTCGTCGTGCGGACGGGTCATGTACTAGAGTTATCTCGACATCGAGATATCTGCCGAGGCGCACCAGAAGCCGCCACCTGGTAAGGGTTACCTAACTAAGCCTTACCTTAGCGGATCGACGAGGAGTCGTGGCGGCAGGATGTGACGGAACGCGCAAAATAATGAAGGAGACTGTCGTGTCGGCGAACAGCTTCGACGCCCGCAGCACGCTGCGCGTGGGCGACGAGTCGTACGAGATCTTCAAGCTGGACAAGGTCGAGGGCTCCGCACGCCTTCCCTACAGCCTGAAGGTGCTGCTTGAGAACCTGCTCCGTACCGAGGACGGCGCGAACATCACCGCCGACCACATCCGCGCGCTCGGCAACTGGGACTCGCAGGCCCAGCCGTCGCAGGAGATCCAGTTCACGCCGGCCCGCGTGATCATGCAGGACTTCACCGGTGTGCCCTGCGTGGTGGACCTCGCCACCATGCGTGAGGCCGTCAAGGAGCTCGGCGGCGACCCGGCGAAGATCAACCCGCTGGCCCCGGCCGAGCTGGTCATCGACCACTCCGTCATCGCCGACAAGTTCGGCACCGCCGACGCCTTCGGCCAGAACGTGGAGCTGGAGTACGGCCGCAACAAGGAGCGCTACCAGTTCCTGCGCTGGGGCCAGACCGCCTTCGACGAGTTCAAGGTCGTCCCCCCGGGCACCGGCATCGTGCACCAGGTCAACATCGAGCACCTGGCCCGCACCGTCATGGTCCGAGGCGGCCAGGCGTACCCCGACACCCTCGTCGGCACCGACTCGCACACCACGATGGTCAACGGCCTGGGCGTCCTGGGCTGGGGCGTCGGCGGCATCGAGGCCGAGGCCGCGATGCTGGGCCAGCCGGTCTCCATGCTCATCCCGCGCGTCGTCGGCTTCAAGCTGACCGGTGAGCTGAAGCCGGGCACCACCGCCACGGACCTCGTCCTCACCATCACCGAGATGCTGCGCAAGCACGGCGTCGTCGGCAAGTTCGTCGAGTTCTACGGTGAGGGCGTCGCCGCCACCTCCCTCGCGAACCGCGCCACCATCGGCAACATGTCGCCCGAGTTCGGCTCCACCGCCGCGATCTTCCCGATCGACGACGAGACGCTGAAGTACCTGCGCCTGACCGGCCGCGACGAGCAGCAGGTCGCGCTCGTCGAGGCGTACGCCAAGGAGCAGGGCCTCTGGCTGGACCCGGCCGCCGAGCCCGACTTCTCCGAGAAGCTGGAGCTGGACCTCTCCACGGTCGTCCCGTCGATCGCCGGTCCCAAGCGCCCGCAGGACCGCATCGTCCTCGCCAACGCCGCCGAGCAGTTCAAGAGCGACGTCCGCAACTACGTCGACAGCGTGGACGAGGCGGGCAAGGAGTCCTTCCCGGCCTCCGACGCCCCGGCCACCACCAACGGCGTCCCGTCGAACCCGGTCCTCGTGACCGCCCCCGACGGCTCGACGTACGAGCTGGACCACGGCGCGGTGACGGTCGCGGCCATCACCTCCTGCACCAACACCTCGAACCCGTACGTGATGGTCGCCGCCGCGCTCGTCGCGAAGAAGGCCGTCGAGAAGGGCCTGACCCGCAAGCCGTGGGTCAAGACCACCCTCGCCCCGGGCTCCAAGGTCGTCACCGACTACTTCGACAAGGCGGGGCTCACCCCCTACCTCGACAAGGTCGGCTTCAACCTCGTCGGCTACGGCTGCACCACCTGCATCGGCAACTCGGGCCCGCTGCCCGAGGAGGTCTCGAAGGCCGTCAACGACCACGACCTGGCCGTGACGTCCGTCCTCTCCGGCAACCGGAACTTCGAGGGCCGCATCAACCCCGACGTCAAGATGAACTACCTGGCGTCCCCGCCGCTGGTCGTCGCGTACGCCCTGGCCGGCTCGATGAAGATCGACATCACCACCGAGGCCCTGGGCGTCGACCAGGACGGCAACCCGGTCCACCTCAAGGACATCTGGCCCTCCGAGGCCGAGGTCAACGACGTCGTGGCGAACGCCATCGGCGAGGACATGTTCAACAAGTCCTACCAGGACGTCTTCGCGGGCGACGCCCAGTGGCAGGCGCTCTCGATCCCGACCGGCGACACCTTCGAGTGGGACGCCGAGTCGACCTACGTCCGCAAGCCCCCGTACTTCGAGGGCATGGCGCAGGAGCCGTCCCCCGTCGAGGACATCCAGGGCGCCCGCGTCCTCGCCAAGCTCGGCGACTCGGTGACGACGGACCACATCTCGCCCGCCGGCGCGATCAAGGCCGACACCCCGGCCGGCAAGTACCTCACGGAGCACGGCGTGCAGCGCCGCGACTTCAACTCCTACGGCTCGCGCCGCGGCAACCACGAGGTGATGATCCGCGGCACGTTCGCCAACATCCGCCTGCGCAACCAGATCGCGCCGGGCACCGAGGGCGGCTTCACGCGTGACTTCACGCAGGAGGACGCGCCGGTCTCGTTCATCTACGACGCCTCGCGCAACTACATCGACCAGGGCATCCCGCTGGTCGTCCTCGCGGGCAAGGAGTACGGCTCCGGCTCGTCCCGCGACTGGGCCGCCAAGGGCACCGCCCTCCTCGGCGTCAAGGCCGTCATCGCCGAGTCGTACGAGCGCATCCACCGCTCGAACCTCATCGGCATGGGCGTCCTGCCGCTCCAGTACCCGGAGGGCATGACCGCCTCGTCCCTCGGCCTCACGGGCGAGGAGACCTTCTCCTTCTCCGGCGTGACCGAGCTGAACAACGGCTCGACCCCCCGCACGGTGAAGGTCACCACCGACACGGGTGTCGAGTTCGACGCGGTCGTCCGCATCGACACGCCCGGTGAGGCGGACTACTACCGCAACGGTGGCATCATGCAGTACGTGCTGCGCAGCCTGATCCGCAAGTAGGGCTCTCCGCACAGCGGTTGAGGGCCGCACCCGTCTCGTACGGGGTGCGGCCCTCGTCGTTTCTTCGGCCGCGGGCCGTGGGGGCTTGTCGCGCAGTTCCCCGCGCCCCTGAAAGCGCCCCTGCGGGCGCTCCCTAGGGCTGCGGCCAGCCCCCGTACGGAACCGTGATCAGTTCCATGGCGTGCCGCGACGGGTCGAGGAAATAGACCCCCTTGCCGCCGTCGTTGCGGTTGATCTCGCCCGGCTGCTTCTGGTGCGGGTCGGCCCAGTGCTCGATGCCGCGCGCCGTGATCTTCTCGTACGCGGCGTCGAACTCCGCCTCCGAGACCAGGAAGGCGTAGTGCTGCGGCGTGATGTCTTCCGCGGGGACGGTGGCGAAGTCCAGGGTGACTCCGTTGGTCAGGGCCACCGCGACGAACGGGCCCCATTCGCCCGTGATCTCCAGGCCCAGCAGGTCCGTGAAGAACTCCGCGGACTCCCGGTTGTCCCGGGCGTGGACGATCGTGTGGTTCAGCTCGACTGACAAGGAATGCCTCCAACAGGCATCTCCCGACACCTCCATGCCTCACCCAGCCGGTGACCGACACGCGATGTCGCCGGGATCTTAGGCACGGCGCCGCCGCGCTGTCGAGCCGTTTCCGGCGGCTACCTCCGCCGCCGCCCGCTCACCGCCACGCCCACCGCCGTGCCGAGCACACCGAGGGCCGCCCACCCGAACGCCGCCCGGAAGCCCGCGCCTTGGGGGTCGCCGCCGCCGAGCGCCATGCCGACGAGCACCGCGAGCCCCAGCGAGCCGCCGAGCTGGTCGACGCAGCGCTGTACGCCCGCCGCGGTGCCCGCGTCGTCCTCGGTGACCCCGGTGAGCGCCGCGTTCTGCAGCGCCACCAGGCCGATGCCCATCCCGGCCGCCACCCCCAGCATGCCGGGCACCACATCCGTCCAGAGGTCGCCGTGGGCGGGCAGCCGGGCGAGCCAGCCGAGGCCCGCCGCCGTCAGGAGCAGGCCGAGCAGGGCGGTGTTCGTGGTGCCGAGCGCGGCGATCAGCCGGGCCACCACCGCGATCGCGGCGAGGAGCGCCCCGCAGAACGGCAGATAGGCCAGGCCCGCCTGGAGCGGCGTGAGGCCGATGACGTCCTGCATGTACAGCGTGGCCAGGAAGAACGTGCCGGACAGGCCCGCGCTGAGCGGCACCGTCGCCGCGTTCGCCACGGCACGGGCGCGGTGCGTGAAGAAGGAGAGCGGGACCAGCGGGCGCGGAGTCCGTGCCTCGACGAGCACGAAGGCGGCGAGCAGGGCCGCGCCGACGAGCACCACGGCCACGGACCCGCGCAGCACGCCGTGGACCAGGGTCAGGGGCCCCGCCACCAGGAGCGCGGCGCCGGGCAGGTCGAGGCGTCCTGACGGCAGGGAGCGCGGCGCGTCGGAGCGTACGAGCAGCGGTGTCAGCGCGAGGACCGCCGCCGTGAGCGGCACGTTGACACCGAAGATCCAGCGCCAGTCGAGGAACTGGACGATCGCGCCCGACATCAGGACGCCGACCACGAGACCGCTCGCGGAGATGGCCCCCCAGACGCCGAGGGCCTTGGCCCGCTCGGCGGGCTCCGGGTAGAGGAGCGCGATCAGGGACATGGCGGCCGGCGAGGCGAGCGCTTCGCCCGCGCCCTGGACGAAGCGGGCGGCCACCAGCGTCTCCAGGTTCGGCGCGAGACCGGCGGTGAGTGAGGCGAGGGCGAACAGCGCGGCCCCGAGCAGGAACATCCGCCGCCGCCCGAGCAGATCGGTGAGCCGCCCGCCGAGCAGCAGGAGCCCGCCGCCGACGAGGGTGTATCCGGTGACGACCCAGGACAGCGCCGCCGGCCCCGCGTCGAAGCGGGCGCCGATGGCCGGCAGCGCGACGTTGACCACGGTCACGTCGACGGCGATGAGGAACTGGAGGAGGGACAGCAGCGCGAGGCTGAGGGCGCGGCGGTGGTCGCGCACGTGGGTGTTCATGGGGTTGGGCACTCCAGGTGGGCCCCTGGCCGGCGTCGTGTTCTCACGCGGCGGGGGCTGGAAGGAAGACGGACGCTTCCGTGCCACGGACCCGCGCGAGGGCGGGTGGCGGCACCTGGAGTCACTTGGTCACGGACACGTGGGGCACGATAACGGACGTGCCGGGCCACGCAGAAGCCCCGGTGACACGCCGACCTCATCGGCGTGTCACCGGGGCTGTCTCGCAACGGCCCGGGGAGGGCGGCCGTCAGCTCAGGAGTTCCACCTCCGACAGGGTCGCCGGGCCCTTCGGGACCAGGCGGTAGCGGTCGTACGTGCCCGGGTGGTCGACCGTGAACGCCCTGGTCTGCTGGGGCCACGCGAACGAGGCGTCAGCGCCCGTGCGGCGGTCCAGCGTCTTCCACGTGCCGCCGTCGCCCTTCGAGCCCTGGAGCACCCAGCCCTTGGACGCCTTGGTCTTGTCCGTCGACGAGGTCAGCGTGTACTGCACCGCCTTCGTCTTCCCGGTCACCGGCAGCTCGACGGCGCCGTCCGACGTGGTCTCCGTCGCCGACGAGTCGTCGAAGAGCGCGCCCTCGCCCTTGAGGGCGTCCTTCCTCGGGGACGGCACCTTGTCGTCCTTCGTGATCGACGCCGGCTGCGCGCCCTTGCCGGTGCCCCACGCGGACGGCTTCGGGCCCATGTCGAACTCCAGGACGCCGCCGCGGGCGATCGCCTCGTGCGGGAGCGCCGTCGAGTTCCACTTCTTGCCGTTGACCTTCAGGCCCTGCACGTAGATGTTCTTCGCGCTGTTCTTCGGGGCCTTCACCACCAGGTCGCGGCCGTTGTCCAGGTGCACGGTCATCCTGGTGAACTGGGGCGAGCCGATGGCGTACTCGCCGCTGCCCATGACCAGCGGGTAGAAGCCGAGCGAGGAGAAGAGGTACCAGCCGGACTGCTCGCCGTTGTCCTCGTCGCCGTGGTAGCCCTGGCCGATCTCACTGCCGGTGTACAGGCGGGAGAGGACCTCGCGGACCTTCTCCTGCGTCTTGGCCGGCTTGCCCGCCGCGTTGTACATGTACGCGGCGTGGTGGGCGACCTGGTTGGAGTGGCCGTACATGCCCATGCGGACGTCGCGCGCCTCCGTCATCTCGTGGATGACGCCTCCGTAGGAGCCCGCGAACTCGGCGGAGCCGGTCTCGGGGGTCGCGAAGTACGTGTCGAGCTTGTCGGCCAGGCCCTTGCGGCCGCCGTAGAGGTTGGCGAGGCCGCGCGAGTCCTGCGGGGCCGTGAAGGCGTAGCCCCAGGCGTTGGTCTCGGTGTAGTCGTGGCCCCATACGCGCGGGTCGAACTTCTCCGAGTCCACGCGCCAGACGCCCTTGGTGTCCTTGCCCTGGAAGAAGCCGGGCGAGGTGCCCGCTCCCGCGGCCTTCTCGTCGAAGAGGTTCACGTAGTCGCGGGCGCGGTCGAGGAAGTACTCCGACTCCTCCTTGTAGCGCTTCTTGCCCGTCTTCTTGTGGAGGGCGGCGCCCATCTTCGCGATGCCGTAGTCGTTGAGGTAGCCCTCAAGGGCCCAGGAGAGGCCCTCGTGGGTCTCGCTCGGCGTGTAGCCGAGGAAGGGCGAGGTCTTCATGCCCTTGCGGCCGACGCCGGACGTGGGCGGCACCACCGTCGCGTTCTTCAGCGCGGCGTCGTACGCGGCCTCCGCGTCGAACTTCACGCCCTTGGTGTACGCGTCGGCGAACGCCACGTCGGACGAGGTGCCCGTCATCAGGTCCGCGGCGCCCGGCGACGACCAGCGCGAGGTCCAGCCGCCGTCCTTGTAGTGCTGCACGAAGCCGTCGACCAGCTCGCCCGCCTTCTCCGGGGTGAGCAGGCTGTACGCGGGCCAGGTCGTCCGGTAGGTGTCCCAGAAGCCGTTGTTCACGTACGGCTTGCCGTCGACGATCTTCGCGCCGGTGCGGGTCGGGGTGTTCTCGCCGGTCGCGGGGGAGAACGGCGAGGCGTACCGGTACTTCGCCTTGCCCTTGGCGCCCCTGACCTTCTCGAAGCCGGAGTTGGGGTAGAGGTAGAGGCGGTAGAGGGACGAGTAGAGCGTCGTGCGCCGGTCCTCGCTCGCGCCCTCGACCTCCACCTTGCCGAGGATGTCGTCCCACGCCTTCTGCGCGCGGTCCTTGACCCGCTCGAAGGAGGTGCCCGCGGGTATCTCCTGGGCCAGGTTGTCCTTCGCCTGGTCCACGCTGATCAGGGACGTGGCGAGGCGCAGGGTGACCGTGCGGTCCTTGCCGGGCGCGAAGCGGAGGTAGCCGGTGACGTCGCCGCCACCGCCGCCCTCCAGCTTGCCGCCCGCCGTGGCGGGGGTGTCGAAGGTGCCGTAGACGAAGAGGCGGGTGGCGCCCGCCGACAGGCCGGACTTCACGTCCGAGAAGCCCGTGACGATGCCCTTCTCCTTGTCGAGGGTCAGGCCGCCCTTGTCGTTGACGTTGTCGAAGATCACGCTCGCGTCGTCACCGGGGTAGGTGAACTTCATCATCGCCGCGTGGTCGGTCGGCGCCATCTCGGCCTTCAGGCCGTTCTCGAACGTCACGCCGTAGTAGTGCGGGCGCGCCGTCTCCTTCTCGTGGCGGAAGGGCAGCGCCCGCTTGGTGCGTGACGCGCTCGGCGTCTCCTCGGCGACCGAGGGCATCAGCTGGAACGTCTGCCGGTCGCCCATCCAGGGGCTCGGCTCGTGGCTCGCGCCGAACGCCTGCATCGTCGGCAGGTTGTCGTCGTTGTTGCCGCGCGCGTAGTCGTACAGCCAGCTCAGGGAGCCCGCGTTGGTGACCGGTGTCCAGAAGTTGAAGCCGTGCGGGACCGCCGTGGCGGGGAAGTTGTTGCCGCGCGAGAAGCCGCCGCTGGAGTTGGTGCCGCGCCGGGTGTCGGCGTAGTCGGACGGGTGCGCCTTCGGCCTGGCGGGCGCCACCTGCTTGAGCGACACGTCGTCCAGCCAGCCGCGGAACTTGGCGGGTCCCTTCGGGGCGTCGTACGCGATCAGGACGCGGTCGACCGTCTTGCCGCGCGCGACGTCGCCGATGCGGGAGGCGACGTTGTTCCACTGGTTGACGTAGAGCACCTTGGCGGCGCCCTGGCCCCGCGGGGTCAGCGCGAAGCCGTGCTGGTCGACGGCCTTGAGGTCGCTCAGGTAGGTGCCGTCGGTGAAGGCCAGGTCCACGGCCACGTTCGTGGCCGCGTAGTCCAGGTCGCCCTCGGCCATCGAGGGGAAGACGCGGTAGCCCAGCTCGGTGTCCCGCTTCACCGGGACGTTCACGTCGAAGACCTTGTTGTACGAGTAGCCGCGGCCGTCCGCCGTGTGGCTGCCCGCGTAGCGCAGCGCGTGCTTCCCGGTGAAGCCGGCGCGCGCCTTGGCGGTGGGGGAGCCGCTGGGGCCCCGGTCCACCACGCTCAGCATGTCCTCGGGCGCGGGGGCCTCGGTGCCGCCCACGGAGAGCTGGACGTCGGCGAGCTGGAGGGCGTCGGACGCGCCGTTGTTCCGGGTCACCTCCAGCCGGAAGCGGGAGTAGGCCGTCGCGTTGTCGAAGTCGTACTTCTTCGTCTTGTGGCGGCCCGCGAACGTCTCGCCCTCGCGCTCGTCGAGGACCTTCCAGTCCTCGCCGTCGGTGGAGCCCTTCAGGGTCCAGTCCCTGGGGTCGCGCTCGGCGTGGTCGTTGGCCGACGTCATCGCGTACGTCACGGCCTTGGCGGGCTCGTCCAGGTCGAACTCGACCCAGCCGGCCTTGTCGAACGTCAGCCACTTGCTCGTCGCCTCACCGTCGACGAGGTTCTCCGCCACCTCGCCGGAGCCCGCGTTCTCGCCGCTGGCCCGGACCTCGGTGACGTGGTCCATGACGCTGCCGGGCAGCCCCGCGCTGAACCCGCCGTCGACCCCCGCGGCCTTCTTCTTGCCGTCGGCGCCGGTCTCCACGGTGTTCAGCCAGTCCGGCGCGGCCTCGCCCTCCTCGAAGGAGGAGGCGAACCCGGCTTCCGTGCGCGGTGGTTTCTCGGGCCCGGCGACGGCGGCTCCCTGTGCCGCCACGACGAGCGCCAGCGCCACCGTCCCGACGGCGGCTGCCGAGCGCGCCCCGGGAATCCCCGGACGCTGGTGTCTGTATCGAGGTCTGCGAGCCTGATGCGGCATCCCCGAGCCCCTCCTTGCGGGTTGGACAACGTTGTCACGATCGCTACGCAAGGTCTAGTAGGGAGTGAAGTGGGGAAAGGTGTCAAGGCTGTTGCCGCGATTCGCGGGGCGGGAGTTCCTGGCGGTGGGTCAACTGCCCGCCGGGTGCGGGGCGACGGTACCCTCACCCGCGGAACGGGGGAGGTGCACGGGGTCATGGATGCGCTCGGCAGCGGCGATCCGGAGTCGCTCGGCGCGTACGCGCTCTTCGGCAGGCTCGGCAGCGGCGGCATGGGCGAGGTGTTCCTCGGCAGGGCGCCGGACGGGAGCCTCGCGGCGGTCAAGGCGGCGCGGCCCGAGCTCTCCCACGACGTGGAGTTCCGCCGCCGGTTCGCGCGCGAGGTGGACGCGGCGCGCAAGGTCGACGGGCGGTTCACCGCGGCGGTGCTCGACGCCGACCCGCACGCGCGGCGGCCCTGGCTCGCCACGGCGTACATCCCGGGGGTGTCGGTCACCGAGGCCGTGGCCGCGGGCGGGCCGCTGCCGGAGACATCGCTGCGGGCGCTGATGGCGGGGACGGCGGCGGCGCTCGCCGCGATCCACGGGGCGGGGCTGACGCACCGCGACCTGAAGCCCTCCAACATCCTCCTCGCCGAGGACGGGCCGCGCGTCATCGACTTCGGCATCGCCCGCTCCGTCGCCCACTCCCGGATCACCCGCACAGGTCAAGTGCCGGGCACGCCGGGCTACATGGCCCCGGAGCAGCTGCGCGGCTCGGACATCGGGCCCCACACGGACGTGTACGCGCTCGGCGCCACCCTCGTCTTCGCGGCCACGGGGGAGGGGCCCTTCGGGCACGGTGACGTCTTCGCGATGATCTACCGCACGATGGAGCAGGAGCCGCGCCTCGACGAGGTCCCCGGCGGCTCGCTCCGGACCGCGCTGGCGCGCTGCCTCGCCAAGGACCCGGCCGAGCGGCCCACGGTGCCCTCCCTGCTGGCGGAGTTCTCGGTGCCGGCGACCCTGCCCGAGGGCCGCACGGGGCACTGGCTGCCGGACGAGGTCACGACGCTGGTGCGGGGTCGGGTACGGGGGCTTCCGGTGTCTGCCGCCGTGACCGGGCGGGCGGCGCCGGTGGCCGGGCGGACGGCGCCGGTGGCCGGGCGGACGGTGCCGGTTGCCGGACGGACGGCGCCGGTGGCCGGGCGGGGAGCGGCTCCGGGCGGGTCGGCGGCGCCTCGGGGCGGACCGGCGGCGGCTCCCGCCGCGCGCACCGCGGCCCCGCCGCCAGGGCCCGCGTCCGCCCCTCCCCGCGCCGCGGGACCCGCGCCCCGCACGGGCCCCTCTCGGCGGTCGTTGCTCACCGTCTCCGCCGCGGGCGTCGTCACGGCCGCGGCCGGCGGGGTCTTCCTCGCGGTGCGGGGGCGGGGCGATGACGGTTCCGAGGGGGCGGGCGGCACGGCGGAGGCGAAGAATCCGCTCCGCGTGCCCGGCAGCGGTGACCTGTCGCTGCTCCTCTTCGACGGCGCCTACGGCAAGGACGCCCTCGACGACGCGGTACGGCGCCTGACCGCGGCCCACCCGGGGACCGAGGTGGCGCGGAAGTACGCGGGGTCGGCCGCCGACAGCGAGGCGGCGCTCGTCGGCGGATCACCGCCGGACCTGGTGCAGTACGCGGGCGCCACCCCCGGCGCTCTGCGCAAGATGGCCGAGGGCGGGGTGCTGTGCGACCTCGCCCCGCTGCTCGACGCCCCGGCGGCCGGCAGCCCCGGCAAGAAGGTCGGGGACACGCTGCTGCCGGGCGCCGCCGAGGCCGGACGCCCCGTCAAGGGCGGGCCGGTGGTCGCCCTTCCGTACGTGCTCTCGGTCTACGGCCTCTGGTACTCCCGCGCGGCCCTGCGCGACCTCGGCAAGCGCTACCCCCGCACCTTCGACGAACTCCTCGCGGTCTGCGGGGCCGCGGAGCGCCGGGGCACGGCCGGTCTCGTCTACCCGGGCAAGTACCCGTACTACCTGTGGTTCGCCGTGGCCGCCTCCGTGGCCAAGCGGGGTGGTGGGCAGGTGCTCGACGCCCTGGTGGCCAACGAGCCGGGGGCGTGGCGGTCCCGGGCCGTGCGGGACGTCTTCGAGGCGTACGCCGAACTGGGGAAGCGGGGGTACGTACTGCGGGCGTCCGCCGGGTACGACCACCTCACGGCGCAGAAGCGGTGGACCGAGGGCAAGGCCCTGTTCGTGCCGAACGGCTCGTGGGTGCGGGAGGAGTCGAAGCCGCCGGAGGGGTTCGAGCCGGCCGTGGGTCCGCCGCCCGGTGTCTCCGGGGGCGACCGCCTGCCCTTCGGGACGCTCGCGGTCAACTTCGGCGAGCCCTTCGTCGTACCCGAGCGGGCGAAGAACCCCCGTGCCGCCATGGAACTGCTGCGCGTCATGCTGGGCCGCCCGGCGGCCGAGGGGTTCGCCGTGCGCAGCGGCGCCCTGCCGGCCGTCCGGGGCGCCGGAGAGTGGCGGGGGCTCAGCGCCGGCGCCGCGTCGGCGAGCGCCGCGTACGAGGGGGCCGAGGGTAACGCCTTCCACTGGAACGGCTTCGGGGCGGCCGAGGTCGAGGACGTGAGCGGCGCGGCCCTGAGCGACATGCTGCTGGGCCGCGCCACCCCGGCCGAGGCCATCGACCGCATCCAGGACGCCGCCGACTCCGTCTGAGGGACCGATAGGTCCGACCGGTGGAAAGTCCATGGGGACCGGCGCGAAAGTCCACGCGTCACGGGGGTCGGGTGCGAGAGGTTCGACCAGGGCAACGTCGCAGGTCTCAACTCGGAAAACCTGCGGAGCAAACGTGTATTCGATCTTGCTCAGTCGAGCGGGAGTGGACTATACCTGTCGGCGTCCCACACCACCGCGGTGCCGGGGAGGGTCCGGTGCACCGCCTGAGTCCTGGAGAAGGCGAGGGCTTGAGCATGGGATCCACCAGCGTCAACCGTCGTGATGTCATGAAGCGGGCGGCGGCCGCAGGTCTGCTCGCGGTGCCGGCCGTGGGGGCGCTCAGCTCCTGCGCCAGCGGCGGCGGCTCGGAGAACAAGGCCGAGAAGGGCGAGAAGACCAAGAAGAACCCGCTCGGCGTGAAGGAGGACGCGGGGCTCACGGTCTACATCTTCAACGGCGGCTACGGCGACAAGTACGCGCAGTACGTCACCGACATGTACGCCGACAAGTACCCCAAGGCGAAGCCGGACCAGAAGGCGACGGAGAAGATCGCCACCCAGGTGCAGCCGAAGATCGTGCGCGGCAAGCCCACCGCGGACGTGGTGAACAACTCCGGCGCCGAGCAGATGAACATCGGCAAGCTGGTCCACAACAAGCAGGTCGCCGACCTCGGCGAGGTCCTCGACGCCCCCTCCTGGGACGACCCGGACGTCACGGTGCGCGAGACGCTGGTGCCGGTCGTCGAGCAGATGGGCCGCTTCGGCGGCAAGGAGTGCTACCAGCTCAACATCGCCCTGACGGTGTACGGCAACTGGTACTCCAAAAAGCTCCTGGAGGACGGCCTCGACTCCGCGTACCCCAAGACCTGGGACGAGATGCTCGCGGTCTGCAAGAAGGCCAAGGCCAAGGGCATCCACGGCTGGAGCTACCCCGGCGGCCACCCCCGCTACATGTTCTTCAGCATGTACGCGATGTTCGCCCAGCGCGGTGGCCGCGACGTCACCGAGGCCATGGACTACCTGGAGCCGAACGCCTGGAAGCACGACGCCGTCAAGGACGTCTTCGAGGCCTGGGAGGAACTGGTCGCGAAGAAGTACGTCCTGACCGGCTTCGACGGCAACCAGGCGCACACCGAGATGCAGACCGCCTGGACGAAGGAGGGCAGCTGCGTCTTCGTGCCGAACGGCTCCTGGGTGGAGAACGAGGCCAAGGACACCACGCCCGAGGACTTCGCCATGACCGTGGGGGCGACCCCCTCGCTCGACTCCGGCGACAAGATGCCCTTCGGCACGCTCTACGCCCCGGCCGGCGAGCCCTTCATCGTCCCCGCCAAGGCCCGGAACCGCCAGGGCGGCCTGGAGTGGCTGCGGATGATGTACAGCAAGAAGGCCGCCGTCAACCTCTTCAAGGAGGTCGGCTCGATGCCCGTCGTGAAGGGCGCCATCGACGGCGAGGACCTGCCGTCGGGCACGGCGAGCGCGCAGGCGGCCATCAAGGCGGCCGGTGACAACATCGTCATCCCGCACTTCATGGACTGGTACAACGAGCTGTTCCGCGAGGACTTCAACAACATGGTCCACAAGTTCATGCTGGGCCAGATCGGGCCCAAGCAGGCGATGGACACCATGCGGAAGGCGTCCGAGCGGATTCTGAAGGACCCCGACATCACCAAGATCAAGAAGGCCTGACGGACGAGGTGGCAGAGCGGGCGGGGCTGAGCAGCATGAAGACCGACACCCCGGTGGGCAAGATCCCACCTCCGAAGAAGCGGGCGGACCGAGGACCCGCGCCGGGCGCACCCGGCCGGCTGCTGTTCCTCGTCGCGATCCTGCTGCCGCCCCGCTTCACCCCCGAACGGGTCCGCTACGACCGGCGCTACCGCACGCTCGACAAGTACCGCTTCATCGTGGGCTTCCTCGCCGTGCCGCTCGCGTTCTACGCGCTGTTCGTCGTCTCGCCCTTCCTCCAGGCGATCTACTACTCGTTCACCGACTGGTCCGGCGGCCCCGTCGCGAACTTCGTCGGGTTCGACAACTACCGGAAGATGTGGAACGACGACCGGTTCTGGGACTCCCTCCGGGTCAGCGCCCTGCTGCTCGTCATCGCCCCGGTCATCACCCTCGTACTCGGCATGTTCTTCGCCTACATGATCACCTCGGGCGGGCGGCACCGCAGGGGACAGGCCATCGCGGGCGTCGCGGGCTCGTCCTTCTACAAGGTCGTCTACTTCTTCCCGCAGGTGCTCTCCGTCGCCATCATCGCCGTGGTGTGGGGGCGCGTCTTCAACACCAACAGCGGCCTGATCAACGGCGGCCTCGACAAGGTGGGCGTCGCGGGCCCCGCCTGGCTCGGCGGTGACAGCACCCTCGGCCTGGTCTCGCTGCTCACCGTCATCAGCTGGAGCTTCATCGGCTTCTACGTGGTGCTGTTCTCCGCGGCGATGGGGGCGATCCCGCGGGACATCTACGAAGCCGCGCTGCTCGACGGGGCGGGCCGCGCCCGCACCTTCTTCGGCGTCACGCTCCCGCTGATCTGGGACACCGTGCGCACCGGCTGGATCTACATGGGCATCCAGGCCCTCGACACCTTCGCGATCTGCCTGGTGATGGTGCCCCCGCACGTCCTGAAGGTGACTCCGGTCTTCCTCTACGAACGGTTCCGCGACGGCCAGTACGGCTACGCCACGTCCATCGGTGTCGTCCTCCTCGTCCTGAGCATGGCGTTCTCGCTGATCGTCATGCGGGCCGGGAACCGCGACCGGATCGAATACTGAGACCGCGGGAGCCACTGACCATGACCACCACCACCGCCGCCGCGCCCCGCCCCGAGGCCACCGAGAAGCCCCGCGGGCAGCTGAAGGAGACGGGCGGCACGCTCAACGTCTTCTCGCACGCCTTCCTCGTCCTGTGGGTCGTCCTCGCCGCCGGGCCGCTGATCTGGGTCGCGCTCACCGCGTTCCGCCCCTCGGCGGACATCCTCAGCGATCCGATGGGCTGGCCCGCCTCCTTCCACTGGGAGAACTTCGGCAATGCCTGGAACAAGGCGAGCATCGGCCGGTACACCGTCAACTCCCTGATCGTCCTGGCGGGTTCGCTGACCGGGACGATGCTGCTCGGCTCGATGGCGGCCTACGTCATCGCCCGCTTCACCTTCCCCGGCAACCGCCTCGTCTTCATGCTCTTCGCGGGCGGCATGATGTTCCCCGTCATCCTCGCCCTGGTGCCGCTCTTCGCCGTCATGGAGAACTTCGGCCTGCTCGACACCCGGCCGGGCCTGATGATCGCGTACATCGCGTACTCGCTGCCCTTCACCACCTTCTTCCTGACCTCCTTCTTCCGCACGCTGCCGACCGGCGTGCAGGAGGCGGCGATGGTCGACGGGGCCTCGCACACCCGCACGTTCTTCCAGATCATGCTTCCGATGGCCAAGCCCGGCCTGGTCAGCATCGGCATCTTCAACTTCCTCGGCCAGTGGAACCAGTACCTGCTTCCGCTGCTGCTCAACAACGAGGAGGAGGAGAACTACGTGCTGCCCCAGGGACTCGCCTCGCTGGCGGTCTCGCAGGGCTACCGGGGCGACTGGGGCGCGCTCTTCGCGGGCCTGACGATCGCCATGCTTCCGGTGCTCGTGGTCTATGCGGTCTTCCAGCGCCAGGTGCAGGCCGGTCTCACGGCCGGTGCCCTCAAGTGAGCGTGTCAGCAGGTGATTTCAGGTTGGCCACGAAAGTGGTCTAGGCCTGTGAGGCGAAACATGATCTGAGTAGTGTCGGCGCGACGGCGCCGCACGGTGCGACTGTACGCGCTCAAGTCGACACTGATGTCGAAGGGTTGAACAGCATGAGGAATCGAATAATCGCCACCGGTGCGGCAACGCTCTGCATGGCCCTCGGTCTCACCGCCTGCGGCGGCGACGGTGGCGATGGCGACGGCAAGACGATCAAGCTCGTCGCGGCCGACTACGGCGACAAGGCCTCCAACGCCTCCAAGGTGTACTGGAACCAGGTCAAGAAGGAATTCGAGAACACCCACGAGGGCTACAAGGTCGACGTCCAGGTCATCAACTGGAACGACATCGACAAGTCCGTCAAGAACATGATCCAGGCCGGCGACGAGCCGGACCTCCTCCAGACCGGCGGCTACGCCGACAAGGTCGCCGACGACCTGCTCTACAAGGCCGACGAGGTGCTCTCCGCCAAGACGCGCGACAACCTCATCCCGTCCTTCGCCAAGGCCGGCGAGGTCGACGGCACCCAGTACGGCATCCCGTGGGTCTCCTCCAGCCGCGTGATGTTCTACAACAAGAGCGTGCTCAAGAAGGCCGGCGTGAAGACCCCGCCGAAGAACTGGGACGAGCTGGCCGCGGCCGCGAAGAAGATCAAGGCCAAGAAGGCCGCCGACACCCCCTACGCCCTCCCCCTCGGCCCCGAGGAGACCCAGGGCGAGACCCTGATGTGGGAGCTCGGCAACGGCGGCGGCTACACCGACGCGAGCGGCAAGTACACCCTCGACAGCGCCGAGAACGTCGAGACCTTCGAGTGGCTCAAGAAGAACCTGGTCGAGCCCGGCCTCACCTACGCCAACCCCGCGTCCACCGACCGCAAGACCGCCTTCGCGGACTTCGCGGCGGGCAAGGTCGGCATGCTCAACGGCCACCCGAGCCTGATCCAGATGGCCAAGGACGGCAAGGTCGACTACGGCGTCGCGCCCATCCCCGGCAAGACGGGCCCCCTCGACAGCACCCTCGGCGTCGCCGACTGGATGATGGCGTTCAAGGACGGCGGCGCCGAGAAGGACGCCGTGAAGAAGTTCCTGGACTTCACGTACTCCAAGAAGATGCTGGCGTTCGACGAGATGTACAACCTCATGCCCGTCACGCAGGACGCCCTGAAGCAGATGCAGAGCAGCGGCAAGCACAAGGACCTGGAGCCGTTCTTCGCGGTGCTGCCGAACGCCAAGTTCTACCCCCTGGGCGACACCTCCTGGGACGTCGTCTCCGCCGAGATGAAGAAGACCGGCGGCAAGGCCGTCTCCGACGACCCCAAGCAGGTACTCGGCGACCTCCAGAAGAAGGCGGAGACCGCGGCGGCCGACGCCAAGTAGCGGTCACCCCCACCCAGTTCGCAAGGAGTCCTTGTGTCCGTGAAGGCCCCTCCGTCCCCGGCCGCCCCCGGCCGGGGACGGGGCGGGCGCGCACCCGGCCCCGTGAGCCGCCGCAGCGGGATCGCCCGGCTCGGCCCGCTGCCCTGGATCGCGCCCGTCATCCTGCTGATCCTCGCCGTGGTCGTCTGGCCCGTCGTCGAGCTGATCCGCACCTCGTTCCTCGACATCTCGATCTCCGGCAAGGTGCGCGGCAGCGCCGGGACCGACAAGTACAAGAAGCTCTTCGAGGAGAGCGACCTCGGCGCCGTCCTGCTCTGGACCGTGCTGTGGACGCTCGTCGTCGTCGGCTTCACGATGCTGCTCTCGCTCGCCCTCGCACAACTCTTCAACCAGCGGTTCCCCGGGCGCCGCATCGCCCGCTGGGCGCTCATCGCGCCCTGGGCGGCCTCCGTCCTGATGACCGCCATCGGCTTCAAGTGGTTGCTCAACCAGACCGCGGGCGTCCTCAACACCGTGATGCTCGACCTCGGTCTCATCGACAGCTCCAAGGACTGGCTCGGCAAGCCGGAGACGGCCTGGCCCTGGATGATGGCCGTCGCCGTGTTCGTCTCGCTGCCCTTCACCACGTACACCCTGCTCGCCGGGCTCCAGACGATCCCGCACGAGGTCTACGAGGCGTCCCGGATCGACGGGGCGGGGCCCTGGCACACCTACCGGCACATCACGCTGCCGATGCTGCGGCCCGCGTTCCTCGTCGGCGTGGTGATCAACCTGATCAACGTCTTCAACTCCTTCCCGATCATCTGGGCCATGACGCAGGGCGGCCCGGGCTACGACACCTCCACGTCGATGGTGTTCATGTACAAGCTGAAGGAGACCGACATCGGTGAGTCCGCGGCCATGTCGGTCGTGAACTTCCTGATGGTCGTGGTGCTCGTGCTGATCTTCCTGAAGGTCAGCCGGTGGAACGAGGAGGACTGATGGCCACCGCCACGGCGGCGAGCAAGGCGCCGCAGAAGAGCCCGGGGGCCAGGCAGAAGCGCTCGTTCCGGCCGCGCACCCTGGTCTGCACGGCCGTCGCGTGGCTGCTCGCGGCGCTCTTCCTCGCGCCCTACCTGGAGATGATCGTCACCGCGCTGCGGCCCAAGGACGAACTCCGGGACCGCACCTACCTGCCCCAGGACCTGGAGTGGGCCAACTTCATCGACGTATGGAAGGAGAGCGAACTCGGGCAGAACCTCCAGGTGACCCTGCTCGTCGCGGGCGGCGCCACGCTGCTCGTGCTGCTCGTCTCGCTGCCCGCCGCGTACTACACGGCACGCATGCGCTACCGGGGCCGCAAGCTCTTCCTCCTCCTCGTCCTCGTCACCCAGATGTTCCAGCCCACCGCCCTGCTGGTCGGCCTCTACCGCGAGTTCCACCAGCTGGACATGCTCAACTCGGTCTGGACGCTGATCCTCACCAACGCCGCGTTCAACCTCGCCTTCGCGGTGTGGATCCTGACCGCCTACATCAGCTCCATCCCGCCGGAGCTCGAAGAGGCCGCCATGGTGGACGGCACCAGCCGCTTCGGGGCGATGATCAAGGTGACGCTGCCGCTCGCGCTGCCCGGCGTGGTCACCGCGGTGATCTTCACCTTCATCACCGCCTGGAACGAGTTCGTGATGGGGCTCACGCTCACCACCGAACCGGCCAAGCAGCCGCTCACGGTGGGCATCAACAACTTCATCGGCAACTACACGGTGCAGTGGAACTACCTCTTCGCCGCGTCCGTGGTCGCGATCGTGCCGGTCATCGTGCTGTTCGCCTTCATCGAGCGGCATGTGGTGAGCGGACTCACCGCGGGGTCGGTGAAGTAGGCCACGAACCGCCGCTCCGCCCGACAGAATTGGCTTTATGTCGAGCCGAGTTCAGCTGGAGCAAGAGGTAGGGGCGCTCTCCGAGGAGAGCGCCGTCCGGGCCCTCGCCCTCGTGGTGGAGGAGCGGGGTCTCCTGGCGGAGGCGAGCCGGTGCGCCTGGGACGGTGCCGAGCCGGCCGGGGCGGTGGCCGCGGGGGACCTCGCGGCGTATCTGCCGCCGGACCGGCCGCGGGCCACCGACGGGGAGCTGGCGCGCGCCACCCTGGAGTACGCGGCGTCCCTGGACGAGGACATGGCGCGCACGGTCGCCGAGGCCGTGGAGTACGTGCGCTCACCCATGGAGCGCGTCGACCCCGTCTCGCTCTCCGTCACCGTCCTGGTCGTGGTGCTCCTGCAGACCGAGGTCGCCGTCAAGCGGGACACCCGCGGCAGGTGGAGCTTCACCATCCACAAGCGGGCCATGCGGGACGCCGCCCTGGGGCGGGTCTTCACGGCCCTGCTCTCGCGGCTCACCGGCGGCAAGTGACCGGCGGGGCGGCCGGGGGAGCGGGGGCACCGTGGCGGTATCGGCGAGGGCGTCGTACGCGTGGCGCTGCGAGAAGTGCGGCCGCCGGTGCGCGGCCCCGGTGTGGCGCGTCGTCGACGCCCGCGAGCGGGGCGACGTCCTGACCCCGCCGGCCAGGAGCCTCGCGTGGGTGCGGTGCCCCGGCTGCGGGGAGGGCACGGACATCGGCGCCCCGCTGCTCGTCCTGCGCCCCGGCGAGGCGGCGCCGCTGCTGCTCGGCCTCTCCGTCGAGGAGCTGCGGGGCGATCCGTCCCGGGCGGCGCTGCCCGTCCTCGAAGAGGCGGAGCGGGCCGGGGCCTTCCGGGAGAACGTCTTCACCGGGCAGGTGATCCCGCTGCCCCGCAGACTGCTGCCGGTCGTCCTGGCCCGCGACCTCGAACGCGACCTGGCGGACACCGCGTCCGCGTGCGCGGAGCTGGCCCCCGAAGGACAGCCGACGGTCGACAACTACGGGACGTTCCTCCACTACCTCGCGGCCGACCGTGAGGACGCCCGCGTGAACCGGCTGCTGTACGCCGTCCTGTCGAGCCCGCCCGACGCGTTCGACGAACTCCTGCGCACGGAGCCCGACCTGACCCGCGGCACCAAGGTGCGCGACGCCGGCCGTGCGGAGCTGCGCGCCGCCGCGGGCACGCCCCTCGAACCGGTCCTGCGCGGACGCCAGCGGCTCCTGGACGAGCTGTGCGACGGCCACACGCCGCCGCACGAGGCGACACGCCGCTACTTCGCGTCCCTGAGCCGGTTCGGCGGCGATCTGCGCACCCGCCTCGACGAGCTGTACGAGCGCGCCTTCCGCACCGAGGGCCCCGAGGGCATCGCCGTGGCCCGCGAGGCCCTGGCGCTCGCGGCCGACCTCGGCCAGGAGGACAGGGAGACCGAGCTGGCCGCCCTGCTCGGCGAACGCCTCGTGCGCGCCGTCCACTCCGGGGCCGACACCGACCTCGCCGAGGCGTACCGGCTCCTCGAACACGCCCTGTCCCGGTCGCCCGAGGGCTCCCTGGAGTGGGTGCGGACGGCCAACAACCTCGCCAGCGCGCACTACGCCCGCGACGACGGCGACCGCCTGGAGGTGTGGGAGACCGCCCGCGGCCTCCTGGCGCGCGCGAGCGGGCTCGACCGGAGCGAACACCCCGAGTTCTGGGCCCGTATCCAGACCAACTACGGACTGCTGCTCTCGGAGCGCCCCGGCGGCGGGGCCGCGGACCTCACCCTCGGCATCGACCGCATCAGGGCGGGCCTGGCGGAGCGCTCCCCCGAGCGCTCCGCGGTCAACTGGTCCTACTCCATGGTCAACCTCGGACTGCTGCTCCACCGCCGCGCCGAACCCGGCGACCTCCGGGAGGCGGAGCAGTGCTACCGCGACACGCTGCACCACCTCGCGCCCGGCGACGACCCCGCCCTGTGGTCACAGGCGCAGATCAACCTCGCCGACCTCCTGCTGCGACGCGAGCCGCCGGACGCCCACGGCGCGCGGGCGGCGGCGACCGCCGCGCTCCACCTGTCCACCGTCCGCCCCGGCCTGCTCAACACCGGCCGCATCACCTGGCTCCTCGCCCGCGCCTGCGACCTCATCGACGGCCACGACAACCCCGAGAGCGTCCGGCTGCGGCAGGCGGCCCTCGCCGCCGCGCCGCCCACGGTCGCGCCCTCCCTGCACCTGAGCGTCGCCCGGGAGCTGATCGACTCCCTCGCCGGCGCCGAGCGCTGGACGGAGGCGGCCGACGTCGCGGCGGACATGCTCACCGCCGCGAGCGCGCTCTACGACGCCCAGGTCACCGTCGAGAGCCGCCGCGGCGTCCTCGTGCAGGTGGACCGGCTCGCCCGCTGGACCGCCTACCTGCTGGCGCGCGCGGGCCGCCCCGAGCGCGCGGTGGAGGCCCTGGAGCGCGGCCTCGCCTGCGAGCTCTCGGCCGTGGCCGGACGCGGGGCGGCGGAGCTGACGGAACTCGAAGGCGTCGACCCCGTCCTGGCCCGCCGCTACACCCGGGCCCGGGCCCGGTACCGCTCATCGGTCACCGAGCCGTCCGCGATGGCGCACGGCCCGATCGGCCCGGGGGCCCGCGAGCAGGCGGCCGCCGAACGCGCCCTGCGCACGGTGGTCGAGGAGATCCGGGCGATCCCGGGCTTCGAGGACTTCCTGCGCACGACGGAGGTGCGCGACATCGTCAGGGCCGCGGGCGGGGTGCCGCTCGCGTATCTGGTGAACGCGCCCTGGGGGAGCTACGTCCTCGTCGTCCCCGGCGACGACGGGGGCGACGGGGGCGACGGTGGCGGCGACGGCGACGGGCCGACCGTACGGGCCGTGCACGTCCCCGAGGTCAGCAGCGTCACCCTCCTCCACCTCCTCGTCGTGGACCCGGAGGACGAGAGCGCGGGCCTGTGGCTCGTGCAGCAGGCCACCAGGCTCCGGCGCCGCCGGCAGCTTCCGGCCACCCTGGAGCGCCTGGACGCCCTCGAACCGCTGGTGCGCCCGCTCGCCGACCTCCTCGCGGCAGACGCACGGCACGAGGCGGTCGCCGTGCCGACCGGGCTGCTCGGCCTGGTGCCCCTGCACGCCGTGCCGCTTGGCCCCGGACCGGGCGGGGCACGGCGCGTGCTCGACGACGCGGGCACCCTCACCCTCGCCCCCTCCGCGGCCGTCCACGCCGCGTCCCGCGCGCGGGCCGGGCGCCCCCCGACGGCGCCGTGCCTGGTGACCGTCACCGACCCGGACGGCTCGCTGCCCGGCAGCCGCAGCGAACGCGCCGAGATCGCCGCGCTGTTCGCGGGGCGGGGCGAGATCCGCGGTGCCGTGGGGGCGGAGGCGACGGTCGGCTGGCTGCTCGGGCACCTCGCCGATGCGTCGTACCTGCACCTGAGCTGCCACGGCAGCGCGGGCTCCGAGGGGCGGGGGGCCTCCCTGGCGCTCGCCGACGGCCACCTGGACATGGACACCCTCGTACGGCACCAGCTCCCCGCGTGCCGCCTCGCGGTGGCCAGCGCCTGCCAGTCGGGTCACTACGGCATCATCGAGGCCCCCGACCAGTTCCTCGGACTCCCCGCCGGGTTCCTCCAGGCGGGGGCGGCGTGCGCGGTGACCAGCCTGTGGCAGGTGGACGACCTGGCGACCGCCTTCCTGATGACCCGCTTCCACGAACTCCTCTCCCACGCCCACGCCCCCGTACCGGCGTTGCGCCGGTCGCGCCGCTGGCTGCGCGGGCTCACCCGGGACGAGCTGACCCGGTACACCCGGGCCCACCCGCACCTCGCGGAGCTGTGCGGGCGGTACGCGGGGCAGGGGAGGGCGGGGGACGAGCGGCCCTTCGCGTCGGCCGTGCACTGGGGCGCGTTCACGGCGTGGGGGACCTGAGAGCCGTCCGGCCGGGGCCGGGGCGCAGGCTCTGAGCGGCTCGTCCCGCGGCGTCACCCCCGTCGCGTCGGCCCGTACGCGTCGAGCGTGTAAGCGGCCGAGCCGCCCGGGGCCTGTGGGGCGTCGACCCGCATGACCGTGTAGCGGCCCGCCGCGAGGCCGGAGACCGTCACCGTCACCGGGTACCGGGCCGCACGGCCCTCGGCGCAGCTCGGGGTGCAGACCCGCTCCCAGCCCCGGCCGGTGGCGCGGGCGGTGGGCGTGCCCCAGCCGGACCACGTCAGGGAGTCGAGCCCGGCCCCGCCGTCGCCGCAGGCCACGAGGAGCGAGGCGGGCCTGTCGAGGGCCTGCCCGCCGCAGTCGGCGATGGCCGCGGGCCGGGTGCTCGGCCGCGCCCTTGCCGCCGTCGGGACCCGCCGGGTGGGCTCGGGGGCCGGGGTGGGTTCGGCGCGGGGCGTGGTCGGCGCGGGGGTCGGCTCCCGCGTCCCGACGGCCGAGGGGCGCGCGGCCTTCGTGGCCGGTGCGGTGGGCGACCGGACGGCCGTCGGGGTGACCCGCGGGCGGGTGTCGGTGGTACGGGAGCCGCCCTCAGGTCCCGTGTTCAGGGTGTGAACGGCCGTCGCGGTCAGCGCGCCGACCGCGACGGCGGCCACCGCGGCGACGGCGAGGGCGCGCGGCGATGTCCGCCGCGCGGGCGGCGTCTCGGTGGTCTCGGTGGGCGGCGTCTCGACGGGCGGCGTCTGGGCGGGCGGGCCCTCGATGACGACGGCCGCCCCGGCGCCGCGGTCGTCCGTGCGGCCCGCCAACTCCGCGCGCAGGCGCACGATTTCCTCCTGCTGGGCCGCGATCAGCTCGTGCACCTCGGCCGGCCAGGGGCGCGCCGACGGCGTAAGGCGGCCGATCTCCGCGAGGAGCCGGGCGGGCGTCGGCCGCTCCTCGGGGTCCTTGGCCAGGCAGCGCGCCACGAGGGGGCGGACCGTCGCGGGCAGGCCGGAGAGGTCGGGTTCGGTGTGCACGACGTTGTAGAGGGTCTGCGGCACGCCGGGGCCCGCGAACGGGCTCCTGCCCGTACACGCCATGACCAGCACCGCGCCCAGGGAGAACACATCGCCGGCCGGGCCGGACGGCAGGCCCTCGGCCTGTTCGGGGGACATGAAGCCGGGGGAGCCGACCAGCCACCCCGTGGTGGTCAGTTCGGTGCCGTCCTCGCCGTCGGCCGCCCGCGCGATGCCGAAGTCGATGACGCGGGGCCCGTCGTCGGCGAGCAGGACGTTCGAGGGCTTCAGGTCACGGTGCACCAGGCCCGCCCGGTGGATGTCGGCCAGGGCGGACGCGAGCCCCCCGGCGATGCGCAGCACGGCCTCCTCCGGCAGTGCGCCGACGGCCGCCACCGCCTCCTGGAGCGAGGGGCCCGGCACGAACTCCGACGTCAGCCAGGGCTCGGCCGCGTCCGCGTCGGCGTCGATCACCGCCGAGGTGTGCACGCCCGACACCTTGCGGGACGCCGCCACCTCGCGGCGGAACCGGGCCCGGAAGCCGTCGTCCGCCACGAGCTGCGTGTGCACCTGCTTCAGCGCGACGAGCCGCCCGTCGGGGGCGCTGCTCAGCAGGACCCGCCCCATGCCGCCCCGGCCCAGCTCCGCGATCGTGCGGTACCGCCCGACCTCGGTCGGATCGGCCGCCGTCAGTCGTTCCACCGCGTCCCCCTCTCCCGCCGCGTCCCCGGCCCCGTCACCGGTGTTCCCGGATCTGACGGGCCGTAGACGCCTCCGACGAACCGCCCGCCACCGTAGGGAACGACGGCCCCGGGCGCCCGGGTATCGGCGAGGTCGGCCGGTTCCGACACCTCTCGCACACGTCGGCGCCCCGGCGCGCTGCCCGCCGGGGCGCGCGGCACGGCCTGCCGGGCGGCCGAGCGGAGCTGGTGCGTCCGGTGGCCGGGCCGCGGGGGCGGTGAGGTCGCCCAGGCCGGATCTCCGTCAAGGACTTGACTGCGGCATCTCCTACAGCAGAGTTTGGAGTTCACAACTTGTACATGGCCTGGTTCCCGTTCCGGGGCCGGCGTCACGGGTGGCTTCGGGGCCGCCCGGAATAGGGCAAAGGGTGGATGAGTCAATGGAGACTCCGGGGTCGCAGTCCTCTCTGCACCGGGCCAATCTGGAGCGTGTCGTACGTGCCGTGCGGCTCGCCGGATCGCTCACGCAGGCGGAGATCGCGAGAGCGACGGGCCTGTCGGCCGCGACGGTCTCCAACATCGTCCGCGAGCTGAAGGACGGGGGAACCGTCGAGGTCACGCCCACCTCGGCGGGCGGCAGGCGGGCCCGCAGCGTCTCGCTCAGCGGGGACGCGGGCATCGTCATCGGCGTCGACTTCGGCCATACGCACCTGCGCGTGGCGGTCGGCAACCTCGCCCACCAGGTGCTCGCCGAGGAGTCCGAGCCGCTGGACGTGGACGCGTCGGCCGCGCAGGGCTTCGACCGGGCCGAGCAGCTCGTCAGCAGGCTGATCGAGGCCACCGGCGTGGACCGGGAGAAGATCGCGGGGGTCGGGCTCGGCGTGCCGGGCCCCATCGACGTGGAGTCGGGGACGCTCGGCTCGACCTCGATCCTGCCGGGCTGGACCGGCGCGAAGCCCGCCGAGGAGCTGGCCGCCCGCCTCGGCGTGCCGGTGCACGTGGACAACGACGCCAACCTGGGCGCCCTCGGCGAGCTGGTCTGGGGCAGTGGCCGCGGGGTGCGGGACCTGGCGTACATCAAGGTCGCGAGCGGCGTCGGCGCGGGGCTCGTGATCAGCGGGCAGATCTACCGCGGGCCCGGCGGCACGGCGGGGGAGATCGGGCACATCACCCTGGACGAGTCGGGCCCGGTCTGCCGCTGCGGCAACCGCGGCTGCCTGGAGACGTTCGCCGCCGCCCGGTACGTGCTCCCGCTGCTCCAGTCCTCCCACGGCACGGATCTGACCATGGAGCGCGTGGTCGGCCTCGCGCGCGGCGGCGACCCCGGGTGCCGACGGGTGGTCGCGGACGTGGGGCGGCACATCGGCAGCGGCGTGGCCAACCTCTGCAACCTCCTCAACCCCTCCCGCGTGGTGCTCGGCGGCGACCTCGCCGAGGCCGGTGAGCTGGTACTCGGGCCCATCAGGGAGTCCGTGGGGCGGTACGCGATCCCGAGCGCGGCGCGGCAGCTCTCGGTCCTGCCGGGTGCCCTCGGCGGACGCGCGGAGGTGCTGGGCGCGCTCGCCCTCGCACTCAGCGAGATGGGTGATTCAACCCTTTTGGACGGCACGCTGCCCGCCGGTGCACCTGCCTTCACTTAGATAACGCATGGCACCGTTGTCATCTCGTTAAGGATTTACTCCTTGACGCTGGTGTGGCGGCCGAGTTGACTTCGAGCCACCTCGGCCGCAACGACGCGGCCTCGTCAGGGAGGCACCCCACATGAACGCAATGACGCGTCGCGTCGTCATAGGCACCGCGGCGGTTTCGATGGCACTGGCCATGACCGCCTGCGGCAAGGCCGGAGACGGTGACGACAAGGGCAGCGACGCCGGCGACGGCAAGACCATCGGTCTCCTGCTCCCCGAGAACAAGACCACGCGCTACGAGACCTTCGACCGCCCCATCATGGAGGCGAAGATCGAGGAACTCTGCTCGGACTGCGAGGTCAAGTACAACAACGCGGCTCAGGACATCGAGACGCAGAAGAAGCAGTTCGAGGCGCTGGTCACCCAGGGCGTCAAGGTGATCATCCTCGACGCGGTGGACTACAAGTCGACCAAGTCGTGGGTCAAGCAGGCCGAGAAGCAGGGCGTCAAGGTCGTCGCGTACGACCGCCTCGCCGAGGGCCCGCTCGCCGCGTACGTGAGCTACGACAACGAGAAGATCGGCCGCCTGCAGGGCGGGGCCATGGTCAAGGCGCTCGGCTCCGACGCCAAGGACGCCAACATCGTCATGATCAACGGCTCGCCGACCGACCCGAACGCCCCCTTCTTCAAGAAGGGCGCCCACTCGGTGCTCGACAAGCAGGTCAAGAAGATCGCGTACGAGCAGGACATCCCGGACTGGTCGCCCGACGAGGCGAACAAGAAGATGTCCTCCGCGATCGACAAGCTCGGCAAGGACGGCATCCAGGGCGTCTACGCCGCCAACGACGGCATGGCGGGCGGCGCGATCACCGCCCTCAAGCAGCGCGGCATCGACGTCCCGGTCGGCGGCCAGGACGCCGAGCTCGCGGGCGTCCAGCGCCTGCTGAGCGGCGACCAGGACTACACGATCTACAAGCAGATCAAGCCGGAGGCGGAGACCACCGCCGAGATCGCGGTGAACCTGCTCAAGGGCAAGAGCATCGACTCGATCGTGGACCGCAAGGTCGACTCCCTCAGCGGCGACTTCAAGGGCATCCCCGCGAAGCTGTACGACGCCCAGGCGATCACCAAGGACGAGGTCGCCGACACGATCGTCAAGGACAAGGTCTACAAGGTCAGCGAGATCTGCACCGCCCAGTACAAGAAGGCGTGCGCCGCCGCGGGCATCAAGTAGCCGCGGACGCCGCGGGCACCACGTGCCCCGCAGGCCATCGGTACCGGTCCGGTGCCCGTCCCGAACACACCGCCCCGCAGCCGGGGGGCGGGCACCGGACTCCCCTCTCGCACAGCTCCCTGTGCGTACCGCACCTTGTTCCGCACAGCTCTTGCTGCACCACCATCCCCGCCGGTCAGGCGGCGAAGGAGATGATTCACGTGTCCGCTACGCCCGTGCTGGCGTTGCGCGGGGTCTCCAAGCGGTTCGGCGCCGTCCAGGCGCTCACGGACGTTGACCTCGAAATCCACACCGGTGAGGTGGTCGCCCTCGTCGGCGACAACGGCGCCGGAAAGTCCACGCTCGTCAAGACGATCTCGGGCGTCCACCCGATCGACGACGGCACCATCGAGTGGGAGGGCAGGAGCGTCCGCATCGGCCGGCCGCACGACGCCCAGAACCTCGGCGTGGCCACCGTCTACCAGGACCTCGCCCTCTGCGACAACCTCGACGTCGTCGCCAACCTCTTCCTCGGCAGCGAGCTGAAGAGCGCCTCCGTCCTCGACGAGATCAAGATGGAGAAGCGGGCCAGGGAACTCCTCGACACGCTCTCCATCCGCATCCCCAGCGTCCGCATCCCGGTCGCGGCGCTCTCCGGCGGTCAGCGCCAGGTCGTCGCCATCGCCCGCGCGCTGGTCGGCGACCCCAAGGTCGTCATCCTCGACGAGCCCACCGCCGCCCTCGGCGTCGAGCAGACCGCCCAGGTCCTCGACCTGGTGGAGCGGCTGCGCGAGCGCGGCCACGGCGTGATCCTCATCAGCCACAACATGGCCGACGTGAAGGCCGTCGCGGACAAGGTCGCCGTGCTGCGGCTCGGCCGCAACAACGGAACCTTCTCCGTCGCGGACACCACCAACGAAGAGATCATCGCCGCCATCACGGGCGCCACGGACAACGCCGTGACCCGCCGCAAGGCGCGCACGGCCACGGCACCGAAGGAGGACGCGAAGTGAGCGACCTCGCCAAGACCCCCCGCAAGGACTCGGCGACCGAAGCGCCCGCCTCGGCCGCCCCCGTCCCCGCCGTCGACCCGCGCCTGCTCGTGCGCGAGGAGGGCCTCGCCGGCTACCTGACCGAGTTCAAGCGGAAGCTGCGCGGCGGTGAGCTCGGCTCGCTGCCCGTCGTCGTCGGTCTGATCGTCATCGCGATCATCTTCCAGCTGAAGAACGACCACTTCCTGGACGCGAGCAGCCTCGCGAACATCGCGGTCTTCACCTCCGGCCTCGGCATCATGGCCGTCGGCATCGTCTTCGTCCTGCTGCTCGGCGAGATCGACCTCTCGGTCGGCTCGGTGGCCGGCATGGGCGCGGCGGTCTGGGCCGTGCTGAGCGTCACCCACGGCCTGAACGACTGGCTCGCGGTGCTCATCGCCATCGCCTCCGGCATGGTCATCGGCGCCGTCCACGGCTTCTTCTTCGCCAAGATCGGCGTGCCCGCCTTCGTGGTCACCCTGGCCGGCTTCCTCGGCTGGAGCGGCCTGCAGATCTGGCTCATGGGCGGCGAGGGGAGCATCAACACCCCTGAGGGCAGTGTCGTCGAGGACCTGACCGGCCACTTCTTCGCCGAGAAGGGCGCCGCGTACGGTCTGGCCGCCGTCGCGATCCTCGCGTACGCGGGTTCCCTGCTGCTCGACGCCAAGCGCCGCAAGACCGCCGGGCTGCCCTCGCGCCCGGTCAGCGAGATCGTGCTCCGCACGGCCGTCGTCGCCGTCCTCGCGGGCGGCGCCGCGTACGAGCTGAACGAGCCCTCCGGCGCGCGCGGCCTCCCGCTGGCGCTGGTCCTCTTCCTCGCCGTCCTGGTGATCGCGGACTTCGTCGCGCGGCGCACCACCTTCGGGCGCCAGGTCTTCGCGGTCGGCGGCAACGCCGAGGCGGCGCGGCGCGCGGGCATCAACGTCGACCGCATCCGCATCACCGTCTTCGCCATCTCCGGCATGCTCGCGGCCTTCGGCGGCCTCTTCATCGCCAGCCTCTCCGGTGGCGCCACGAAGAGCCTCGGCGGCGGCAACACGCTGATGATGGTCATCGCCGCCGCCGTCATCGGCGGTACGAGCCTCTTCGGCGGCCGGGGCAAGGTGTGGTCCGCGCTGCTGGGCATGCTGGTGATCCAGTCCATCCAGCAGGGGCTCAACCTGCTCGGCATGGCGAGTGAGATCCAGTACATGATCACCGGTGCGGTGCTGCTCGCCGCGGTGGTCATCGACTCCGTCTCGCGGCGTACCCAGAAGTCCGCAGGGCGGGCCTAGCCCCTCCTGCCGGGGCGCTGATCCCCGCGTCCCTCCACGGGCGCGGGGATTTCGCCTGTCCGAGTGACCGGGAACCCACCTCCCGGACGCCGGGGCCCGCGGCGGAACATTAGACTCGGGGGTCCCGCCAACGCTCGAACAGCACATCTCAGCTCTAGCAAGGAGGCACGGGTGCCGCTGCTGAACCGCATCACGGGACCGCGCGATCTGGACCGGCTCAGTCCCGAGGAGCTGAACCAGCTGGCCGGAGAGATCCGCAGCTTCCTCGTCGAAGCGGTCGCGAAGACCGGTGGCCACCTCGGCCCCAACCTGGGGGTGGTCGAGCTCACGATCGCCCTGCACCGCGTCTTCGACTCGCCCAAGGACAAGGTCCTCTTCGACACCGGCCACCAGAGCTACGTGCACAAGCTGCTCACCGGCCGCCAGGACTTCGACGGGCTGCGCAGCAAGGGCGGCCTGTCCGGCTACCCCTCGCGCGCCGAGTCCGAGCACGACGTGATCGAGAACAGCCACGCCTCCACGGTCCTCGGCTGGGCCGACGGCCTGGCCAAGGCGAACGAGGTGCGCCGCAAGGACGACCATGTCGTCGCGGTCATCGGTGACGGCGCGCTCACCGGCGGCATGGCCTGGGAGGCGCTGAACAACATCGCCGCCGCCAAGGACCGCCCCCTGGTGATCGTCGTCAACGACAACGAGCGATCCTACGCGCCCACGATCGGCGGCCTCGCCAACCACCTGGCGACCCTGCGCACGACCGACGGCTACGAGCGCTTCCTGGCCCGCGGCAAGGACATCCTGGAGCGGACGCCGGTCGTCGGCAGGCCGCTCTACGAAACGCTGCACGGCGCCAAGAAGGGCCTGAAGGACTTCATCGCCCCGCAGGGCATGTTCGAGGACCTCGGCCTGAAGTACGTGGGCCCGATCGACGGCCACGACATCGAGGCCCTGGAGTCCGCCCTGACGCGCGCCAAGCGCTTCGGCGGCCCGGTCATCGTGCACTGCCTCACCGAGAAGGGCCGGGGCTACCAGCCCGCGGAGGAGGACGAGGCCGACCACTTCCACGGCATCGGCCCGATCCACCCCGACACCGGCCTGCCCATCGCCGCCTCCGGCATGGACTGGACGTCCGTGTTCGGCGAGGAGATGGTCAAGCTGGCCCGTGAGCGCGACGACATCGTCGCCATCACCGCGGCCATGCTCCAGCCGGTGGGCCTGAAGAGGTTCGCCGACGAGTTCCCCGACCGCGTCTACGACGTCGGCATCGCCGAGCAGCACGCGGCCGTGTCGGCGGCGGGCCTCGCCACCGGCGGCCTGCACCCCGTCTTCGCGGTCTACGCGACCTTCCTCAACCGCGCCTTCGACCAGCTCCTGATGGACGTGGCCCTGCACAAGTGCGGCGTCACCTTCGTCCTCGACCGCGCGGGCGTCACCGGCACCGACGGCGCCTCGCACAACGGCATGTGGGACATGTCGATCCTGCAGTGCGTGCCCGGTGTGCGGATCGCCGCCCCGCGCGACGCCGACCAGGTCCGCCTCCAGCTCCGCGAGGCCGTCGACGTCGACGACGCCCCGACCGTCGTGCGCTACTCCAAGGGCGCGGTCGGCCCGGCCGTCAAGGCCGTCGGCACGGTCGGCTCGATGGACGTGCTCCGCGAGGCGGGCAGCGACCGCCCCGACGTGCTCCTCGTCTCCGTGGGCGCGCTGGCCCCGATGTGCCTGGAGATCGCGGACCTGCTCGACAAGCAGGGCATCACCACGACCGTGGTCGACCCGCGCTGGGTCAAGCCGGTCGACGAGGCGATGGCGCCGCTGGCCGACCGGCACCGCGTCGTCGTCACCGTCGAGGACAACTCCCGCGCGGGCGGCGTCGGCTCCGCCATCGCCCAGGCGCTGCGGGACGCCGGCGTGGACGTGCCGCTGCGGGACTTCGGCATCCCGCCGCGCTTCCTCGACCACGCGTCGCGCAAGGAGATCCTGGCCGAGATCGGCCTGACGGCGCCGGACATCGCCCGCCAGGTCACCGGACTCGTCGCCAAGCTGGACGGCAAGTACGAGCGTTCGACCACCGGCGTGGACTCCGTTGAGCCCGCCCGCGACTGACGTCGAGGCGTTCGGCCGATGGGCCGGTCCCGACACCCTGTACGGGTGGTGGGACCGGCCCATTCGCGTGAACGGGACCGCGCCGGAGCGTACGGGGCAGAAGCTCTCTCGATCATGTCGGGGACGACAAGCGTGGGAGGTACGCCCGTGAGCAGCACCCTCTTCAGGACGAAGAGCGTCGAGCAGTCCATCAGGGACACCGAGGAGCCGGAACACGCGCTCAAGAAGTCGCTGTCCGCCCTCGACCTCACGGTCTTCGGCGTCGGTGTCATCATCGGCACCGGCATCTTCGTCCTGACCGGAAAGATCGCCAAGGAGACGGCGGGCCCCTCGGTGGCCCTGGCCTTCGTCCTCGCCGGGCTCGTCTGCGCGCTCGCGGCGCTCTGCTACGCCGAGTTCGCCTCGACGGTGCCGGTGGCGGGCTCCGCGTACACCTTCTCGTACGCCTCCCTCGGGGAGTTCCCCGCCTGGATCATCGGCTGGGACCTGATCCTGGAGCTGGCGCTCGGCTGCGCGGTGGTCGCGGTCGGCTGGTCGGGCTATCTGCGCTCGCTCCTGGACAGCGCGGGCGTGCACCTGCCGCAGGCGCTGAGCGGGACGCACGGGGGGACGTTCGGCTTCGACCTGCTGGCCAGTCTCCTCGTACTCGTCCTGACCGGCATCCTGGTCGCGGGGATGAAGCTCTCCTCGCGCGTCACCAACGTCATCGTCGCCGTCAAGGTCACCGTGGTGCTCCTGGTCGTCATCGTCGGCGCCCTCTTCGTCACCGGGTCCCACTACGACCCGTTCCTCCCGCCGTCCGAGCCGAGCGAGGGCAGCGGCGGCATGAGCGCCCCGCTGGCCCAGCTCCTCTTCGGCTTCACCCCCTCGCACTTCGGCGTGATGGGCGTCTTCACCGCCGCGGCCGTGGTGTTCTTCGCGTTCATCGGCTTCGACATCGTCGCCACCGCCGCCGAGGAGACCCGCAACCCGCAGCGCGACGTCCCCCGCGGCATCCTCGGCTCGCTCCTCATCTGCACGCTCCTGTACGTCGCCGTGTCCGTCGTCGTCACCGGCATGCAGAAGTACAGCGAACTCTCCACCGACGCGCCCCTCGCGGACGCCTTCAAGGCCGTCGGGCACCCCTTCTGGGCGGGGCTCATCAGCTTCGGCGCGGCCGTCGGCCTCACCTCGGTCTGCATGATCCTGCTGCTCGGCCAGACCCGTGTCTTCTTCGCGATGAGCCGCGACGGACTGCTGCCGAAGTCCTTCTCCAAGGTGCACCCGAAGTTCGGCACGCCCTACCGCTCGACGGTCCTGCTCGGCCTGGTCGTGGCCGTCGTCGCCGGCTTCACCTCCATCGACGAACTGGCCGAACTGGTCAACATCGGCACGCTCTTCGCCTTTGTCGTCGTCGCCCTCGGCGTCATCCTGCTCCGCAGGCAGCGCCCCGACCTGCCGCGCGCCTTCCGCACCCCGCTCGTGCCGTTCGTCCCTGTCCTGTCCGTCCTCGCCTCGCTGTGGCTGATGCTCAACCTGCCCGCGGAGACGTGGGTGCGGTTCGGCGTCTGGATGGTCCTCGGCATCGTCGTCTACTTCGCCTACGGGCGCTCGCACAGCCGCCTGCACACCGGCGACGGGCGGTAGCGGGACTTGCCCCGCACGCCCGCGCCGCCCGCCACCTCCTTACGTCCCGCACGCCCGCCCGCCGCGCACGCGCCTGGCCGGGGCGCCTACTGGGCGCGGCTGCTCCCGCTGCTCGCCGCCCTGGTCTGCGTGACCCGGCTGCCCTCCTTCCGCCGGCTGCTGTGGAGCCCCGACGAGGGCTACCTCGCCGTACAGGCGCGGATGCTGGCGCAGGGCGGCACGCTCTACGAGACGGTCGTCGACCGCAAGCCGCCGCTCGTCCCCTGGCTGTACGCGGGGTCCCTCGCGCTCTTCGGCGACTCCTCGCTGCTCGCGCCGAAGGTGCTCGCCGCCGCCGCGCAGCTCCTGACGGCGGTGCTCCTGGCCTCGCTGGCGCGGCGCCGCTGGGGGGACCGCGCCGGGCGCACGGCGGGCGTCGTGTACCTCCTCATCTCGATCGGCCTCAATCCGGAGGACACCCAGGCGGCCACCTTCGAGATCTTCACGCTGCCGGGCACGGCCGCCGCCATGTGGTGCGCCGACCGCCGCCGGTGGGGCGCGGCCGGCACGGCGGTGGCCTGCGCGTTCCTCGCCAAGCAGACGGGGGCGGCGGTGCTCCTGCCGGTGGCGTGGCTGCTCTGGCGGCGCGGCGGCTCCCGGCGGGACGTGGCGCGGCTCGCCGCCGGGCTGTGCGTTCCGGTCCTCGCGGCGGCCCTGCTCACGACTCCCCGGGGCTTCGTCTTCTGGACGGTGACGGGCTCGGGCGCGTACGCCACGTTCGCCGGCTCCGAACTCCACGTGCTCGCCCGGGGCCTGGTCAACGCCCTGCTCCTCGCGGTGGCCTGCGCGGGCATCGCCCCCGCCGTGCTGCGCGCGCCGCGGGCGGCCCGGGGCGACCTGTGGCTGTGGCTCGCGTCGGCGGCGGCCGCGGTCCTGCTCGGATTCCACTTCTTCGGCCACTACTACCTGCAGCTGATGCCGCCACTGGCCCTGCTCGGCACGGCCGCGCTGCGGTGCCTGCCGCCCGCACGGGCGGCGGGGGCGCTCGTCGCCACCGGCTGCTCGTGCGCGGTGTTCCTGGCCTGGGGGCTGCTCGCGCCGCGCCCCGACCTCGCGCACGCGGGGCGGCTCGCGGACGCGGTGCGGGAGCGGACCTCCCCCGGGGAGCGGGTCCTCGTCTGGGGGATACACCCCGAGACGTACTGGCTGGCCGACCGCACCCCCGCGACCCGCTACCTCACGGCCGGACTGCTCACCAACTACAGCGGCGGCCGTGACGGCCCCCGGGTGGGCGAGAAGTACGCCGTCCCGGGCGCCTGGCCCGTCTTCCGCGAGGAACTGCGCCGCCACCCGCCCGCCCTGATCGTCGACGACTCCCGGGGCAAGCCGTACGGCCCCGACCGCGTGCCCTCCCTGGGGCGCGTGCTCGCCGAGGGGTACCGGGTGGCGGGGCGGGTGGACGGGGCGGTCGTCCACGTCCGGGCGGGCCCCCGGGCGCGGTCCGTCGGCGCCGGCGGCCAGGGCGTGTTCCGGGAGTGGCGTCGTCCGCCCGGACGCCGGACAGGCGGGACTTTCGCTACCCGCCCTCGGGCGTGTTTCGAAAGTCCCGTCTGTCCGGCGGCGCCTGGCACGCACACGCGCGGCGTTGTCGGGATCACCCCGATACCACCAGTATCGGGGCGACCCTCCGCCGTGCGATCGCACGCACCAGACGCCGCCGGACCCGCCCTCCGGGCGGACGACGCCACTTTCGCAACACGCCCTAGTTGTATTGACCCGCAGGGTTGTTGACGCGGTTGATGGGCGGGTGTCCGCCGAGTGCGGTGTGGCAGCGGTGGTGGTTGTAGGTGTGGAGGAAGTCTGCCAGGGCTGCGGTCCGCTCTGTGTTGCTGGTGTAGGGCCGCAG